>VBNP01000256.1 GCA_005877965.1 Gammaproteobacteria bacterium | reverse complement strand
GGCGAAGCCGGCGCGCCCGCCGCGCACCTCGATGTCGGCTTCTCCCGCCACCGAGCGCACGGCCGCGGCGACGTCCTCGACCGCCGCGCGATTCACCAGATGCACGGCGTAGCCGAGCGCCACGCCGAGCGCGATGCCCGCCACGGAAAGCGCGAGGCGGCCCCGCGGGCGGTTGGAGTTGAAGAGGATGAGGAGCCGGAGCATGCGCGCGCACTATAAGGCGCTGTCGGGCGCCAACGTCATCGCCTGTGGAACTACGCGTAGCGGATTGATGCGTAGTGTGACGAGGGGCAGCGTGACGCCATATGGCGCGCTACTGCGTATTTTTCCTCCTCGGAGCGTGCCTGCCGATCGCCGCCTGCGAGCCGGTCGCGATCGCGATCCTCGGCGCGAGCGCTTCCGCGGCACTGCGCTACAACATGGACGGCGTCGCCTCGCGCACCTTCACCGCGCCGGTGGCCGCCGTGAAGAGCGCCTCGATCGCGGCGCTCGAGCGCATGGGCCTCGCGCTCGACAGCACGAGCAGGTTCGACACCGGCGAGACGATCTTCGCGCGCGCTGAGAACCGCGACATCGAGATCGACATCGAGCCGATCACCAAACACGCGACGCGCGTGCGCATCACTGCCAAAGGCGGCAGCCTCCTGTACGACAACGCGACGGCCGTCGAGCTGGTGCAGCAGACGGAGAAGCTGCTCGAGGTGGGGCTTGCGAAGATGGCGCCGGCGGTGCCGGCAGTGGGCGCAGCGCAATCGCCGGCGGCGGCCGCCGGCGCGTCGAAAATCGGTTTCTGAGAAAAAGTTCACACCTGGGTTGATCTACACTCTCCTCATACCAACAGTATCGAGGGGAGTTCACATGAAAGGCACGCAACTCGCGCTGGTCGCGCTCTTTACGCTCGCCCTGGTCCCGGTGCCGGCACCGGCTGATCCGCCGCCCTGGGCGCCCGCGCACGGCTGGCGCAAGAAAAACGATCCGAACTACGTCGGCTACACCGGCAAGAAATGGGAGAAGGACTACGGCGTGCTCGAAGGCCACTGCAACACCCAGGCGGTGGGCGCGGTGCTCGGCGGCGTGGTCGGCGGGGCGGTCGGCTCGCGCGCGGCGAAGAACGAGAACCGGCCGGTCGCGATCCTCGTAGGCGGCGTGCTCGGCGCCGTGATCGGCGCGAAGATCGGCCGCGCGATCGACGACGCCGACCGCGGCTGCATGGGTCATGCGCTCGAGCTCGCGGGCGAAAGGAATACCGTGAAGTGGCAGAACAGCTCCGGCGTGCAGTACGAGCTCACGCCGACGCGCAACGTCGGGGACAAGACGACCCCTTGCCGCGAATTCGTGACCAAGGTATCGACCGGCAAGCTAAGCGACGCGGTGAAGGGCGTCGCCTGCCGGCAGGGCAACGGCGAGTGGGTCTTTAAGAGCTAGCGGCGCAGGATTTCGGCGTCTTCGTCGGAGCTCTTGGCGGGCTCCGGCTCGCGCGCCAAGAGCTGCTCGAGGCGCGCGACGTGGCGCTGCTCGTCGGCCGCCATCTCCGCGGCGAAGGCACACACCGCGTCGTCGTTGGCGTGCTCGGCGACGTCGATGTAGAAGTTCTGCGCGCGCCGCTCGGTCATGAGCGCGAGCTTGATCGCATCGCGGGCATTCTTCGGCGCGTTGACCCGGTCGGCGTCGGGCCCGAGGTAGTGCCAGGCGTACTCCCAGCTCTCGAGCGCCGGCAGCGCGCGCTCGGCAGTGCCGATGGCGAGCGCCTCGTACTGCTCCTGCTCCTCCTTGCCGATCTTCTCGAACTCCTCGGCGATATGGTCCATCCCCACATCGCGCATGAAGCGCTCGAGCTCGACGAAGCGCTTGAAGGCCTCGCGCTCGATCGCGAGCGAGTGCGCGTAGAGATCGATCAGGTTTTGCGGCAGCAGTCTCTGGCCCATGGGCGTAAAGGTAACGTCCGCCAGATTACGCACGACGATGGGGCGCGGTGCCCCGGCATGGCCCACAGAGAATGTCGCCGCGCTTGTTAAACGAAATCGGGGTCGGCCCCTGTTAAACCCCGGTGAAACTCAGGGCGCCTTGATGCCTGCCTCGCGGATCACGCGGCCCCACTTTTCCTTCTCGGCGCGCACGAAGGCGGCGAACTCCTCGGGCGTGTCGGCGGCGGCATAGGAGCCGCCGGCGCGCAGCTGCTCGCGGATCTCGGGCGCGTTGTAGGCGCGCACCAGTTCCCGGTGCAGCGCTTGCACTACGGCCTGCGGCGTTCCGGCGGGCACGAAGATGCCGTTCCACACCACCGCCTCGAGGCCGGGCACGCCGGCCTCCGCGGTCGTCGGCACGTCGGGCAGGATCGCGAGCCGCTCGCGCGCGGTCACCGCGAGCACGCGCAGCTTCCCGGCCTTGATCGCCGCGACCACCACCTGCGGCACGATGAAGGCGCTCATCACCTGGCCGCTCTGCAGGTCGGGGATCTCGGAGTTCACGCCCTTGTAGGGCACTTCCAGGAGCCGCGCGCCCCACTCGGTCTTGAGCCATTCCCCGAGCAGGTTGGAAAGACTGCCCGGCCCATGCGAGGCGTAGCTCACCGATTCGGGCTTCGCTCTGGCCTGCTCGAGCAATTCCTTCAGCGACTGCGCCGGCACGTTCGGATGCACCACGATGATGTACGGCGTCATCGAGAAGCGCGACACCGGCAAGAGCTCCATGCCCAGCCGGCAGCACGGATCCGGGCTGAGCGCGTCGGCCACGGCGTTGTTGATCAGCGCGAGGAACAGCGTGTGCCCATCGGCCGGTGCTCTTGCCGCCTCGCGCGCCGCGATCAGGCCATTCGCGCCCGGCCGGTTGTCGACGATCACCGCCTGGCCGAACGCCTCCGAGAGCTTCGCCGCGATCTGCCGCGCGCGGATGTCGGGCGAGCTGCCGGCGGCAGCCGGCACCAGGATCTTCATGGGCCTGGTAGGAAAACTCTGGGCGAACGCTGCCAGACACCACAGACCCAGAACCAGGGACAGACCCCAATTGATTTTCATTGGGGCCTTCCCCGAATAATTACGACCCTGAGCGGCTCTCCTTTGCCGGCGATCTGCACCAGCCGGGTGTAGTAGCGGCGGGCGGCCTTGGCATCGCCCGCCATCTCGGCGGCAAGCGCCGCGCCATAGAGGCTGCGGAAGCGGTTGGGCTCGCGCGTCTGCGATTGCTCGTACTCCTTCAGGGCTTCGGCCGGACGCTTGAGCTCCATCAGCAGGTCGCCGAGCTGCTCGCGCGCCGGCAGGATGCGCCCCGGCGTCACCGGATGCTTCTCGTTCTTGTCCTCGAGGTCCGCGGCCTCCCGCGCGAGGCCGAGCGCCTCCTCGCCGCGGCTGTCGGCGAGCGCGACCCAGGCGGCCGCCGTGAGGCGCATCACTTCGGCTTCGGTCGCCCAATAGTCGTTCTTCGCCGCGCGCAGCGCGTCGCGCTTCTCCGTGATTCTCTCGAGATCCGCCTTCGCCGCCGCCGCATCGCCCATGCGCGCCGCGCCGATCGCGCGCGCCTGGTGAGTGACGGCCTCCGTGAATGGGAACTTGCTCTGCATGGGCTGCAGCTGCGCCGCTTCGCGCCACGCGCCGCGTTCCACGGCCAGGCGCGCGGGCATCGCCGCCAGGGGATACGGCCCGACGAACCGCGGCGTAGACGGGCTCACTCGCGCCGCTTGCTCGTAGGTCTTGCGCGCCTCGCCGTCGCGGCCGAGCTGCAGGTTTGCGTAGACGATGTAGTCCATCGCGTGCAGCGCATCGTCGCCTTCGTTGCCCTTCAGCGCGACGTCGGCCGAGCGGCGGTTGGTCGCCACGGAATCCTGCCATGCGCCGACGCGCGTGAAGATGTGCGAGGGCATGTGCAGCGCGTGCGGCGCCGCCGGCGCGATGCCGGCGTAGCGCCTGGCCGAGGGCACACCCTTCTGCGCGATCGGCGGCGCGTCATAGCTGTGGATCAGGTAGTGCGCCACGCCCGGGTGGTTCGGATACTTGGCGAACTGCTTTTCCAGAATTGCCGCGGCCTTGAGCGAATTGCTGTAGGTCTGGTCCGACGCCTGCTGGATGGCGATGAGGTAGAGCGCATTGAAGATCTGCGCCTCGTCGTCCTTCGGATACTTGGCGGCGAGCGCCTCGTAGGCCTTGGAGCGCGCGAGCGCACGCTGGCGCTCGTTGCGGTTCGCATAGTCCTCCCAATAGGCCGCCACCGCTTCGAGATAGTCCTTCTCGCGCTGGGTCTTGGCGCCCATCTGGCGGCCTTTGTCGATCGCCGCCTGCGCGCGCGCCACGTCATTGGGCGGCGTGCCGCCGACGAACGGGTTGTACATCAGGATCGAAGCGAAGCCCCATGCCGCGACCACGCAATTCGGATCCTCGGCGGCGATCTCCTGGAACGTGCTCTGGCCGGCCGGCCACCAGAACGAGTGCAGCATCGCGACGGCCCGCGAGATGTTCTGCTGCACCTTCGGGCTGCACGAGTTCGCGAAATTGACCTTGCCGAGCTGGCCTTTGCCGGAATCTTCGTCGTGCGCGAACGCGCCTGCGGTGAATAGCGCTGCGACTACGGCGATGAGTTGGTTACGCATGTCTCCTCCAGTTACATTAATTACGTACTAAGTACGGAAGTCAGAGCCGCTGCAGGTCCAGGCGCTTGCGATCGCCGCTCCAGGCGCGCGCGAGATATCTCTCGGCTTCGCGAGCTTCTGCCGCCATGCCCTGCTTCTCGAACGTCGTCTTCAGGCCATAGAGCGACCAGGCGTTGTTCGGCG
>VBNP01000068.1 GCA_005877965.1 Gammaproteobacteria bacterium | reverse complement strand
TGGTCCTCTCCTGTGCAGAGAAGCTTTGCTGCGGATACAACACGCGCCCCGAGTGTTCAAGTTCAGCAAAGAGCACGCGCTCCACGGCACCCGTGTTCACCTGCCAATAGTTGGTCAAAGTGCCCGGGCTGGAGATGTTCTTGAGGTAGTCCCCCGGGGTTACGCCTCCGGCGAACGTTGAGGCCGGCAGCGTGTTTATGGGAACAAAGAATCCGCCGTAGGTCGTCGCGTTGAACGTCAGGTCGCGCTCGTGATTAGTGCGCTTGATGCCGAACTTCAGTGACTTCAACGGGCCGGCGTCGAGTTTCTTGGCGGCATCGAGGTAGCCGTACTGCTCCCGGTCGTCGTTCAAGATCTGATGCAGAGAGCCGAAGATGAGTTGCAGCGAGGCGGGATTGGTGGGATCGACGGTCACCCCGTTGCCGTTGGGCGCGAATTGGACCTGCGGCGCGGTGCCTCTCAAGTCATAGTTGAGGACGGCGGGCGCGCCGAACTCGACGAACGGTTGGCCGTTGGTGTTGCCCGTGGCATCCGTGTAGCCGATCTTGAGGTGCGTAGTCCAGTCGTCCGTCGGCCTGTAGATTGCGTCGAAATCGACATTGCGAGTCGTGGCTCTGGCGAATCGATCGATCGCGTCGTAGACGACTGCGAAGTCCTGGGTGCCGTTGTTCAAGGACGCGACCCGACCGGCAACCGCGGTGCCGTTCTGAACCGTGGTATTGCTGAGCGTTCCGCCATTACCGAGCGCCCGGGTAATCCAGGCCAGATAGTTCTCGTTCACATTGTTCGCATCGAACTCGGACAGCAGACCCGTCACATTGACGAGCACCTGGTCGGTCGGCTTGAACTGCAGGCCGATATTGCCACCCTTGCGGATGCGGTCCTGCTGGAACAGCGCCGACCCGATGAGCGCTGGGACGAGGGTCGGATCACTCGCGCTCACCGGCTGATACCCCAGCACCTCTACGCCATCGCGGCGCAGGTGTCGCTCCTGATAGATCGCGGCGAGTAGTACTCCGAATCTATCGTCCTTGTCCCTCCAGCTGATCAGACCCGTACCCTGCGGATCCGTCTTGCCGGACATCTCCGAGTATCCGCCTTGCACGGATGCGTACGCCGTGAACGGGTTCAGGTCGAGGGGATTGCGCGTGGCAACGTCGACCGTGCCGCCGATACCACCCTCCTCCACATCTGCCTGCGCACTCTTGAGAACCACCACCTTGCCGATAATGTCCGCAGGCAGCATCAGGTAGTTGAAGCTGCGCGTGGTGGCCAGTTGGTCGAGAATGAACCAGTCCGCGGTCGCGAGCGAATGCCCGTTGAGCAGTGTTCGAGTCAAGTTTGCTGCCGTGCCACGCAGGTTGATGCGCTCGCCTTCACCAAACTCGCGGTTGATTACTACGCCCGGGACGCGCTGCAGTGCTTCAGCGAGATTCTTGTCTGGAAACTTCCCAACGTCCTCGGCGGTCAGGGCGTCGACGACCCCGGTCGCTTGCCTCTTAGTCTCGAGCGATTCACGTAAGCTCGCACGGATGCCGTACACGAGGACTTCCTGCAGCTCCTCTGGATTGGACGCTGTTGTGCCGCTTGCCTGTGCGTGAACCACGCCATTGCGTCCGAACAGAGCCATGGCGACCGCGGTTCCGATCAACGTCGACCTTGCGATTCTCATGATTGACCCACCCCGGATGTTGTCGTTAGCCGATGCCGTTCACGCCGTGTCCCAACTCCCGCGAGACCTCAGGGGATCGCTCGCTTTCGAACGTCCGCGCGCATTCCCTTGCTGGGACCACTTACATGCCAATATAGTACCACTCGTAGTGAAATGCTATCCCTGTAGATACCATTCAGGGGTTATGACGTTTTAGAATATTATTTTCAATAAGTTATGATTTAGCTTGTATCTCGCTAGCAACAGACTGGTCTTATAATGGTAGTATGACACTGTTTGTCGCACCGGTCGGAGAGCCACCTTGACGCCGCTGTCACAGGCGGTCGGCAAGCTCGATGAGACGAGCAGCCTGCCGCTCTACCAGCAACTGCAGCGCGCGTTGCGCCAGGCGATCGAGTCACGCGTGTTAGCTGCGGACGATGCTCTGCCGCCGGAGCGCGATCTGGCGACCGACTTCAGTGTGTCGCGCATCACGGTGCGCAAGGCGATCGACGGACTGGTGAGCGAAGGCATGCTGGTGCGGCGGCAGGGGTCGGGAACTTTCGTGCGCGCGCGCGTCGAGAAGAATTTCTCCAAGCTGACTTCGTTCTCCGAGGACATGCGGGCGCGCGGCGCTGCGCGCCAGTCCGGGCACGCCGGTGTACCGCTTCCACCGCATTCGCTTCGCGGACGATGCGCCCATGGCACTCGAATACGCGACCATCCTCGCGACCTGCCTGCCATCGGTGGATGCGGTGGAGTCATCGCTGTACGTGGCGCTCGAGCGCGCCGGCAACCGTCCGGTGCGTGCGCTGCAGCGGCTGCGGGCGGTGCTGTTCAGCGCCGAGCAGGCGAAACTGTTGCAGGCCAAGGAGCAGGACGCGGGCCTGCTGGTCGAGCGCGTTGGATTTCTCGATGACGGCCGCGCCGTGGAGTTCACCCAGTCCTACTATCGCGGCGACATCTACGATTTCGTCGCCGAGCTCAGCGACTCCTCGTGAACGCGGCGCAGGCGAGCACGCACATGTATCGCGAGGCGGCCCAGGCGCCGGATGCGGTGCGCGAACAGCTGCAGGCCAACGCGGCGCGCGTCGCGCGACTTACCGAACGGTTGCGACAGGCGCCGCCGCGCGCCGTCGTCACCTGCGCGCGCGGCAGCTCCGATCACGCCGCCACCTTTGCCCGCTACCTCATCGAAACGCGCTTAGGTTTGCTCACCTCCTCGGCGGCGCCCTCGGTGAGCTCGGTCTACGACGCGCGGCCGGATCTCTCCGGCGCCCTGGTGCTGGCGATCTCGCAGTCGGGGGCCAGCCCCGATCTTCTGGCATTCGTGAGCGGTGCGCGTGCGGCTGGCGCGTACATCGTGGCGCTGGTGAATGCGGAAAACTCACCGCTCGCACAGCTCGCCGACGAGCTGATCCCGTTGGGCGCGGGGCTCGAGCGCAGCGTCGCGGCCACCAAGTCCTACATCGCCTCGCTCGCCGCGATCGTGCACCTGGTCGCGAACTGGACGCGCGATGTGCAGCTGGCGGCGGCCCTGCAGCAGGCACCGGAACTGCTCGAGCGTGCCTGGCAGCTCGACTGGAGCGCGGCGGTCACCCGCCTCACGGCGGCGAACAACCTGTACGTCGTGGGACGCGGCCTGGGGCTGGCGATCGCGCAGGAGGCTGCGCTCAAACTCAAGGAGACCTGCGGCCTGCATGCGGAAGCGGTCAGCGCGGCGGAGTTGCGCCACGGTCCCATGGCGCTGGTGCGCGCGGGTTTCCCGCTGCTGATCTTCACGCAGAACGACGAGAGCCGCACGGGCGTTGCGCAGCTGGCGAGCGAGCTCGCGGCGCAAGGGGCGGACGTACTGCTGGCCGGCGGGAGCGCCGCGGGTGCGACCATCCTGCCCACGGAAGTCGCGCATCCGGTGATCGAACCGCTGCTGTACGCGCAGAGCTTCTACCGCATGGCGAATGCGCTGTCGCTCGCGCGTGGGCGCGACCCGGACCGGCCGCCGCACCTTCACAAGGTGACCGAGACCCTCTGATGAGCGTTGCGCTCATCAACGGTCGGGTGCTGCGCGAGGACCGGCTCGCGGAAGGTCGGTGCGTGCTGCTGAGCGAGGGACGCATTCTCGACATCGTCGCGCCTTCCGACCGGCGCGTGCGGCGCGCCGAGCGTTACGATCTCGGCGGGCGGCTGCTGCTGCCGGGCTTCATCGACTCGCAGGTCAACGGCGGGGGTGGCGTGCTCTTCAACGACGCGCCCAGCGTCGAATCCATCCGCGCCATCGGCCGCGCTCACCGCCGCTTCGGCACCACCGGCTTTCTGCCGACGCTCATCAGCACGGATCTGGAGGTCATGGCGCGGGCGATCGCGGCGGTGCGCAGCGCCATCGAGGCCGGCGTTCCGGGCGTGCTGGGCATCCACATCGAGGGCCCGTTCCTCAACGTGGCGCGCAAGGGCGTGCACGATCCGGCCAAGCTGCGCGAGCTCGACCCGAGCGCGCTCGGGCTCCTCACCTCATTGCGCGGCGGCCGCACGCTCGTCACCCTCGCCCCGGAGATGACCACGCCGCAGATGATCGAAAAACTGGTGGCGGCCGGCGTCGTGGTCTCCGCGGGGCACACCAACGCCACCTACGCGCAGATCGGCACCGCGCTGCGCCACGGTCTCACCGGGTTCACACACCTGTTCAATGCCATGTCGCCGCTGACGGGCCGCGAGCCCGGCACGGTGGGCGCCGCGCTCGACGATCCCTCCAGCTGGTGCGGCATCATCGTCGATGGCGAGCACACCGATCCGGTGGTGCTGCGCATCGCGCTGCGCTGCAAGCCACATGATCGCTTCATGCTGGTCACCGACGCCATGCCGAGCGTCGGCACCAGCAACGGCTCCTTCGAGCTGCAGGGACGCCGCATCACCGTTCGCGGCAGCGTCTGCCTGGACGAGGATGGCAGGCTCGCCGGGACCAACATCGACATGGCGACCTGCGTGCGCAATGCCGTCTCCATGCTGGGGCTGTCGCTCCCGGAGGCGGTGCGCATGGCCAGCCGGGGGCCGGCCGAGTTCCTCGGCCTCGCGCACGACACCGGCCGCATCGCCCCGGGCCTGCGGGCCGATCTCGCACTCGCCGACGACGCGCTCAACGTCCTCGAAACCTGGATCGCCGGGCGTTCATCGCGGGACGCCGACGGCGCCTGACGGCCCGAGGGCGCCCCACCACAAGCGCATCTGGGTGCGCTCTTCAGGCGGGCGGCGCCTCGGGCGCCTGAAATCCCCCTGCCCGGTAGGTCAACACCAGCGTGTCGCGCACGCCGTCCTTTCCCTGCGGCTGGATCGGGGTCGTCTCGTGAATCACGCGCGCGTCATCCATCAGCAGCATCGACCAGGGCTCCTGCATGGTAAAGCGCACGCCGGAGGCGCCGCGCGCCTCGAACACGCGCGTCTCGCCACCGAGGACGTTGCGCCGCCCGACGAGAATCACCGCGACGAAATCCACGCCATCGCGATGCGCGCCCTCGGGCGTCGGACGGCCGATGCCGCTGGCAGTGTCGATGCGGAACTGGTGCGCCTCGATGAACCAGCGCGCCACGGCGCGAACCTCGGCAAACAGCTCGCCGACGGAGCGCAGCAGCTGTCGCCACGCCGGCGCGCTCATTACCGCAGGCTCCACGGGCTCGAACCAGCGCGTCAGTCCGCCATGCAGGGCGTTGTAGGAGGTGGGCTGCCAGTGAGGGCGGTGCGGCACCGCCTCCAGCAGGCCCGCGGCCGGGGTCTGCACGAAGCAGCTGTGCCGGCGTGCGCGGTAGTTCCCCCCATCGCGCAGGTACGCATCGCGCGGCAGCCGCTCCCAGCTCTGGCGCAGGGCATCGAGATCCGCGAGATCAAGCTGCAGCGTGGCGCACGCCACGGCCGCCGGCACGAGCGCGTAACCTGCGTCGGCGAGCTGCGCCGGTCCGGAACGGTCAAGGGCCATGGGCGTCGGGGGCTCAGGGGTCATGGTGCCGGTACCCTATCAATACCGCGAAAGGCGGACGCCGCGCCAACCCGTAAGGGCCTCGCGCATCCACCCGGAGCATGCCAGTCTCTGCGATGCCGGAGGTGCGGATCATGATCGACCTGTATTACTGGACCACGCCGAACGGGCACAAGATCACCATGTTCCTCGAGGAGACCGGGCTCCCCTACCGGATCGTGCCGGTGAATATCAATACCGGGGCGCAGTTCGATCCGGCGTTCCTCGCCATCTCTCCCAACAACCGCATCCCCGCGATCGTCGATCACGACCCGCGCGCAGGTGGCGCACCGCTATCCGTGTTCGAGTCGGGTGCGATCCTGCTGTACCTCGCCGAGAAGACCGGCCGGCTCCTGCCGCCGGATCTGCACGGGCGCTTCGAGGTCATACAATGGCTGTTCTGGCAGGCGGCGGGCCTTGGGCCCATGGCCGGACAGAACCATCACTTCGTCCGCTATGCACCAGAGCCGATTCCTTACGCCATCGAGCGCTACGTCAAGGAGACGAACCGCCTGTACGGGGTGCTGAACAAGCGTCTCGCCGAGCGCGCGTTCGTCGCCGGCCAGTTCTCGATCGCCGACATCGCGGCCTACCCGTGGGTCGTGCCGCACGAGGCGCAGCGACAGAATCTCGATGATTTCCCGTATCTCAAGCGCTGGTTCCAGGCCCTCCACGACCGTCCGGCCACCGTGCGCGCCTACGAGAAGGCCGCCTCGGTCAACCCTTCCGCCAAGGCCGGGACCCCCCTCACCGAGGAGGCCAGGCGCGTGCTGTTCGGGCAGACGGCGCGCTGAAGGGCCGTTGATGCAACGCGCCTCGCCCGCCGGCACTGCCGCCGCCGCGGCTGCGGTCGCGTACCTGGCGCTCGGCGCACCACCGGCACTCGCGGCCGCCACCCCCGATGACATCACGGTCGGGGGCGCGGCCCTGCACCTCGAGTTCGAGCCGCGCGCCTTTGGCGACGGCGGCGATGCGGTGCGGGCCTGGATACGCCGTTCGGCGAACATCGTGGCCGGCTATTACGGTCGCTTTCCAACCGCCCGACTCACCGTGCAGGTGTTGGCCGAAGCCGGTGACGGTGTGCACGGGGGCAAGAGCTTCGCGAACCCCGACGGGTTCATTCGCGTGCAGGTGGGGCGCGAGGTGACCGAGGCGCAGCTGCTGGCGGACTGGGTACTGGTGCACGAGATGACCCACCTCGCTCTGCCGGACACGGGAGAGGCGCACGCCTGGCTGTCGGAGGGACTTGCGACCTACGTCGAGGGGGTCGCGCGCGTGCAGGCCGGCAACCGCAGCGAAGCGGACGTCTGGGCGGAAGAGATCCGGCAGATGCCCCACGGATTGCCGCAACCGGATGACCGCGGACTTGACCACACTCACACGTGGGGGCGCACCTATTGGGGCGGCGCGATGTTCTGCCTGCTGGCCGACGTCGAGATCCGCAAGCGCTCGCACAACCGCTTCGGGTTACAGGACGCGCTGCGCGCCGTGGCGCGCGAGAGCGGCGGGCTCGCCGCGGACTGGCCGATCGAGCGCGTCCTGCGCACCGGCGATGGGGCGGTCGGCACCACGACGCTCGAGGATCTGTATGCGCAGATGAAGGACCGGCCCGTCACGCCCGATCTCATGAGGCTGTGGCAGGAGCTCGGTATCGAGCCGGAAGGTTCCTCCGTTCGCCTCTCCGACCACGCGCCGCTCGTCGAGGTACGCCGCGCCATCATGCAGGCGCCCTAGCGGGCGTGCCTGCAGTCGCATCGCGCTCGGTTGGCGTCGGCGAGAAGAACCCGGTCAGCACGGCCGTCACGACGAGCACCGCGCAGATGAGGACATATTCCGCGGCCACCGAGCGGCGGAACCGCGCCAGCGCACCGGGCTCCCCGCGCGCGAGCGCGGGGCTGAGGCGCAGCTTGTTGAGCGCGGCGAGGCCCATCAGTGCCGCGAACAGCATCAGCTTGGCGCCGAGCAGCAGGCCGTAGGGCGCGAGCAGCGCTGCGAAATCCGGCAGCAGCACCACAGCAATGCCGGCGCCCGCGAGCGGGATGAGCGGCACGAGCCAGAGCGCGCCCGATGAGAACGCCTCGATCACACACGCCGCCCGCTCGCGCGGCTCCAGGGCGCACAGCTGCCGCAGCGGCCACAGCGAGCCGAACCAGAACGCGGCGAGGGCGAGGTGAGCGAGCAGCAGCGGCGCAAGCAACAGGCGGTGCGCATCGAGCGCGGTGTGGCCCGTCAACGCGAACGAGCCCAGCGCGGCGAGGCTGCCGGCGACACCCGCGCTGTGCGCGGCCAAACCCGCGCGCCGCAGCCCGATCGCCACGCCCGCAAGACCGGCGGCTCGCACCGCGAGCGCCGCACCGGTGGAGGAGGTGAGAACCAGGCGGTGAAGGGATGCGTCGGCGATGCCGGCCCACTCCCCCGCCAGGTGCACGGGCTCGAAGAGGTACTGCGCCGCGAGCACCGCGAGCGCCCCCGCCGCCGCGCGCACGCCGGTGCGGCGGATGGCGGGCGCGGAGTGTTCGAGCCGGTGCGCAAAGGCCGCGCTGAAGAGCGCCGCGCCCGCCGCCTGAAACAGCAGCACGAGACTCGCGGCGCGCAGCGTGACCCAGGCGAGCTCGGTCATCACACAGCCGGGAGCCAGCCGCTCCGGGACCGCACGGGTCTCATGCGGTGAGGCTACACCGGCCGGCGGGCGCGCGGAAAGGACGCGGGCGGCGCCGCAGCGCGCCCGCGTGAGGGCGGGCGTCGTCCCGGGCGCGGGCCGGACTGCCAGCGCCGCCCCTCGTGCCGCTGCACGGCGACAGCGGCCACGCGCGCATCGGCGGCGGCAGGGGCTGCGGTCACCGGATAGGCCGGCAAGGCTGCAACCGGCAACGTGCGCCGCAGCAGTTTCTCAATCTCGCGCAGCAACGGTGCCTCATCCGGCGACACCAGCGAGACGGCGGAACCCGAGCCGCCGGCACGTGCCGTGCGACCGATGCGGTGCACGTAGTATTCGGGCACGTTCGGCAGCTCGTAGTTGACCACGTGCGGCAGCTCCTTGATATCGAGGCCGCGGGCGGCGACCTCGGTCGCGACCAGTGCCGTGACGCGGTTCTCCTTGAAGTCCGTCAGCGCCCGCACCCGGGCCCCCTGGCTCTTGTTGCCGTGGATGGCGACGGCACGAACACCGCTCCCTACGAGCTGCTCGGTCAGCCGGTTGGCACCGTGTTTGGTGCGGGTGAACACCAACACCTGGTGCCAGTTGCCGCTCACGATGAGGTGCGCCAGCAGATGCCGCTTGTGCTCCTTGGGCACGCGATACACGTGCTGCTCGATACGCTCGGCGGCGGCGTTGCGCGCCGCGACCTCGATCGCCACCGGATTGCGCAGCAGACGGCTCGCGAGCTCGCGGATGTCCTCGGAGTAGGTCGCCGAGAACATGAGGTTCTGGCGCTCGCCCGGCAGGAGCTTCAGGATCCGGCGGATATCGTTAATGAACCCCATGTCGAGCATGCGGTCGGCCTCGTCCAGCACGCAGCAGCGCACCTGACGCAGGTCGAGGAGCTGTTGCTGCGCGAGATCGAGCAGCCGCCCCGGAGTGGCCACCAGCAGGTCGCAACCGGTGCGCAGCGCCTCGACCTGCGGCTTCTCGCTCACGCCACCGAAGATCACGACGGTACGCAGACCGGTATGGCGGCCGTAGTCGCGGGCGCTCTCGGCGACCTGCGCCGCGAGCTCGCGCGTCGGCGTCAGCACCAGCGCCCGCGGTGCGCGGGCCTGGTGGGATGCGAGGTTCTGCAGGATCGGCAGGATGAACGCGGCGGTCTTGCCGGTACCGGTCTGCGCACCGGCCAGCACGTCGCGACCGGCGAGCACCGCGGGAATCGCCTCGCGCTGGATGGGGGTGGGGGTGACGTAGCCCTTTTCGGCCACGGCACGGGCCAGCTCGGGTTTCAGCCCGAGATCAGTAAATGTCATATAAAAGGAAAACCTCTGTTATCGGACTCGCCCGGCAGCACTTTCGCTGCGGCGGTCAGACGCGAGGCTTGGAGTTAATGGTAAATCGAAGTGCGGCGGTGAGGCACAGACTGCGAGCGAAACGGGTGCTGACCGAGCACTGTAAGGACGTTTAGCGCCGCGCACTCTACAGACTTTGCCCTTACGCGTCCAATCTACCGCACCAGGGGTGTGAAGCATTACGACAATTTGGCACAGTGACCGGGCGCTTGCGCGCGTTGCGGGGACGGGCCGGTTTGGGACATCATCGCCTTTCATGGCACAGGGATTGGCACCATGAACCGCATACCTGTCGCGCTTGCCGTCTCGGTCGCGTGCCTGTGCTGCGCGGTGGCCGGTTGCTCGACGCGCACCGACGTGTCGGTGACCGGCAACACCCCGGCGCAATACACGCACGTGTGGATCACCGCGCAGGAAGTGTGGTTCAACACCAGCTCGATTGCCGGTCCCGACGATGGCGGTTGGATCAAGTTCCCCCTGTCGCCCCCGGCCACGGTTGATCTGGTGACCGAAGCCGGCGGCAACCTCGGCAGCCTCGTCACCGGACTGAAGCTGGCCCCGGGAAGCTATTCGCAGGTACGGCTCATCCCGGTGGATGCGACCGCGCCCCTGACGAGCTCGGCACAGACTGCGGGCGCGCGCTACAACGCGGAAGCGGACTACGTCGACAGCGTTGGCACGACTAGCATGACGCATCAGTTGCCCCTCGAGCTGCTCAATCCTGACCAGGGCATCGGCATCCCCGGCACGCTGAGGGTGCCGGTAGGAAATATCGGCGCCGCGCTCACCGGCGCGACGACCACGACCGGCACCACCACGACGGGCACGACCACGACCACCCCCACGACACCGACGACGACCGCGACTACGACCTCATTCGCGATCACCTTCGACGGTGCGCGCGACCTCACGCCGTTCACCTACGCCGGCGCGAGCAGCCCCAACGCCATCCTGCTGAGCTCGCACGCCGGCGCCTACGATTTGTCTCAGGTGGGCGGAATCCAGGGGCAACTGACGCTCACCAACCTCACCGGAATTTCCAGTGCGGCGGGCCTGCCGGACATCCAGGCGAGCGCGCAGTCCCTGAGCGCCGACGGCACGCGCCACGTGGTGGTGAGCCGCACCCCGGTACATGCGGACGGCAGCTTCCTCCTGTATCCGCTGGCGACGAGCTCCTCGAGCCCTGCCGAGTACGACCTGGTCATTCACGGCCCGGGAATCGCGACCATTATCATCAAGGCGGTGCAGGTGACCCTCGCCAGCAGCACCGGCGCGGCGACTACCACCAGCACCGGAACCGCGGCCAACGCGACCCTCAACACGGTGTCGGTGGGTACGCTGATCCCCCGCGCCGCGGGCTCCTACACCGCGAATGTGGGCACTGCGAGCGGTGCCGCGCTGCCCGCCGGCGCACAGGTCGCCTTCTACCAGACGCTGGCGACTGCAGGCGAGGTTCCCTACCTCATCGAAGCGAGCCCCATCGATCCCTTCAATCAGGTGCTGGCCAACGCCCGGGTGCTGGCCAACGCCCAGGCGTTGTCCACCGGTACGCTCGATTCGGGCACCTACTCGACGAGCGGTGCGTCCGTGACACTGGTCAGCGCCGCCCCCGTGGAAGGCGCCGGGCGGTACCGGGTCGCGGCAAGTGCGCCCTCGTTCACCGACGGAGTCCTCACGACCACCGTGTCCGCGCCGCCGGCGGGCACTACCACGCCGGTCGTGGTCACCGTGCCGGCTCTGACGCTCGCCCCGGGCGCCAGCCCCGGCTCGATTTCCGCCTCCGTCACCCAGGCGACGGCGGGCAAATACGATCAAGGCGAATTGCTCGTGACCCATGACGGCACGCTCGTCGCCACGACGCCCCTGGATGCGGCGCTCGCACAGGGTGCGGGCGCAACCCTCACCGTCAACGGCGTGCCCGCCGGCACCTCGGCGGCTCTTTATTACGCCGTGGTCCGCGTCTGGAACTCGAGCGATGCTCCCGCCACCCTGCGGCGCCAGTCGTATCCCACGGTGATCGATCTGCGCGGCAGCACGACGGGCGCCGTGCAGCTGACGATCAACTGAGATCGGCGCGAAACCGGTAAACTACCCCGTTTTCCGGGCCCGGCAACACGTAAGTCACTGTAATTACGGGGAACGGATTGCCCGTCCGGGCCTCTAAGCGTCGGTGCCGAGCGCGCCCGCGCGCACACCGGACCGAAGGGGATAGATGATGAGCGTCGTTCGCACCCGCGGCAGCCGCGCCTCTGCGCGGACCCTGACCGTCCTCGTGTCGGGATTCACCGCCCTGCTCGCCGGCTGCGGCACCCGTTCCACCGCCTCGCTGGGCACGCCGGTCATCACCCTTGCACATACCAGCAGTGATTTTGCCGCTTACCGCGTGGCGATCGACCCAAATTCGATCACACTGACCGACACCAACGGCGGGATCGTACCTGCGCTTGCGCAGCAGCAGACCTCCGAGAGCGTCGATCTCGCCGCCCCCGGCGACCTGACGGAACTGCTCGGAGCGCCGGCCCAGCCGGCCGCAACGTACAAGTCCGCCACACTCACCCTTGACTACACGAGCGCGAGCATCTGGGTCAACATCAACGGGCAGGCGGTTGCCGCGACCGCGGTGGACAGCGCCGGGAAGGCAATCACCACCCAGACTCTCACCGTCACCTTCGACCCCAATCATCGGCTGGTCATCACCCGGGGCGAATCGACGCGCCTGGCGATCGATTTCGACCTGGCGGCATTCAATTCCATCAACACCGCGACCACGCCTCCCACGGTGACGGTGCGACCGTTCCTGGTGATGACGCCGGCGCCGGCCGATGCCACCCTGATCCGCGCGCGGGGCCTGCTCGTGACGGTGGAAGGCGGCTCGAGCGACTACGTCATCAACGTGCAGCCCTTGACCGATCTGGCGTCGGCGCTGGGCGCCGTAACCGTGAACACCAACGCGCAGACCTACTTCAATATCAATGGTGTCGCCTACACCGGAGTGGCGGGACTTACTGCCATGGCGTCGCTCCAGACAAACGCGCCCACCGCCGCCTACGGAACGCTCGGGGATCTGTCCGGTATCACGCCCGGCTTCCACGCCACGGCGGTGTATGCCGGCACCAGCCTCGAGAGTCCCACCGCCCTCGACCACATCAGCGGCGTGGTCGGCGCCCGCAGCGGCAACACCCTGACCGTGCACGGCGCAACCTTCCTCACTCCCGGCACCTTCAGCTACACCGCGAGCTACGCGAACAACGCCACGGTCACCGTCGGCAGCGTCACCGTCGTCAGCGAGGACGGGGTGGCCGCGAGCGGTCTGACTCCCGCGGCCATATCGGTCGGCCAGCAACTCGACGTGTCCGGCCAAGGCGCTGTCGACACTGCGGGCCACATCAGCCTCGACGCCAGAGCCGGCCAGGTGCGTCTCGCCTCGACCCGCCTCTGGGGCACGCTCAACTCCGCGACCCCAGGCAGCGCCTTGCTCGATGTGCTGTCGCTCGGCAACTTCGCGCCTGCCGGGCTCAACTTCGCCGGTACCGGTAGCACGGTAGCGGCGAATCCCAGCGCTTATGCACTGAACACCGGCGCGCTCGACGAGAGCGGCACCGCCGCGGGCACGCTGCTGCAGGTCGACGGTATCGTCAACGCGTTCGGTTCCGCGCCACCGGACTTCACCGCCACCGCCATCACCGCAGGCACCGCGACCGAGCAGCGCCTGGTGGTTGAATGGATCAACGGCGGCGGCGCGACCGCGCCCTTCACCAGCGCCAGCAGCTCCGGCCTGGTCGTGAACCTGAGCAACGCCGCTCTCGGAGCCATCCACGAGATCCGCACCGGACCCGCTGGACCCGCGAACACCGGGCCCGGGGTGCGGGATCTGACGGCGCTACCCGCCAGTCCGCTGATCACGACCGTGGGCGCGGATCAAAGCAAGCTGCAGCTCGCGATCGGCAGCGCCACCCTGTCCACCGGGGTGTCGGTATTCAACAGCATCGGCAGCTTTGCCGCTGCGCTGTCCTCGACCTTCAAGGGCACCAACAAGATCTACCGCCTGGTCGCGGTCGGGCAATACAATAGCGGCACCAACACCTTCGTCGCCTCGCGCATCAGCGTGGCCCTGATGTAGCAGGTCGCGCATGCCCTGGAAGCGGCGTTCGTTCGGCAGCAATCACCTGTCGCGCGCGCTCAACATCGCCGACCTGCGCGAGATTGCCCGGCGCCGCGTGCCGGGCTTCGCGTTCGAGTACCTTGAGGGCGGGGCCGAAGACGAGGTGACGCTGCGCGGTAACCGCGAAGCCCTGGAGCGTTTGCGGCTGATTCCCCAAACCCTGGTCGACACCACCGCGCGCCATCAGCGCACGGCGATTCTCGGGCGCCCCGCCAATTCGCCGCTCGTCATCGCCCCGACCGGCCTGAACGGCATGCTGGACCCGCAAGGTGATCTGGCGCTCGCGCGGGCGGCAGCCCGGCTCGGCGTGCCGTTCACCCTGAGCACCATGTCCACCACCCGTCTGGAGGAAGTCGCCAGCCGTGCCGGCGGACGGCTGTGGATGCAGCTCTATGTGCTGAAGGACCGTGCCATCGCGCGTGACATCATGCAGCGCGCCGCGGCGGCGGGTTACGAGGCGCTGGTGTTCACAACCGACGCCAACGTGTTCGGGAGCCGCGAATGGGATCAGCGCAGCTATCGCGCCCCCGGCAAACCTACGATCCGCACCGCGCTCGACCTGCTGCGGCATCCGCGCTGGCTCGTCGAGGTTCTCGGCCGCCACGGCATGCCGCGCTTTCGCAATCTCGAGGCCTTCCTGCCCCCATCCGCTGCCACCGCGCTCGGCGGCAGCACGGTGATTCCACCGTTGTTCGATGCGACCATCAGCTGGGATGACATCACCTGGATCCGGCAGCTGTGGCGCGGCAGGCTCCTCATCAAGGGAGTGCTGAGCGTGGCGGACGCCGAGCGCGCCGCGGCACTGGGTTGCGACGGCATCGTGCTCAGCAATCACGGCGGCCGGCAGCTCGACTCCTGTGTCGCGCCGATCGAGGTGCTGCCGCAGATCGTGCGCGCGCTCGGCGCGCGCCTCCCCATTCTCATCGACAGCGGCTTCCGCCGCGGTACGGACATCGTCAAGGCACTCGCGCTGGGTGCGCAGGCGGTCATGATCGGCCGCGCCACGCTGTACGGCCTGGCCGCGGGGGGCGAGCCGGGCGTCGAGCGGGCGCTCAGCATTCTCACCGGCGAGATCCACCGGGTGCTCGGCCAGCTCGGCTGCAATTCAGTCGCCGAGCTCGGCCCGCAGCACGTGCGCGCGCCCTGAACCACAGCCGGTGCGCGGGGCGCTAACGTTCCGGGGACCGCAGCAACTCCTCGAGCTCCTCT
>VBNP01000255.1:577-4251 GCA_005877965.1 Gammaproteobacteria bacterium | reverse complement strand
AGGCGAGCAGCTGTGCCGCGGCCTCGGTGGACCGGAACGGGTCGAGGCGATCGTCCACCGCGCTGTCGATGCGCATGTAACGCCGCCCGGTCGAGCGCATGAACTGCCACAGGCCTGCGGCGCCGACCTTCGAGTACGCAGCCGGGTTGAACGACGACTCCACGTGCGGCAGCACCGCCAGCTCCGCGGGCAGCCCCAGGTTCGCCAGCGTCTCTGCGATGTGCGTCTCCCAGGCCCCGGAACGGATCAGCCCCGCGCGGAAGCGGTCCGCCTGGCCCAGCTGGAAGCGGATGTCGTCGATCGCCGAGCGCAGCCGGGCGGGTGTGATGTCGGCGCCCCACAGGTCCTTGGTCCGCTGATCATCGGCGGACAGCGGGGCGTCCCCGGCATCGGCGATGCGGCGCAGCGCCGCGACGTAGCCCTCGCGCGCCTGGTCCACCTGGCGCTCGCGTTCCGCCGGCGTGGTGTTGAGGGCGAAGTGCAGTGTGTCGTAGACCACGCCGAGGTTGTACTGGTCGTGCAGGAATCCCGCGTTGGTGTCGATCTGCGTGTAGACGCGGATCCAGAACTGCACGTCGCGCTCCAGCTGCTGCGGACGTGGCATGGGGTCGTCCTGCGCCAGGGCCGGCGCGAACGCGAGCCAGGTGCTCAAGGCCGCGAAAACCCACCGGCAAGTGGTGAGCGGCCGTCGGATCACGCCCCGCGAGCCTGCCCCTGTCGAGTTCATTTACACTCCTGTAAAGGCGAGGTTCTCATGTAAGTTCAAGGGCTTGTCGCACATCTCCCCCCCGCGGCGGGCCCACGCGCACCCTTGAATGCGTCGGGTATTTTGACACTGCCGGGCGTCGCGCGCCGATTCGGCCCTCAGGACGCGCGCCACCGCGGGACGGTCACGGCGCGGGCGGTCCTCGCAACGAGCAGTGCGTCACAGTTGCGAGAGACGTGGGGGACAACATGTCGAACCGCGGCGGCAAGCGGCAGCGTTGGCATGAGTGTTGCTCATCTACTAACAGCAACGGCAAATGCTGCCGGGACGGAAGCAAGGCCACGGGATTGACTAACAAGAAAGCACAGATCCGGAATGAAGCCCGGATGGCTCGTCGGATACTGTGTCTTTGACCAGAAACAATAACGAAAATAGACTCCTCCACACATAAGCAAGCGACCGATACCCCGCGAAAGCGGGGTTTTTTTTGCCCGTGCGCGCGGTGATTCTGTGATCGGGCGCACAAAAAGCCGAGGCAGCCATCCTGCTGCCTCGTGAGGTCCCGTGGGGTCTGTCAGAGAGATGGATCGTTCGCAGAAAGACTTAAGGGTTCATCCGCATTTCGAGTCCCCGCAGTTCAGGCAGGTCATGCAGCCGTCCATCATGACGACCGCGGCGGTGCTGCACCGCCCACACAGCTGCGCGCCCGCCGGGAAGTGCGACTTGGCAAAGGCATCGGCCTGCCGGGCACGCGCCTGGAACTCCGCGCGCTTCTCGTCGACCAGCTTCTGCTGGTGCGGATCGAGCTGCGTCTTGCGGATGAGACCGATGGTCTGCAGGTGCTTCTCGATGACGTAGCCGAGCTCGGCGATGATCGAGGGCATGAACTTGCCGCCGGGCTGCCAGTAACCGCCGCGCGGGTCGAACACCGCCTTCAGCTCATCCACCAGGAAGGTGACGTCGCCGCCCTTGCGGAACACCGCCGAGATGATGCGCGTGAGCGCCACGATCCACTGGAAGTGATCGAGGTTCTTGGAGTTGATGAAGATCTCGAAGGGCCGGCGCTGCTCGTACTCGGTGCCCTCGTTCAGCACGATGTCGTTGATGGTCACGTACATGGCGTGATCCGAGATCGGCGTCTTGATCTTGTAGGTGGAGCCGATGAGGACCTCCGGACGCTCGAGCCGCTCGTGCATCCGGATGACCTTGGCGGTGCGGCCGTTCTTGTCGCGCACCAGTTCCGGCTCGCCGGGCTGGGCTGCCCGGGCCTCCGCCGCGGCCCTGGCCTCCGAGGCTGCCTTGGCGGCCGCCTGGCCTTCCGGCTTGTCCGCCGGCTTGTCCTCCGGCTTCTGCACCTGGTACTTGGTGATTTTGCGGTCGATCTTGATGGTCATAGTCAGTTGCCTCACATGCGCCCGTAGTACCCGTCCTTGATCGCATCAAACAAGTTGGCCGCGGTGTGGATCTCGCCGTCGTAGTCGATCTCCTCGTCGCCGCGTGCCTCTACGACCGTGCCGTCCTCGAGCGTGAACTTATAGATCGTGTTCTTGAGGTCCTGCTCTTTCACGAGTACGCCCTGGAACGCTTCCGGGTTAAAGCGGAAGGTGGTACAGCCCTTGAGCCCCTGCTCATGTGCATACAGGTAGATGTCTTTGAACTTCGCGTAGGCAAAATCCGTAGGCACGTTCGCCGTCTTAGAAATCGATGAATCGACCCACTTCTGGGCCGCAGCCTGCACCTCGACGTGCTCCTTGGGAGTGACGCCGTCGGAGGCGATGAAGTAGTCCGGCAGTCTCTGAGCATCGTTCGTCGCTCCAGGTTGGGCATTCGGATTGACCAGCTCGCGATACGCCAGCAGCTCGAAGGAATAGACGTCGATCTTCTCCTTGGATTTCTTGCCTTCCCTGATCACGTTGCGGAAATAGTGATGCGCGAACGAAGGCTCGATGCCGTTCGAGGCATTGTTGGCGAGCGACAGCGAGATCGTGCCGGTGGGCGCGATGGACGTGTGGTGCGTGAAGCGCGCGCCGGTCTCGGCCAGCTCGTGCACCAGCTGCGGCGCAACCGCCGCGATGCGCTGCATGTAGCGGCTGTATTTCGCGTGCAGCAGGCGGCCGGCGATCTTCACCCCGGGCTTCCAGCCATCGCGCGCCATTTCCGGGCGCTTGCGCAGCATTTCCTTGGTGACCGTGAACTCCTCGTTCATGATCGGCGCCGGCCCCTTCTCGCGCGAAAGCTCCAGCGCCGCTTCCCAGCCGGCCACCGCCATCTCGCGTGTCACGTCCTCGGTGAACTGCACCGCTTCGGGCGAGCCGTACTTCATGCGCAGCAGAGCCAAGGTGCTGCCTAACCCCAGGAACCCCATGCCGTGCCGGCGCTTGCGCAGAATCTCCTCGCGCTGCTTCTCGAGCGGCAGCCCGTTGACCTCCACCACGTTATCGAGCATGCGGGTGAAGACCTTCACGACCTCGCGGTACTCCGACCAGTCGAATTCCGCGAAGTCGGTGAAGGGGTGCTTCACGAAGCGTGTTAGGTTCACCGATCCGAGAAGGCACGCGCCGTACTTTGGGAGCGTTTGTTCGCCGCAGTTGTGTACGTGAAGCCCATTCGCGTCGAAGGCATTGACGCCGGGAACTTGCACGTCGTAGACGTTCTCCACCCCGTCCTCGACGACGCGCTCGACGCGGGCAGCAAAGCGTTCGCGATTCAGCGCACGACGGTAATTGCTGAGCGATCGCTCGAGGCGCATTTGCTTGTCGCTGTCGCTGAACCCAACCTTGGATGCGAACTGTTCGAGTCCTGCTGAGCTGATGGCGAGCTCATGCTGCGGTAGTGTTGGATAAGCGCGCATGCCTCCCTTGCCATCGGGCAATATGGCGCTGCCCTGCGCGCGCCGATCGCGGTAAATGCGCGAGACAATTCCGAGCCGCAACAGCATCCGCTGCACGGCCTGCAGCCGTCCGATGTC
>VBNP01000255.1:0-559 GCA_005877965.1 Gammaproteobacteria bacterium | reverse complement strand
GAACACAACCGTCGGTGTCGAAGAATCCGCGCAAAAAGCCGCGGCAAAAGTCGCTGGAGGCGCGCTCCATCGTCGGCGTGATTGACTTCTGACCAGCGCGCATGCCGAGGGACTCGGCTAGTGTCTTAAGCGGCAGCAACGCCATCCGCCACTCCGTGCGGCCGCCGACCGGATTCCATCCCCTGAAGTCCGACCTATAGCGATACGCCAGAGTCTTCGCCGCCGAAAAGGCATCGGCCATGATTGCCCGAACGCCCGGTGCGATACCTCCCGCGGGGCCGTTCGCTGCAGCCGCGGCACCCCAGACCGACAGCACCGCAGTATCGGATTTCAACGTGCCGTCGCCCACCATGAGGCCGATCAGATAGCCTTCCTCACGGGTGTGCGCACCACGCCATGATTCGTTGCCGCGATGATCGTTCAACACGATGCGATCGCCGGCGCGGAGCTCACTCGCGACACACCACTCCGTCTCGCACGTCCAGCGCGTCAGCTTCGAATACCGGCGCACACGGTGATCGGCCGTGAGCCGTAGCGAGTAACCCTCTGTCGTCTCGAT
>VBNP01000254.1 GCA_005877965.1 Gammaproteobacteria bacterium | reverse complement strand
CAGCCAGTCGCCGTCGAACTCATCGTGCAGGTGCTGCAGGTAGTCGAGCGCCGCGCGTGTGGACTCCACGATGTCGCGCCGGCCGTCGTACCACCAGTCCTGTTTCAGGCCGAAGCGCGAGCCCGTGCCGGGAATGAACTGCCACAGCCCCGAAGCGCGCGCGCGCGAGTAGGCGTACGGCTCGAAGGCGCTCTCCACCACCGGCAGCAGCGCGAGCTCGAGCGGCATGCCGCGACGCTCGAGCTCGGTGACGATTTGATAGAGGTACAGGTCCGCCCGCCCGAAGGCGCGCTGCAGATAATCCGGGTTCGAGGCATACCAGCGCAGCTGCTGATCGACCGCGCGCTGGCCGGCTCCGTCCTCGAGCTTGAAGCCCGCGCGCATCCGATCGAACAGGTCCCCGTACTGGTTCGGCGCGAGTCCCGCAAGCTGCGTCGGCCCATCGGCCGCCGCCACCACGGGTGCAGGCGCGGGAGAGCCTGCCGCAGTCGGCTCCTTCGCCGGTGATGCGCCCGGCGCCACGAGCGAGGCGTCCGGCGCGGCGGTTGATGCGACCGGCGCTACGGCTGTGGCGTCCGGCGCGGCCGTCGAGGCGAGGGGCGCAGGCGTTGAGCCGATCGTCGCGGCCGTGGAGGCGTCCGGCAGGGCGGCTGCGGCGTCCGGCGCGGCGGTCGAAGCGAGGGGCTCAGGCGTTGAGCTGCTCGTCGCGGCTGTCGAGGCGGCCGGCGCAGCCACGGCAACCGGTATCGGCGGCGATGAGTCGCGCGGGCGCGAAGGGGCATGGGCGCACGCCGCCACGGCGAGCAGAGCCAGGGTCACAAGCCCATGAGGTGTCCGTCTGAGGAATGCCGTCGCCAAGTTCCGTACCCTCTGTCGGCGTGCTACTTTTCCCGCGCCGGGCACGGGTCCACCTTGGACACTACCGGCTTACGAGGAATTTAACCGGTAAGTTCATAGTATTTCCAGCACCTCTATCGTGCCAGTTCGCATTTCGCACATCCCGGACCGTGATGCGGCTCTCAGCGCCTGGTGGGCATCGCCCCTGGGCCGGGCGCTGCTGGCGGCGGAATCGGAGCTGCTCGCCGCGGCGCTCGAGGACGTTTTTGGCTGGGAATTGCTGCAGGTCGGCGCCTGGGGCGGGGCGCGCGAGCTGCTCGCGGGCAGCCGCACGCGCCGGCAGAGCCTCATCGCAGCGCCCGGCCTTGCCGGCGGGGCTGACATCATCGCGAGACCCTCGCAGCTGCCGCTAATCGGCGACAGTATCGATGCGGCGCTCCTGCCGCATACGCTCGAGTTCGCCCCCGATCCGTACGCCATCCTGCGTGAGGTG
This sequence comes from Gammaproteobacteria bacterium, assembly GCA_005877965.1. Classification (GTDB taxonomy): domain Bacteria; phylum Pseudomonadota; class Gammaproteobacteria; order Steroidobacterales; family Steroidobacteraceae; genus 13-2-20CM-66-19. The sequence goes on along the minus strand of VBNP01000254.1, from coordinate 2,028 downwards.
GATCGCGTGCTCGGGGGCGAGGGGCAATTGCTGGTGCTGGGATTTCAGCCCTGGAGCCTGTGGGGCATGCGCGCCCGCTGGAGCCGCACGGGGTTCCCCCCGGGCATGCGGCGCGTGCTGTCGCAGCGGCGGCTGCGCGAGTGGCTGGTACTCCTTGGGTTCGAGGTCATCGCGGCGCAGCATTACCTGTACCTGGGCCCCTGGAGTCGGGGACTCGCGAGCGGCGAGGGGACCGGAAGAATGCTGCGTCGCGGGCTGACCTACCCGCTGCCGGCGGGCGCGTACCTGCTGCGGGCGCGCAAGCGCGTGTACACCCTCACGCCGATTCGACTGAGGATCCGCGAGAAGCCCGCCGTGATCGGCGGCCTGGTCAAGCCCACGACCCGCTCACGGGCGTGATCGAGATCTATACCGACGGCGCCTGCCGCGGCAATCCCGGCCCCGGCGGCTGGGCGGCGCTGCTGCAGACGGGCAAGCGCGAGAAGGAACTCAACGGCGCCGAGCCCCTGACGACCAACAACCGCATGGAGCTGACGGCGGTGATTCGCGCGCTGGAGGCGCTCAAGCGCCCGGTGCGGGCGCGCGTGTACACCGACTCGGAATACGTTCGCCGCGGCATCACCGAGTGGCTTCCCGCCTGGAAGTCGCGCGGCTGGCGCACCGCTGATCGCAAGCCGGTGAAGAACCAGGACCTGTGGGAGCGGCTCGATGAGCTCGCCGCCCGTCACGAGATCGCGTGGCACTGGGTGCCGGGCCACGCGGGCGTGCCCGGCAACGAGCGCGTGGACCGGCTCGCGAATGAGGCGATCGACGCCTTGCACCTGCGATCCTTACGGTAAACTCGCCCGCCATGGCGCGACAGATCGTCCTGGACACCGAGACCACCGGACTCGAGCCCGAACTGAATCACCGTGTCATCGAGATCGGTTGCGTGGAACTCGTGAACCGGCGCGCCACGGGACGAAGCTTCCACCGCTACTTGAATCCCGAGCGGGACATCGACGACGGCGCGCTCGCGGTGCATGGCATCTCGCGCACCGACCTGGACGGGCAGCCGCGCTTTGCGGACATCGTCGAGGAGCTGCTGGCGTTCCTCGGCGGCGCGGAGCTCGTGATCCACAACGCCGCATTCGACGTCGCGTTTCTGGACGCGGAGCTGGCGCGCCTGCCCGGCGAGCCGCGCCAGGTCGCTTCCGTCTGCCAGATCCTCGATACGCTCGCCCTGGCGCGTGAGCTGCACCCCGGACAGCGCAACAGCCTGGATGCGCTGTGCAAGCGCTACGAGGTGGACAACTCCGCGCGCGAGCTGCATGGGGCGCTGCTCGATGCGCGCATCCTCGCGGACGTGTACCTCGCGATGACGGGCGGGCAGAGCGCGCTAGCCGACGGCACCCGGCCGGCGCGCGTGCCGCTGCGTGCCGCGGTGCCCCTGCCGGTGCTCGCGGCCACCGCGGAGGAGTTGCAGGCCCATGAGGCCATGCTGGCGCTCATCACGAAGGCGAGCGGCGGGCGGTGCCTGTGGGCCACGCCTGAGCCGCGTGAGGCACCCGGGGCACGGCAGCAGGCGCCCAAGCCGCAGCGCTCGAGCGCCTGAAGCGGGCGGCGGATGACGGGGAGGCGGCGCAAGCCGCGCATCGGGGTGGTGGGGCTCGGGTATGTCGGCCTGCCGCTGGCGGTGGAGTTCGGCAAGCACTACGAGACCATCGGCTTTGACGTGAACCCGAAGCGCGTGGCGCAACTGCGCCGCGGGCGCGACCTGACGCTCGAGGCGACGCCGGCGGAACTCAAGGCGGCGCAGCTCCTCACCTTCACCACCGAGCTCGACCGGCTCAGGCGCTGCCAGGTGTTCGTCGTGACGGTGCCCACGCCGATCGATGGCTACAAGCGGCCCGATCTCGGGCCGCTCATGCGCGCGAGCGAGAGCGTGGGGGCGGTGCTGCGCCGCGGCGCGGTGGTGATCTACGAGTCGACCGTCTACCCGGGTTGCACCGAAGAGGTGTGCGTGCCGATTCTCGAGCGCGTCTCGGG
>VBNP01000257.1 GCA_005877965.1 Gammaproteobacteria bacterium | reverse complement strand
CGACATCGCGATGCAGCTCGCGAACCAGTATGCGGCGGAGCACCTGATCCTCGAGGTCCGTGAGCCGCACCGCTGGCTGGCGCAGATACATAACGCGGGCTCCATCTTCCTCGGCGCATGGTCGCCGGAGCCGCTCGGTGATTATTGCTCCGGAACCAACCACGTGCTACCGACATACGGCTACGCGCGCGCCTATAGCGGCCTGTCGGTGCTCGACTTCGTCAAGCGCATCACGGTGCAGGAGCTCTCGCCGGCCGGCCTGCGCTCCCTCGGCCCCGTTGCCGTCACCCTCGCGCAGCTGGAGGGCCTGGACGCCCACGCACAGGCGGTGCTGCGGCGCCTCGCCGCGCTCGAAGCGCAAGGGGCTTCGGGGAGCTCCAGGGTCGAATCATGAGCTGGGCGACGGAGCTGGCGCGACCGGAAATCGTGGCCCTGAAGGCTTATGAGCACGCAGCGTGGGAGCCGGGGCTCGAGCGGCTGCACGCCAATGAGTTGCCGTGGCGTGCACTCGGCGATGACTCGCTCGCCGGCCTGAACCGTTATCCCGAGCCGCAGCCGGGCGCCCTCATCGAGCGGCTCGCGGCGCTGTACGGCGTGGCGCCGGAGTCGGTTCTGGCCGGGCGCGGCAGCGACGAGGCGATCGATCTTCTGGTGCGCGCCTTCTGTCGCGCCGGGTGCGACGCCGTGCTGGTGTGCCCGCCGACATTCGGCATGTACGCCGTGGCCGCTCGCATTCAAGGAGCACACGTCGTCACGGTGCCGCTGCGCGCCGATGCGGGGTTTGCTCTCGACGAACGGGCCGTGCTCGAGCGCTGCACGGCGGACGTCAAGGTCGTGTTCCTGTGCTCCCCCAACAACCCGACCGGAAATCTGCTCGAGGAGCAGACTATCGTGCGCATCGCCGGCAAACTCGCCGGACGTGCGGTAGTTGTCGTGGATGAGGCGTACCTCGAGTTTACCGACACACAGAGCCTCGCGCGCCATCTTGCGAAGCTGCCGCATCTGGCGATCCTGCGGACACTGTCCAAGGCGCACGGGCTCGCCGGGGCGCGTTGCGGGACGCTGATCGCCGATCCGGAGGTCATCGCGCTGCTACGCAAGGTGATTCCACCCTATGCGATCGCGCAGTTGACGCTGGAAGCGGTACTGAAGCTGCTCGATCCTGCCAAGCTGGCGGATGCCAGCAAGCGCATCGCCCTCATTCGGGCGGAGCGCGAGCGGCTCACCGCGGCGCTCGCCGCTCTACCCCAGGTGGTGCGCGTGTGGCCCAGCGCGGCGAATTTCGTCCTTACCGAATTCACCGATGCCGGCGCTGCGCTGGAGCGCGCCCGCGACGCACGGCTGCTGGTCCGGGATGCGCGCGCATATCCTGCTCTGGGGTGCGCGCTGCGCATTACGATCGGCTCGATCGAGCAGAATAACCGGCTCCTCGAGGCGTGGCGATGAGCGTGCCAGCCGCCACGCTGTTCATCGATCGCGACGGCACGCTCGTGGAGGAGCCGCCCGACGAGCAGCTCGACACGCTCGAGAAGGTGCATTTCCTGCCCGGGGTGTTCGCCGCGCTAACGGAGCTCACGCGGCGCGGTTACCGGCTCGTCATGGTCACGAACCAGGATGGTCTGGGCACGAAGTCGTTCCCGCGCCCGGCATTCGAGCGGGTGCAGCAGTTCATACTGGATGCCTTCTGCTCGCAAGGTATCGAGTTCGATGCCGTGTTTGTCTGCCCGCACTTGCAAACGGACGGCTGCGCCTGCCGTAAGCCCCGCACCGGACTGGTCGAGCAATATTTGCGCGACCGCGGAGTCGACCGCGGCTCGAGCGCCGTGATCGGCGACCGCGACACGGATATCGAGTTCGCATCCAACCTCGGCGTGCGCGGGTTGCGCGTGCGCCGCCATGGAACGACCGAAGAGACATGGGCCGCAGTGGTGCAGGACTTGAGCGCGCGACGCGCCCGAGTCGAACGGCGCACGAAGGAGACGAACATCGACGTGCGGGTCAACCTCGATGCCGGCGCCCCGCTCAAGGCTAACACCGGAATCGGCTTCTTCGATCACATGGTCGAGCAGCTCGCCAAGCACGGCGGGTTCTCGCTCGAGCTCAGCTGCGAGGGTGACCTGCAGATCGACGAGCATCACACGGTGGAGGATTGCGCGCTCGCGCTCGGGGAGGCGCTGCGGCGCGCGCTCGGCGCCAAAGCCGGCATCGCGCGCTTCGGATTCCTGCTGCCGATGGACGAAGCCCAGGCGCAGGTCGCCATCGACTTGTCGGGCCGCGCCTTCGCGCAGTTCTCCGGGCGATTCAACCGGGAGGCGGTCGGCGGGCTGCCGACCGAGCTGGTGCCGCATTTCTTCCGCTCGCTCGCCGAGACCCTCGGAGCGGCCATCCACATCAGCGTTACCGGCGAGAACACCCATCACATGATCGAGGGCTGCTTCAAGGGCGTCGGCCGCGCCTTGCGCCAGGCGTTCCGGCGCGAGGGCGAGGAGCTGCCGAGCACCAAGGGAGTGCTGTAATGGAAGCGGTCATCATCGATAGCGGCGGCGCCAATCTCGCCTCCTTGCAGTACGCCTTCGAACGGCTCGGCGCGCGCACGCACGTTACGAACGAGGCGCGGATGATCACGTCCGCGGCCCGAGTCATTCTGCCCGGCGTGGGAGCGGCCGCGGACGCAATGCAGCGCCTGCGCCAATCCGGAATCGCCGCTCTGCTGCCCGCCCTGACACAACCGGTGCTCGGCATCTGTCTGGGGATGCAAGTGCTGTTCCGCCGCTCGGAGGAAGGTCCGACCGATTGCCTCGGGATCCTTCCGGACGGCGTGCGCCGTCTGCGGGCAGAGCCCGGTCGGCCCGTTCCGCACATGGGGTGGAACCAACTCTGCGCCCTGCACGAGGACCCCCTGCTGGAAGGGATCGCGCCCCACGACTACGTTTACTTCGTACACAGCTATGCCGTGCCCGTATCCAGCAACACGTTGGCGACCGCGCACTATGGAGAGCCGCTGTCCGCGATCGTGCGGCGCGGGAATTTCTGGGGCACGCAGTTCCATCCTGAGCGCTCGGCCGCAACCGGCGCCAGGGTACTCGCGAACTTCCTGAGGTTGGCGTGATGTTGCTCATACCCGCAATCGATCTGCGCCACGGACGGTGCGTGCGCCTGCGCCAGGGCGACTTCAGCGCCGAGACGCGCTACCAGCCCGAGCCTCATGAGCTGCTGTTGCGCTATCGCGGCCTCGGCGCCTCGTGGCTGCACGTGGTGGATCTCGACGGCGCGAAGGACGGCGTGCTGGCCAACCGTACGGTGATCGTCGCCCTCGCCTCGCAGCGCGCGATCCGCTTCCAGGTGGGCGGTGGCGTGCGCTCCGCGGCCGTTATCGATGACCTGCTTCGCCATGGCGGTGAGCGGGTCGTGCTCGGCAGCGCCGCCGTGGAGCGGCCCAGGACGGTCGCCTCGTGGCTCGCGCCCGAGGAGGTGGCCGGATGGCTGGCGCGCTTCGGCGCGGAACGGATTTGTCTGGCGCTCGACGTGCGGATGGATTCCGGCGGCATGCCGCGGGTACGTACCCGAGGTTGGACCGAGGGGACCGCGGTCAACCTGTGGGAGGCCATCGGCCGCTTCCCCAGCGGGGCCGTTCAACACGTGCTGTGCACCGATATCGCACGCGACGGCGCCCTGTCCGGTCCCAATCTCGAGCTTTATCGAAGCGCGCTGTCGCGTTGCCCGCAGCTCGCCTGGCAGGCTTCGGGTGGCGTGCGCAATGCGGCCGATCTGCGGGCGCTAGCCCGGATCGGCGTCGCCGCCGCCGTGAGCGGCAAGGCGCTGTTGGAAGAGCGGATCACACCTGAGGAGCTGCGGCCATTCTTGCCCGACGCATCATTCCCTGCCTCGACGTCCGCGCCGGCCAGGTCGTAAAAGGCGTGCGCTTTCGCGACCACCGGGTCGTGGGCGACATCATGGAGCTCGCGGCGCGGTATCGCGACGAGGGCGCGGACGAGCTCGTCTTCTATGACATCAGCGCGAGTCCCGAAGGCCGCAGTGTCGATCGCGAGTGGGTGCGCCGGGTCGCGCGCGTTCTGGATATTCCGTTCTGTGTCGCCGGCGGCATTCGCTCCGTGGCCGACGCCGAGGAAATCCTGAATGCGGGCGCGGAAAAGATCTCCATCAACTCGCCAGCGCTCGCCAGCCCGAGTCTCATCGATTCGCTAAGCGCGCGCTTCGGCTCCCAGTGCGTCGTAGTCGGTGTCGACAGTCAGCTCACCGAGCACGGCTACCGCGCCTACCAGTTCACGGGTGACCCGCAGCGCACGTGCGAAGCGGGACGCGACGTGCTCGAATGGGTCGGCGAGGCGCAACGGCGCGGCGCCGGCGAGATCGTCCTCAATTGCATGGGAAGCGATGGCGTGCGTCGCGGTTATGACGTCGAGCAACTGCGCCGGGTACGGCAGATCTGCCAGGTGCCGCTGGTGGCCTCCGGGGGTGCGGGCGCCGTCGAGCACTTCAGCGCGGTGTTTATTCAGGCCGGCGTGGATGCGGCTCTCGCGGCCGGCGTGTTCCACTCCGGCGCGATCGTGATCCGCGATCTG
>VBNP01000067.1 GCA_005877965.1 Gammaproteobacteria bacterium | reverse complement strand
CCCGAGACGGGGCGTGACCGCCCGTGTTGAACTCACGCCGCCAAGAATACCAGCATGCGGGCGCGGGTGCGCTCAGGCTCGCAGTGGACGCGCAGCATCGCGGATAATGCCCGCCATGATGCGGTCCCGCGGTGTTGCCGGCGCGTGTGCCGGCGCTACGTTTCCCGCACGCCTGGCGGGCAGGCTGTGCGTCGTGACGGTGGTGTGTGTCGCCGCTTCTCGCGCCATGCTCGCGCAATCGCCCGATGCCAGCGACTGGGGCTACTACGGCGGTGATGCGTTTGGCCAGCGGTTCTCGAGCCTCGGTGAGATCAACCGCACCAATGTCTCCAGGCTGTCGGTCGCCTGGACCTATCGAACCGCCGAGCTGGGCGCGGGGCTGACGCGCGCCGGCAAGCTGACCTTCGAAGCGACCCCGGTGCTCGCGTTCGGTCTTTTGTACCTCGAGACCGGCACGAACATCGTGATCGCACTCGATCCGGAGTCCGGACGGGCGCGCTGGCGCTTCGATCCGCGCATCGACCGCGCCCGGCGTTACGCCGAAGTGAGCTCCCGCGGCGTCAGTGTCTGGGAGAGCAGCGACGCCCGACAGCCCGGTCCGTGCCGGCGGCGGGTGTTCACCGGCACGCTGGACGCACGCCTGCTGGCACTCGATGCCGAAACCGGTCGCCCGTGCGCCGACTTCGGCGATCGCGGCCAGGTCGATCTGACGCGCGGTGTGCGCATTCGCGATCCGGGCGCGTACCTGGTGACCTCCCCGCCCGCCGTCTGCGGCAATGCGGTGATAGTGGGTTCCGCCATCGGCGACAACCGCGCGACCGACGTTGAGCGCGGTGTGATCCGCGCCTACGACGCGCAGAGCGGCGCGCAACTGTGGTCCTTCGATCCGCTGCCGGATTCGCCCTCGCACCCGGCGGCGTCCGAGTGGAACCTCGCACAGGCCGCGGGCACCGGCGCCGGCAACGCCTGGGGCGTGATGTCGGTCGATGAGGAGCACGGCCTGGTGCTGGTCCCAACCGGCTCGGCGAGCCCTGACTTCTACGGCGGCATGCGCTTGGGTGCCAATCGCTTCGCCGACTCGCTGCTCGCACTCGATGCCAGGAGCGGCCGGCTCGCCTGGCAACAGCAGCTCATCCACCACGACCTGTGGGATTACGACGTCGCCGCGCAACCGGTGCTGGGGGACATCGAGGTGCAGGGGGTACCGGTACCGGCGGTCATCCAGGCGACCAAGACCGGCATGCTGTACGTGTTCGAGCGCACCCGCGGACAGCCGCTGTTCCCGATCACCGAGAAACCCGTGCCCGCGAGCCACGTCGCGGGCGAACAGGCGTGGTCCACGCAGCCGTTTTCGTCGCTGCCCGCGCTGACCTCACAGCGCCCGGTGCAACCCGGTGATGCCTGGGGCCTCACGTTCTGGGATCGCGGCAAGTGCCGCGACCTCATCGCCTCGCTGCGCAACGAAGGCATTTTCACCCCGCCCGACACGCGCGGCACACTCCTGTCACCCGGTTACCTCGGCGGCGTGAACTGGGGCGGCATCGTGTTCGACGAGCAGCGCGAGCGCGTCATCGCGGCCGTCAATCATTTGCCGATGGTGGTCACTCTCATTTCACCACAGGACTTCGAGCGTGACGTGCGCTCGGACCGCTTTCCGCATTCCGAGTTCGCCCGACAGGCGGGCACGCCCTATGCCATGCGCCGCGAGCCGTTGCTCTCGCCGTGGGACCTGCCGTGCACTGCGCCGCCCTGGGGTACCCTGGTGAGCCTCGACCTGCGTCATTCCCGCATCGTCTGGCAGGTGCCGCTCGGCTCAACCGAGGGGCTGACGCCCTGGTTCGTGCCGTCACGCGATTTCGGCATGCCGAACATGGGCGGACCGATCGCAACCGACGGCGACCTGGTGTTTGTCGCCGCAGCCCTGGACAGCTACCTGCGTGCCTTCGACATCGAGACCGGACGCGAGCTGTGGAAGTACAAGCTGCCCGCGGGCGGTCAGGCCACGCCCATGACCTACCGGGTCGGACACAACCAGCGCCAATATCTCGTGATCAGCGCCGGCGGCCACGGCCCGCTCGGCACACCGCGCGGCGACTACGTCATCGCCTTCGCGCTGCCACCCGGAGCGGCGGCGCACCCGTAGACTGCGGAGATAAAGGCCATGTCGCTTCTGATTCTGTCGATCATCGTCCAGGTGGCCCTCATCATCCATGTCGTCAAGACCGGACGGAACCAGATCTGGATCTGGGTGCTCGCGCTGCTGTCGCTGCCGGGAGCGATTGCCTACATCGCGGTGGAGATTGTTCCCGAACTGTTCCGCAGCCGTACGGCGCAGCGCGCCGCGCGCGGCTTGCGCAAGGCCATGGATCCCGCCCGGGAGCTGCGCCGCTACGAGAGCGAGGCGCGCGTCGCCGGCAACGTCGCGAGCCGCCAGCGCTACGCGCAGGAACTGGTGCACCACCAGCGCTACGAGGAGGCCATCGGTCAGTACCGCGAGGCACTCAGCGGACTGTATGAGCATGACCCCAATCTCATGCTGGGACTCGCGCAGGCGCAGTTCGGCAAGGGCGACGCATCCGCTGCGCGTGCCACGCTCGATGAACTCATCCGGCGCAACCCGGATTTTCGCTCACCGGCAGGGCATCTCCTGTACGCCCGCGCGCTCGAGGCGGAAGGCAACGTACCGAAGGCGCTCGAGGAGTACGCGGTGCTGGCGCCCTCCTACCCCGGCGCCGAAGCCTCGGTGCGTTACGCGCAGCTGCTGCAGGCCCAGGGTCGGCGTGCCGAGGCGCAGAAGGTGGCGCGCGAGCTGCTCGAGCAGGCGCGCATCGCGCCGGGTCACTACCGCCGGGCGCAGCGCCCCTGGCTGGATGCCGCCCAGCGGCTGTTGTAAGGGTTGCGGACCGCGCTCGCCAGGCCCGCCAGCGCAAGCGCCAGCAGGCTCAACGCATCGAGGGCGCCGCCGCCACCGCCGCCACCGCCCTGTGCCGCAGTGATCGTGATCGTCGCGGACCCTGAGCGCGTCGGATCCGCGACCGACACGGCCGTTATAGTCACGGTTGCGGGCGACGGCACCGTCGCCGGAACCGTATAGACGCCGCTGGTCGAAATCGTACCGACTGTCGCATTGCCGCCGGTAACCGTGTCGACCTGCCAGTTCACCTGCGTATTGACGGTGTTACCGACCGTCGCGGTAAGGGTCTCCGTGGTGCCGCTTCCGGCCTGAAGGCTGCCAGTGGGAGGCGACACGGAAACCGTCACCCCAGAAGGGACGGAAATGGCCGTGAGGCAGGCGGTGGTGCCTGCCGTCGCAGGAGCAGAGCTGGTAGCCGCGGTTGAGCTAACGGTAACCGTTGCTTGATCGACCTTGCCGGCGTCATCAGTCACCGTGAGCGTCACGTTGAACGTGCCGCTCGCCGGTGCGATTACGGTCGTGGACGAACCCGTCGCGGGATTGACCGGATGACCCGCGGGATCGCTGCTCGCCCACTGGTAGCTGGCAACTGTGTGTTTGCACGCGGCACCGCTGCCCGACGCATCGAGCGTGACGTTCATTCCAGCCGAGACACTCGCGGGAAGCTTGACGGCCGCGATCGGCCGGAGCGCCGCGTTGAGCGCCCCCGAGGCGCTCGCCATCCCGGCGCCGCAAGTCATGCGGTCGTTCGTGCAAATGCATTCGGAAGTCTGAAGGTCGCTGGGACCGGCGGGTGGGTGACACAGCGGCGGCGTGGGTACCGAGGTGGACGTTTGAGGGAAGGGCAGCGATCCTTCCCTCAATCGCGCAATGAGCTGAGTCGAGTTCAGATTGCCGTTCACGGAGAGCATCAGGCCCGCGACGCCTGAGACGATGGGCGCCGAAAAGCTCGTGCCGAGATTCGGAGTGTTGACCTGGTCTGTGTATGCGCTCGCGCCGGGTGTGGTGGTACCCTGATTGAAGGTCGTCGTGATGGGATACAGGCACGGTCCGCCTGTCGTGTTGACGCAGTTTCCCGCCGGGCTGCTGACTGCAACTTCCGGCCCGAGGCTGCTGTATCCAACTTTGGTGCCCGCGTGCCGTAATCCAGCCACACCGGCAGCACCGGGACAGTTAGCCGGCGAGGCAACCGGCCCGCCCTCGTTTCCCGCCGAAACGACGACCAACACTCCCTTGGCGGCCAGCTGACCGATGGTATCGATGTAGATCCGCGGGCAGCTGCCCGGGGCGCCGAGACTCATGTTCTCGATCCGGGCCGGATAGGGGTTGTCCGGCGCGCCGCTCACCGGGATCCCGGCCGCCCACAGCATGCCGGCAATGATGTCCAAGTCGGTGCCCCCGCACTTGCCGAGCACGCGCACGGGCAAGAGCCACGCGCTCCAGGTCATGCCGGCGATGCCGACACCGTTGTTGCTGAGCGCTCCGAGAATGCCGGAGACGCGCGTGCCGTGCCAGGAGCTGTTAGCTGTCGTTCCACCATTGCATTCCGGTTTGTTCAGGTCTGCCTGGACGACCCAGTCACCCGGATCCGAGGCGTCTGCATCCCGCGCATCGCCGTCATTGGCAGCGAAGGTGTCGGAGATGAACGTGTACCCCGGGAGCAGACGCCCACCCGATCCCGCCCACTGCAGGTCCGGGTGCTCGAAGCGGACTCCGGTGTCGAGGTCGGCGATGACGAGCCCGGTGCTGCCGGTCGTCGTATCCCAGGCGGTCACGGCATCGACGGCACTCGGTGTCGTGGCGGAGCTCCCCTGCAGGTACCACTGCTGCGAGAACACGGGATCGTTGGGTGTTGTTGCGTGTGGGTAGCGCCACTGCTCGGCTTCCGCGTACTCGACCTCGGGATCCGCCTGCAAGCGCTGGACCGTCGCCGCGATCGGCTCGCCGGCAACTGCTGGCTCGACACGAATGCCATGCAGGAGCTCGGTAACGGAGCGCACGGCACGCAGCTTCTGACCGGTGCGTGCCATCAGAGCGGAGATGCGATCCTGCGTCGATCGAAGCTTGGCTCTCTGCGGGGAGCTGTCGGCGGGGCGGAATTTGACGATGACCCGGCCAGTCGCGTTTTCTACGCTCGCATGATGCGGCTGCCTGAGCACCGGGTTGAACTCACCGTTCACGCCGGCGGCGCCCGCCCCGGCTGCGATCACCATCAACATCGTCCAGGCTAAGCAACGCATGCGTGAGAACGATACCGCAAGTTCCGGTCCCACGGTCCTGTCGCTCGGGACCGACGGCGCCTGTGCCCGCTGTTAACTTAACTGCCGTGGCGGCGCACTGCCCGTCGGCCGCCGCCAGCGTGGACGGGCGCTCGCTGTCGGCTCATTCGGGCTGCGGGTACCTGCTGAGTGATGCAGTGGATGTTGCCGCCCCCCAGCAGGATTTCGCGCGCCGGCACGCCCACCACGCGGCGCGCCGGGAACAGGCTCTTCAGACGTCGTGCCGCGGCCCGGTCGGTGCGTGCATCCAGCAGCGGCATGATGATGCCGCCGTTGGCGATGTAGAAGTTCACGTAGCTCCCCGCGAGTCGCTCCCCGGCGACACGCCCGCGGGTGCCCTGGCGGGCGACGACCCCGGCGGCCTCGCGCGCACCAAGGCTGAGCGGGCCGGGCATCGGCAGGCGTTGCACCTTGAGCCGCCGCCCCCGGGCATCGCGCGCCTCATGCAAGCGCTCCCAGGCATCCAGTGAGATCGCATACTGCGGATCGCGCCGGCGATCGGTCCACGTCAGGCACACTTCGCCGGGGCGCACGAAACACGCGAGATTGTCGACGTGCCCGCCGGTCTCATCGTTGAACACTCCCTTGCCGAGCCAGATGACCTGGCTCACACCCAGGTAGTCGCGCAGGCCGCGCTCGATGCTCTCGCGCCCGAGCCGCGGATTGCGATTGGCGCTCAGCAGACATTCCTCGGTGACGAGCGCCGTACCCTCACCGTCGACGTGGATCGCGCCGCCTTCGTTCACCAGCGGGGCGCGGTAGCGGTCGAGCCTCTCGATCTCCAGCGCCTTGCGCGCCACGAGATCATCCTGGTCCCAGGGAAAATACAGCCCCCCGGCCAGGCCGCCCCAGGCGTTGAAGCGCCAGTCGACTCCCCGTACGGTGCCGCGGGCATCCACCACGCAGGTGGGCCCGACGTCACGCATCCAGGCATCATCGTGCGCCATTTCCACCACCCGCACGCGCTCGGGCAGCAGCGCACGCGCGGTCGGGTAATGCGGGGTCGACACCCCGACCGTGACCGGCTCGAATTGCGTGATGGCCGCCGCCACCTCCACGAATGCCAGCTGCGCCGGCCGCGCCGCCTCGCGCCAGTTGTCCGGCCGCTCCGGCCACAGCATCCAGCAGCCCGCGTGCGGCTCGAATTCCGCCGGCATGCGGAAGCCATCCGCGGCGGGGGTGCCCGGCAGCGTCTCGGTCATTGGCGCAGGCGGCTGTGCTTGAATCCGTAGAAGGCGTAGATGGACATGCCGAGCGCGGTCCAGATCACGAGCCGTGCCCAGGTCTCGCGCGAGAGGTAGTAGGTCATGCCCAGACACACAACCGTGCCCGTCACGCAGGTAACGGGTGCCCAGGGCACGCGAAACGGCCGCGGGGCATCCGGCCGCGTATAGCGCAACACCAGCACCCCGAGGCACACCACGGCGAACGCCAGCAGGATGCCCATGGAAATGAGATCCGCGAGCAGGTCGAGCGGAAAGATTGCGGCGATCAGCGCCGCGAACACCCCGGTGATCACCGTGGACACGTGCGGGGTCTTGAAGCGCGGATGGCAACGGCTCATAAAGGGTGGCAGCAGCCCATCGTCCGCCATCGAAAGCAGTATGCGCGGTTGCCCGAGGAGCGAAGTGAGGATGACGGAGGTCATCCCGGCGATGACGCCTACCTTGAGAATCCACGACAGCCAGACGAGCTGCGGGTGGGCGTCGAGTGCCACGGCCACCGGTGCATCGGAATCAAGTTTCTGGAACGGCACCATGCCCGTCAGGACCGTGGCCATCGCGACATACAGTACGGCCGAGATGACCAGCGCGCCGATGATACCGAGCGGCAGGTCGCGCTGCGGGTTGCGCGCCTCGAGCGCGGTCGTCGAGGCCGTATCGAAACCGACATAGGAGAAGAAGATGATGGCCGCGCCTTGCATCACCCCGGTCCAGCCGAAATGACCGCGGACCCCGGTGTTAGGCGGCACGTACGGATGCCAGTTCGCGGGGTCGACGTACTTGAGGCCCGCAATGACGATGATCACGATAATGGCGACCTTGAGAGTCACCATGATCGTGTTGGCGCCGGCCGAGCCGCGCACACCAACGTACAGCAGCGCCGTCATGGCGGCGATGATCAGCACCGCCGGCACGTTGATGAGGGCGCCCGTGGCAACCACGTGATCGTGCGCATCGAGCGCGAGCGGAGCGTTGACGAGTAACGCCGGCAGCTGGATATGCGCGTCGTGAAGCAGACTCACGACGTATGCGGACCAGCTTACCGCCACCGCGGAGGCCGATATCGCGTACTCGAGCAGCAGATTCCAGCCGATGAACCAGGCGAGCGACTCGCCGAGCGTCGCGTACGTATAGCTGTAGGCGCTGCCGGGCACCGGCAGGAAAGTGGCGAATTCCGAGTAGCACAACGCGGCGAGTCCGCCGCCGAAGGCGGCGATCAGGAGCGAGAGCGTGATCGCAGGCCCTGAGTGGTTCGCGGCGACCGTGCCGGTGAGCACGAAAATGCCCGAGCCGATGGTGGCTCCCAGGCCAATGGCGATGAGCGCCCGCGCGCTCAGCACCTGCTTCAGGCGGCTCTTGCCGGAGAAATCTGCCGGGTCGATCGGCCGCACCGCGCACAGCTGCCGCAGGAGCGATGGTTTGGCGGCCGCCGCCCCGTTACTCTTATTAACTGTGTAGGACATACGCTTCTTAGTTGCCCCCCAACGCGTAAGCCGCGCGGCAGTCTCTCATACGGGCACGCCCGCGGGTACGCGCCGCGTGCTGCGCCTGGCGTGTGCTAGCATTCCCCGCCCCGGCGTCGCCCCACGCAGCCGGCGACTCCCCCAGGAGAACACCTCATGTCCACGGCCGCCAGCCCCAAGGTCACGCCGCCCGCCCAGGGCGCGAAGATCACCATCAGCAACGGCAAAGTGCTGGTCCCGCCGAACCCGATCGTTCCATTCATCGAGGGTGACGGCACGGGCCCCGACATCTGGCGCGCCAGCGTGCGCGTCATGGACGCCGCGGTGGCCAAGGCCTACGGCGGCAAGCGGCGCATCCACTGGATGGAGGTCTACGCGGGAGAGAAGTCCAACAAGCTGTTCAACACCTGGCTGCCGGAGGAGACGGTGGCCGCCTGCCGCGAGTATCTCGTGTCCATCAAGGGACCGCTCACCACCCCGATCGGTGGCGGCATCCGCTCGCTCAACGTGGCGCTGCGTCAGATGCTCGACCTGTTTGTGTGCCTGCGCCCGGTGCGCTGGTACCGGGGCGTGCCCTCGCCCGTCCGGCATCCCGAAAAAGTCGACATGGTAATCTTCCGTGAGAACACCGAGGACATCTATACCGGCATCGAATTCGAGGCCGGCAGCCCCGACAACCGGAAGTTTCTCGAGCTGTTCCGCCAGGCCTTCCCCAAGGCGTATGCCAAGATCCGCTTTCCGGAAAGCTCCGGCATCGGCATCAAGCCGGTGTCGAAGGAAGGGTCGGAGCGTCTCATCCGTGCCGCGATCGGCTACACCATCGCCAACGGGCGCAAGAGCCTGACGCTGGTTCACAAGGGCAATATCCAGAAGTTCACCGAAGGCGCATTCCGCAACTGGGGCTATCAGCTCGCCGAGCGTGAGTTTGCCTCCCACACCTACACCTGGGAGCAGTGGGAGCGCACCAAGGCGGCCAACGGTGAGAAGGACGCCAACGCGGAAATGGACGCCGCCCGCAAGGCCGGACGCATCATCATCAAGGACGCCATCGCCGACATCACGCTACAGCAGGTGCTGACCCGTACCGAGGAGTTCGACGTCATTGCGACGCTCAATCTCAACGGCGACTATCTCTCGGATGCGCTGGCGGCGCAGGTCGGCGGCATCGGCATCGCCCCGGGCGGCAATATCAACTACCTCACCGGGCACGCCGTGTTCGAGGCGACGCACGGCACGGCGCCCAAGTATGCGAATCTCGACCGGGTGAATCCGGGCTCGTTGATCCTGTCCGGAGAGATGATGTTCCGTTACATGGGTTGGGTCGAAGCGGCCGATGCCATCATCGGCGCCATGGACCGGACGATCGGGGAGAAAGTCGTCACCTACGACTTCGCACGACTCATGGAAGGGGCACGGGAAGTGTCGACCAGCGCGTTTGGCGATGCGCTGATCCGCAACCTCTAGGCGCCCGGGGCCGGTGCGCCTGTCATGAGCGGTCCGGGCACGCCGCTGGCGAAGAAGCTCGGCTGGGCGCGCCAGCTGCAGGCCATCGCGCAGAACGGCTTGACGTTCAGCCGCGATCCGTTCGATCGCGAGCGCTACACCCGGCTGCAGGAGCTGGCGGCCGACATGGTGTCTCTCGAGCTGGAGATTCCCGCCGACCGGGCGCGCGCCTTGTGGGAGGGTGAGCGCGGCTATGCCACGCCCAAAGTCGACGTACGCGGCGGTCTGTTCGACGGCGATCAGGTGCTGCTGGTGCGCGAACGGAGCGATGGCCGGTGGACTCTGCCGGGCGGCTGGGTGGACGTGAACGATGCGCCCTCGGAGGCCGTGGCGCGCGAAATCCACGAGGAATCGGGCTACCGCGCCCGCGCCGTCAAGCTCGCCGCCCTGGTGGACAAGAACCGCCATCCACATCCGCCGGGCGTGTATCACATCTACAAGCTGTTCTTCGTGTGCGAGCTCACCGGCGGCAGCCCTTTTCCCGGCCCCGAAACCGACGCGGTAGCGTTTTTCCCGGTGCGCGCCCTGCCGCAGCTGTCCACCGGCCGTGTCCTCGGTCCGCAGATCGAGCGGCTGTACGAACACCGGCTCAACCCAGGCCTGCCGACCGACTTCGATTGAGGGTCCGCGGTCCTCATGCCCCGCTCCGCTGACGCAGCTTCCGCACTGGCGCAGGACTGCGCCCGCCAGATCGTGGATGCCTTCGCCCATTACAACGCGGAGTTCCGCGCCATCACGCGCCGCGCGCCGCTGCGCTTCGACGGACGCGACTGGCGCGGCAGCCAGCAGGACGCCATCGAGCGCATCGGACTGTACGACCGCTTCGTAAACCAGACGATCGCGGAGCTGCGGCTCAGGCTCGGGGCGCAGGCGTTCGATCGCGACCTGTGGCGGCAGATCCATGGCGCGTTCGCCGCGCGGATCACCGAGCTGGCGGATCCGGAGTTCACCAAGACCTTCTTCAGCTCCATCAGCCGCAGGCTGTTCGGCACGGTGGGCGTCGCACCTGACATCGAGTTTGTCGCCACCGATCTGGATCCGCTGGCGAGCCTGCAGTCCGCGGTGGGCACCAACACCTATGTCAATCACGGCTCCCTGTCGCTGCTGTTCGAGGATCTGCTGGGGGACGTGCGCTTCCGCTCGCCATGGCGCGATCTGGACAACAGCATCGCGCACGTCGCCGCCGAGGTGCGCGCCCACCTGCCCGCCAGCGGGCAACGGCGCGATGTCGAGCGGGTCGAGGTGATCCGGCCGGTGTTCTACCAGATCTCGCGCGCCTACGTCGTCGGCCGCGTGGTGGGGCGCGAGTTCGTGTTGCCGCTGGTGATCGCGCTCAAGAACACCGACAGCGGCATGCTCGTGGATGCCGTGATGCTAGCGGAAGACGACGTCAGCATTGTGTTCAGCTTCACCCGCTCCTACTTCCACGTCGATCTCGAGCGCGTCGCCGAGGCCGTGGTGTTCCTGAAGGCGATCATGCCGCGCAAACCGGTGAGCGAGCTGTTCACCGTGCTGGGGCGCGCCAAGCAGGGCAAGACCGAGCGTTACCGCGAGCTGATGCGTCACCTCGAGCACACCCAGGATCTGTTCGCGCACGCGCCCGGGGAGCGCGGCCTGGTCATGGTGTGCTTCACCCTGCCCTCCTTCGACGTCGTCTTCAAGGTGATCCGCGACCGCTTCCCCCATCCCAAGACCGTGCTGCGCGAAGAGGTGCTCGCCAAGTATCAGATGGTCTTCATCCACGACCGGGCCGGACGGCTGGTGGACGCCCAGGAATTCCGGCGCCTGCGCTTCCCACGCGCGCGCTTTGCCCCCGAGCTGCTGGATGAGCTGCGGCGCGAAGCGGCGCACACCGTGCACGAGGACGGCGCAAACCTGGTGTTCGATCACATGTATATCGAGCGGCGCATGACGCCGCTCAACCTGTTCCTGCGCAGCACTCCCGCCGAAGCTGCCGAGCGCGTGGTGCTTGATTACGGACAATGCATCCGTGATCTCGCCTACACCAACATCTTTCCCGGTGACCTGCTGCTGAAGAATTTCGGTGTCACGCGCCACGGTCGCGTGATCTTCTACGACTACGACGAGCTGTGTCGGGTTACCGACTGCAACTTCCGCGACCTGCCGCAGGCCACCAGCCTCGAGGATGAGATGCGCGGCGAAGCCTGGTTCTACGTGGGTGAGAACGACGTCTTCCCCGAGTCATTCATTCGGTTTCTGGGCTTGAACGATGCCCAGCGCGCCGCGCTCCTGCGCCTGCACGGGGAGATTCTCACCGCAGCATTCTGGCGCGGCGTACAGCAGCGACTCGCCGAGGGTGAGATCGTCGAGGTGCTGCCCTACCATCCGCACCGCGTGCGGGTGGCGGGGAGCCTGTGAGCGATGGTGCGCAGCCGGCTCAGCGCACGCTCAGGTGGCCGCGGTCGGTCTCGGTCACCGTGCGCACACGCGCCGCAGGCGCGTCGGAGTTCACGGCCAGGTTCGCGAGCGTGCGATTGGCGAAATCCCAGTTGACCAGCTCCTCGAGGAACGCGGTCACGTACGCGGCGCGGCGGTTCTGGTGATCCAGGTAGTAGGCGTGTTCCCACAGGTCAAGCGCCAGGATCGCCGTGTCACCGCGCACCAGCGGTGTGCCGGCGTTGCTGGTCGCGACGATCTCGAGCGCATCGTCCCGCCACACCAGCCACAACCAGCCGCTGCCAAATTGAGCGCCGGCGGCCTCCTTGAATTCGCGCGCGAAATGCTCGTACGAGCCGAACCGCGTGCGGATGTGCTCACCGACCGCTCCGTGCGCCGCGCCGCCGCCGCGCGGGCGCATCGAGCGCCAGAACAGATTGTGATTCCAGACTTCCGCGGCGTAGCGATACAGCAGGTGTTGCGCCGGATTACGTTCGGTTACACGAATCAACTCATCCAGGGGCAGCGCCTCGAGCTCGCCGCCGCGCACCATCGCCAGCATGCGGTCGAAGCACACGCGCTGGTGCCGCAGGAAGTGGAACACCAGCGTGTCCCGCGACATCGCGGGCTCGAGATCGGCGAAGTCGTACGGCATCGCGGGAGGCTCGATGTTCATAACGCGTCCTTCCTGCCAATCCGGTGCATTTGAGACCCGCGCCTGCAGTGCGCGGTTCCATCATTCATGCCTGGCACGCGCACGTGTCGCTCACACGTAATAGTGGATTATACCCCCGACGGGGGGCACGGATCAGGGCTGGCCGAGGTTCACGGCGAGGAATGCTGCGAGTTTGCCGTAGAGCGTGAGCCGCATATCCGGGCGCCACAGGCCGTGGTCGCCATCCTTGATGAGCACCAGCTCGTTGCGCACGCGATGTCCGGACAACGCCTTCGCCATCGCCTTGCTGTGGTCGGCGAGCACCGTGTAGTCATCCTCGCCGTGCACCAGCAGCACCGGAACCTTGATGCGCTCCGCCTGTACCCGTGGCGACTCGGCCATGAGCTCAGCCTTCACGGTACCGGTGGAGTCGCGTACGGCGTCCCGGCCGCCGTAATAGCGATCGTTGTCGCGCGCCAGCTGTGACAGGTCCGACACCCCGGCGATACTGACCGCGCAGCGGTAGAGTTGCGGCTCTTTCACGACGCCGATGAGCGCGGCGTAACCGCCATAACTCCAGCCGACGATGCAGATGCGCGCCGGGTCCGCGATTCCCTGGTCGATGAGCCAGTGAGTGCCCGCGGTGATGTCATCGTGCATGATCGTGCCCCAGGCCTGGTGACCGGCGTCCTCCCATTCCTCGCCGTAACCCGTCGAACCGCGGAAGTTCAGCTGCAGCACGGCATAGCCACGGTTGGCCAGCAGCTGCACCAGCGGATCGTAACCCCACCGGTCGCGCGCCTTGGGCCCGCCGTGCGGCAACACCACGGCGGGCAGCCGCGTGCCCTGGGCCGTCCCGAGGGGCAGCGTCAGGTAACCGGGAATGCTGATGCCTCCCGCGCCCGGCACGGTGATCGCCTTGGCCGGCGCCAGTTGCGCCTCGTCGAGCCCGAAGCTCTCCCGCCCGATGGCGATCAGCCGGTGGCTGGCGAGATCCAACACGTGATAACGCGCCGGCGCGGCGTCGCTGTAGGAGATCGTGACGATCTTCTGGCCGTCACGCGAGGCATCGAGCACCGCGTGATAGAGGCCGGGCAGCGCGTGCTCCAGGGCCTGGTCGACTGCAGCGGCCAGTGGATCGATAAAATGAACGTGGGGGCGGTCGGTTTCGTACAGGAAGCCCGCGACATGCCGATCCGTGGGCCATGAGACGATCGCTCTCACGTCGACGTCGGGGCGCGCGAATACCAGCTGAAAATCCCGGTCCTCGTCCAGATCCATCTGCCACACCGCTGCGCGGCGCTCCTGGGGCGCGGACACGAACAACTGATTCGGCAGCGGCCCGAAGGCCAGTGGCTCGAAGCGCGCGCGCGCGAAGCGCTTGAATTTCTCCAGCGTGCGCCACGGCTGACCTGCGCCGCTGCGCGCCACATAGAAGGCAGTGTCGTCCCGGAAACCGTAGCCAAAGCGCACCACGCCTTCGCGGTCTGCAAGCCAGCTCAGCACCGGGGGATGCTCGGGTACCACCAGCTGACGATCACCCGCGTCTACGTTGAGGCGGTAGACGGACGGGTAGACAGTGCTGGCGTCCGCAAGCTCGATGAGAACGTGGTGCGGATCATCGGGAAGCAGGTGCACGATCCGGTCCTGATTCAGGGCGCGACCGGCTGACTGCCACCCGAACGGATCCTGGAACAACACCCGCAGCTTGCTGCCATCGGCGTCGAGAGCGACCAGGCGCGTCGACGGATAGAGCTCGCCGCCGTACCGGCGCTCCGTACCCGTGAAATGGCACAGCAGTCGATTGTCGCCCTTGAAGTCGCAGCGGGTGACCCGGAACGCGCCGCTGGTGCCGCGCACGATCGGATGCGGCTCACCGCCGCGCAGGTCGAGGATGGCAACGAACCTCTGCCCGCCGACGGTCGAGATATAGACGACGCGACTGCCGTCGGGCGAGATCCGCGGCGCGCTCATCGCCGGGCCCGCCGCAAATTGTTCCAGGGGAATCAGCGGCGCGGCTGCGGCTGCGGCTGCGACGCGCGCGAAGGCGCAGAGGCCCACGGCTGCGCCGCAGCACCAGCACGCGAGCCTGCGGATAACGTGCTCCACGGAGCCCCGCGTCACGAGCGCGCGGCGGCCAGGGCGCGGTCGAGGTCCTCGAGCAGGTCATCCGGGTCCTCGAGTCCGATCGACAGCCGCACCGTACCCTCGCTAATGCCGGATATTCTCTGCTGATCCGCGCTCAGCTCGCGCCCACCCATCATCTGCTGCGTCACCACCAGCGACTCGGTGGAGCCGAGACTCGCGGCGAGCGCAAACAGCTCCAGCGTGTCGGCGAAGCGCCGCGCCGCGGGCCCGCCGCCCCTGAGATCGAAGCTGACGATGGTGCCGAAGTCGCGCATCTGCGCTGCGGCAAGCGCGTGCTGAGGATGGGCGGGCAGGCCCGGGTAGTGCACCCGGGCGACCGCGGGATGTGCGGAGAGGCGCTGCGCAATGCGCGCCGCGCTGGCAGTCTGTGCCTGGTAGCGCACGAAATAGGTTTTCAGTCCCCGCAGGATCAGGAAAGCGGCGTGCGGGTCGAGTATGCCACCCAGGGCGCCGAAATCGGTGCGCATGGCGCGGATGAGCTCGGCGCGCGCGATGACGGCCCCGCCCATGACATCCCCGGTGCCGGAAGCGTACTTGGTGAGGCTGTGAACGAACACGTCCACATCGCAGTCGCCGTGCTGGTGAAACCCGGCGAAGGTGTTGTCCATGACGACGAGCGCGCCCGCGGCGTGCGCGAGGCGCGTGAGCGCGCCGATGTCGGCGATCTTGGTGACCGGGTTGGTCGGGCTCTCGAAGAACAGCAGGCGCGTGGGCTGCGCCGTCAGGGTGCGTTCCACGCCCGCGAGATCCTCGATGGAAAGCAGGGTGTGGATCACGCCGAACCGGCCCAGCAGGCGGCGGATGAGATAACGGCTCGGGTTGTAGGTCTCGACGAAGCAGATGATGTGGTCGCCCTGCTTGGCGAGCGTGAGCAGGGTCTGGGAGATCGCCGCGACGCCCGAGGCGGTAACCAGGCAGTCCTCACGTCCCTGCAGCTCCGCCAGCAGCTGCTCGAGTTGGCGCGTGGTGGGGTTCGAGGCGCGCGAGTAGAAGAAGCCCGGACGCTCGCCACGCAGGTAGCGTTCGGTGTCCTCGAGCGTGTCGAACTCGAATTTGACCGTCTGGTAGATCGGCGCCACCAGCGCGTGGTTGTCGGGCGGCAGCTCTACCCTGGGTGGATGGTTGACGCGAGTGGTCTTTTTCATGATCCGGCGCGCACTCCCGTGTCCTGACTAAGCCCTGCGCAGGCGTGCGGCGAAGGCGTTGAGCCGCACCGCCGCCTCATCGAGGGTGCTGTCCCGCTTGGCGATGCACAGCCGCACGAAAGGCAGCGCCTGCGGGCTGGCATAGAACGGCGACAGGGGGATCGCCGCCACGCGCGCCTGCGTCAGCAGCCGCTCGGCGAAATCCACATCATCCCTCGCCGCAAAGCCGCTGAAGTCCAGCAGCTGAAAATACGTCCCCTGCGCCGGCGGCAGGCTGAAGCCCGAGCCGCTCAGCGCGCGGCGCAGGCGATCGCGCTTCGCCTGGAAGAAGCCGGCGAGTCCGCGGCCGCAGTCGGGTTGCTCCGCCAGATACGCCGCGATGGCCTGTTGCAGCGGATGGGCGATGCTGAAGGTGTTGAACTGGTGCACCTTGCGCAGCTCGCGCGTGAGTGCCGGTGGCGCCACGCAGTACCCGACGCGCAGGCCGGTGGCGTGCAGGGTCTTGCCGAAGGAAAAGACTGCGAGGCTGCGCGACGCGAGCCCCGGATGCGTCAGCACGGAAATGTGCCGGCCGCCGTCGAACACCACGTGCTCGTATACCTCGTCGGACAGCACCACGATGTCCCGCTCGCGGATCAGCTGCGCCAGCGCGTCGAGGTCAGCGCCCGTGGCGGTGGTACAGGCGGGATTGTGCGGGCTGTTGAACAGCACCAGACGCGTGCGCTCATTCACCGCCGCGCGCACCCGCTCCCAGTCGTAGCGAAAACCCGGCTGCGACAGCGGCAGCCGCACGCAACGTCCGCCCGCGAGCCGCACGGCGGGCTCGTAGGAATCGTAGGCAGGATCGAAGGCGATTGCCTCGTCGCCGGCGCCGATCACGGCCTGGACCGCCGAAAAGATCGCCTCGGTCGCACCGAGTGTGATGGTGATTTCGCTCTCCGGGTCGACGCTCAGGCCATAAACCGCCAGGAGCTTGGCGGCGATCCGTTCGCGCAGCGCCAACAGGCCCTCCATGGGGGCGTACTGGTTGTGCCCGGCGCTCATGGCCGCGGCCACGAGCTCGGTGAGCCGTGGATCGATGTCGTAGTCGGGAAAGCCCTGTCCGAGATTGAGAGCGTCGAGCTCGCGGGCGCGGCGCGACATGATGGTGAAAATCGTCGTGCCGACCTCTGGCAGCTTGCTCGCCACGCATCGCCTCCGTCAGGCTTCCGCCGCCGCCAGCGCCGCTCCGACCACGCCCGCCTGGCCGGCAAAGTGCGCCGCGCGCAGCTGCGCCGCCGAGCGCAGCAGCGGCGCGAACTCCGCGAAGCGCTCGCTCACTGCGCCGCCGAGGATGAACACGTCGGGCCAGAACAGCTTGTGCATCGCCAGCAGGTACTCGTTGACGCGCTCGATCCAGGCGGGAAAGCCCAGACCTTCCGCCGTGCGAACCTGCGCGGAGGCCCACTTCTCGGCGTCCATGCCGCGCAGTTCGAGGTGCCCGAGTTCGCTGTTGGGAAAGAGTCTGCCGCCGGTGAACAGCGCCGAGCCGATGCCGGTGCCGAAAGTCAGCATGATCACCGTGCCGGTGCAGCCGCGCCCGCTACCGAAGCGCATCTCGGCGAGGCCGGCGGCATCCGCGTCATTCAGGAACAGCACCGGCCGCGCCAGCGCCCGTGAGGCGAGCGCCGCACCGTTGGTGCCCAGCCAGGCAGCGTCGATGTTGGCGGCGGTATAGGCGGTGCCGTCCTTGATGACGCTCGGGAAGGCGACACCGACCCGGCCGGGGGTCGCAGGGAGTCTCGCGGCCAGCTCCGCCAGCACGTCGGTCACCGCGGGCGGGGTCGACGGTCGGGGTGTGGGCGCGGAAATCAGCTCGCCCGTGAGACGGCCGGCCTTGAGGTCGACCAGGCCCGCCTTCACCGAGGAGCCGCCGACGTCGATTCCCAACACTTCACCAGTCATGCTTGAGCTCACAGGTTGGCAGCAGCGGCAAGCTGCAGATCGCGCGCGCGCCGCTGCTGGCGGTAGCGCATCCACAGCGTGGAGATCGCAACGCCGGTGGCCACGATCAGCACCATGATCGTGGCCAGAGCATTGACGTCCGGAGTCACGCCGAAGCGCACCTTGGAAAAAATGACCATCGGCAATGTGCTGGAACCCGGTCCCGCGACGAACTGCGTGATGACGAGATCGTCCCAGGAGAGAGTAAACGCCAGCAGCCACCCGGAGGCAATCGCCGGCAGGATGAGCGGCAGCGTGATGCGGAAAAACACCCGCAGCGGGCGCGCGCCGAGATCCATGGCCGCCTCCTCGAGCGCCTCATCGAAGCCGCTCAGGCGCGATTGGACCACCACGGTCACGTACGCCATGCAGAAGGTGATATGGGCGAGCGTGATGGTGACCGCCCCCACACCCTTCGGCCAGCCGATCAGCTGCTGCATGGCGACGAACAACAGCAGCAGCGACAGGCCGGTGATGACTTCCGGCATGACGATCGGCGCGGTGGTCATACCGGCCAGCAGCATGCGGCCGCGGAAGGCGCCGAGGCGCGCCAGCGCCATCCCGGCGAGCGTCCCCAGCACCACGGCGGCGCTCGCCGAGATCAGCGCGATGCGGATCGACAGCCAGGCTGCCCGCAGGATCTGCTCGTTGCTCATCAGCGCCACGTACCACTTGAGGGTGGGAGAGTGCGCCGTATCCCACACCGTGACCAGGCGTGAGTTGTTGAACGAGAACACGATCATCGACAGGATCGGCAGGTACAGGAACGCCAGTCCCAGGACGAGCGCGGTGCGGGTAAACAGGCCGCGCGCCTTCACTTGGCGGCCTCGAGCTCGCGCCGTTCGAGGCGCTGGAACAGCATGATCGGCACCACCAGCAGCAGCAGGATCACGATCGCGACCGCGCTCGCCACCGGCCAGTCGCGGTTCTCGAAGAACTCATCCGACAGCACGCGGCCGATCATGATCTGGTCGGTGCGCCCGAGGAGTG
>VBNP01000066.1 GCA_005877965.1 Gammaproteobacteria bacterium | reverse complement strand
AGCCGCGTCTGCATCATCTGAAAGGTGGCGAAGCCCAGCAGGTCCGCCGCCGGCGACAGCCCCATCGGGACCCCTAGGCGCAGCTGCTGCAGCAGCGTGCCGCCGTGCGGCCGCCACGTCAGGTGCGAGCCGTAGCGGCGCCGGTAATGCGCGCGCAGAAAAATCGCCACCGCGAACAGCAGGCCGGTCAGCTGCGCGACGTTCGTGGCCCAGGCGGAACCGGCGATGCCCCAGCCCAGGCGGAAGATGAACAGCTGGTTCAAGAGCGCATTCGTGACCGTGGTCACGACTGTGATCAGGAGCGTCACCCGCGGCCGCCCGATGCCGTTGAAGAATCCAAACATGGCCCATCCCGCGGCTCCGACGCAGGCTCCGCCGACACGCGGAAACCAGAACGCGGAGGCGAGCTGCTCGACCTGCGGATCGAACCCGAACGGGGCGAGAATCACGTGGCGCGCGGCGCCCACCAGCACGAACAGCGGCGCCGCGCAGGCCATCGCCCACAACGCGGTCCATACCGCCTGGCCGGCGCGCCGGTAGCGGCGCGCACCGAAATTCTGCGCCACCAGCGTCTGCACCGCGGTGCCGGCGCCGCCCAGCACCAGCACCGCGACGATCACCAGCCACTGCACCGCGCCGACCGCCGCGAGCGCCTTGGTGGAAATGCGCCCCATGAACCACATGTCGGTGAGGTTGAGGACGATCTGTACCGCGCTGTTTGCCATCAGCGGCAAGGCGAGCGCGAGTACCGCACGCTGATCCACGTGCGCGCGCCCGGCGGCGTCGAGGCGCTGAGCCGGCAACTGTCCGACGCGGCTCAAGGAATCCATGGCAACATCCTGCGCAATCGGTCATTCTCGCACACTGCTCCGCCGGAGAAATGACACCATGGCAACACGCAGCCACAGCGCCGCCGCGCGCACGCGCAGCGCCGCCGCACGCTCCGCGCGCCGCGGGCGGCTCGCGCCCGGCAGGCTGGCGCGCGGGCTCGACGCCGCAGAAGTCGCCATCGCGATCGACAGTCCGGCGGTCGCGCCGCTCGCAGCATTGGTGCGCGAGGCGGGCGGTGCTGCCATCGGCGCATACCACGAGCCCCTTGGAGGACGCACTCTGTTGCTGGCGAGCCTGCCGCTGAATGCGCTGCAGCCCACGCCCTTTCAGCGCGACCTCTCACCCACGCACGCCAAGCGTCTGGCCGCGAAGATCGATGAGACGGCCGCGTTCCTCGATCCGCTCATCGTGGTGCGCGGCGAGGACGGGCGGCTGTGGACACCCAACGGCCGCCATCGCCTGGCCGCGGGCAAGGTACTGGGGCTGAAACAGATCACGGCGCTGATCTCGCCCGACGAATCGCTTGCCTACCGGATACTCGCACTCAACACCGAGAAGGCTCACAATCTCAAGGACCGCAGCCTGGAAGTGATCCGCATGGCGCGCAACCTCGCCAAGCGCCGCGGGCGCGAGCGCGAGGACGCATACGCTGCGGAGTTCGAGGCGGCGGAATTGCTGACCCTCGGCATCGTGTATGAGAAGTCGCCGCGCTTTGCGGGCGGCGCCTACAGCGCGTTTCTCAAGAAGGTCGACCGCTTCAGCGAGCGCACTCTCGCGGTGAGCCTGCGGCAGCGCGAGGACCACGCCGCGCGCCTCACTGAAATCGACGCCCGCGTCAAGGGAATCATCGCCACCCTGCAGGCGCGCGGCTTCAAGTCCCCGTACCTGCGCAACTACGTCGTCGCCCGCATCAACCCGGTGCGCTTCCACAAGGCCAAGAAGGGCGACACGCAGCCGCCGATGCCGCTCGCCCAGGCGCTCACCCGCATGGCAGCCAGCGCCCGCAATTTCAACCCCGGCTCGGTATCGAACTCCGATCTCGCCTGGGTGGCGGTGGGCGCGGGTGCGGGGGATCAGGGCAGCGGCTGAAGCTCGCCGTCGTCCTCATAGATGAGTCCATAGCCGTAAGGAAACAGCGGCGGCTCGCCGGAATCCACGGCCGGCACGCGCGCGGAACGCGGCCAGGAGAACGGCAGCTTGCCGCGAAAGTCGTAGCGCACCGAGCCGTCGGGCGCGCGGAACAGCACATCGGCGACGCCCTCGCCCTCGGGTCCCGGGAGCCAGGCGGCCACGAAGCTGTCGGCGGCGTCGAGCTCGGCGTTCACCCATAGCGGACGGCCGGAGAGCAGCACCGCGACCACCGGCACCTGCGCGGCGCGCAGGCGGCGCAGCAGCGCCAGGTCGCGCTTGTCGCCCGGACTGTATTCGAGCGTGGGCACATCGCCCGCCCCTTCGGCGTACGGGTTCTCGCCGAATACCACGATCGCGACGTCGGGACGGGTGTGGAACTCGCCCGCCTCGCTCAACCGCGCCGTGCCGCCCGCGGCCGTGACGCAGCGCGCGATGCCCGCGTAGATGGATTGCGCGTGCGGAAAGTCCTGGTTGGTCTCGGTGCCCTGCCAGGTGATCGTCCAGCCGCCGCTCTGCTTGGCGATGTTATCGGCCCCATCACCCGCCACCAGCACCTGCGCGTGCGGGGACAGGGGCAGGAGGTGCTGGTGGTTCTTCAGCAGCACCAGCGATTCGCGCACCGCCTGGCGCGCCACCGCGCGATGCGCCGGCGCCCCGAGCAGCTCGAAGCGCCCGGCGAACGGCCGCGCCGACGGACGTCCCTCGCGATCCAGGTGCGCGCGCAGCTTGACGCGCAGCACGCGGCGCACCGCATCGTCGAGCCGTGCGGCGGAGATCTCGCCGGACGTCACTTGCGCCAGTGTGTGGGCATGCAGGGCGCGCCAGCCGTCGGGCGCCATGAACACGTCGAGGCCGGCATTGAGCGCCGCGGCGCAGCTGTCGGGCGTGCATCCCGGCAGCTGCGCATGGCCGTTCCAGTCCCCGAGCACCAGGCCATCGAAGCCCATGCGGCCCTTCAGCACATCGGTGAGGAGTGCGCGGTAGCCGTGCATCCTCACGCCGTGCCAGCTGGAGTAGGACGCCATGACGGTCTGTGCGCCGGCGCCGATCGCCGCCTGGTAGCCGGCGCCGTCGACGTCGCGCAGCTCGCTCTCGCTGGCGCTGTTGTCACCCTGGTCCACACCGCCGGTGCCGCCGTCGCCGAGAAAGTGCTTCGGCGTCGCGATCACGTGCGCGGCATCGAGAAACTGGGGCGTTCCGGGGGTGCCCTGCAAGCCGCGCACCATGGCGGCGACGTACCGGCGCACGACTGCGGGATTCTGCGAGTAGCTCTCGTAGGTGCGTCCCCAGCGGGCATCGCGCGCCACGGCGGCGGTGGGGGAAAACGCCCAGTCGAGCCCGGTGACCCGCACCTCGAGCGCGGTGATCTCGCCGATGCGGCGGATGAGCTGCGGGTCGCGCGTGGCGCCGAGGGCGATGTTGTGCGGAAAGATCGTCGCTCCGGGGATGTTGTTGTGCCCGTGCACCGCATCCACCCCCCACAGGGCCGGGATCCCCGGGGACCCGGGCGCGGCGACGGACGCGTCATAGAACCGGTCGGCGAGGGTGAGCCACTCACCGGGTGGAGCGAGCTTATCGCCGTGGGGCGAGGAGTTGCCGCCATTCAGAATGGAGCCGAGGGGATAGTGACGCAGGTCATCGGGAGTGATGCTGTCGATATCGGCCTGGATGAGCTGACCGACCTTCTGCTCGGGCGTCAGGCGCGCGAGCAGCTCATCGATGCGTCTCTCGAGCCCGCGATCGCGCGGCAGCGCCGGCGGCAGCTTCGGCCAGCGTTGCGGGTGCACCCGCGGCGCGCTCGCAGCGCCCGGCTCGGCGCCGCGCGCCGGGCTCGGCACGCACAGCGCCAGCGCCAGCGCGCAAGCGGCGCAATAGCCCGCGATGCGGGCCGGTCTCCTTTTCATGGTCAACCCTAGGATACACAGTTGAGGTCGACGCCCATGCTGGAACCAGTGACTCAGGTCCGTATCCTCGAGGCGAGCGGGGCGCGCGCGCGGCGCGGGGACACCCCGGCCGCACCGGACGAGCTGCCCGACCTGCTGCTCATCGAGCGCGCACGCGCCCGGGAGGAACGCGCGATCGAGGCGCTGATCCGGCGCTACAGCCGGCGGATGTTCCGCGTCGCCCGCAGCGTGCTGCTGGATGAGGATGCGGCGGAGTCGGCGGTGCAGGACGCATATCTGGCCGCATTCGGCGATCTGAATCGTTACACGCCCACCGGAAGATTCGCCGCCTGGCTGACGCGCCTGGCGTTCAACCAGGCACGCTCGCCGCGCGCCAGCGCCCGCTCTGCGCCGCCCGTGGCGCCGTGGCAGGCAGGGGCGGCGCAAGCCCCGGCGCCCGCGGGCGCTGCGGCCGACGAGGCGCAGGAGCGGCGCGAGCTCGAGGACGCGATCGGCGGCCTGCCGGAGGTGTTTCGCACCGTGTTCGTGCTGCGGGTGGTGGAAGGAATCAGCGGCATCGAAACCGCCGCCTCCCTCGGCGTGCACGAGACCACCGTGCGCACCCGCATGTACCGTGCGCAGCGGCGCCTCGCGCCGGAGATGGCGGGCCGGGTGCGCGCCGCACCCGGGTTCCTCGAGCTGACCCCGGAGCGCCTCGATCGCATCGTCAAGCGCGTACTGGCGCAGCTACCTCATGGCTCGATGCTGACGATCAGCGCCTCGACTCCCTGAAAGGGCACGCTGTCGCCGACTTCCTTGCCGAGCAGCGACTGGGCCAGCGGCGCCACCCAGCTCAATAGTCCGTGGGCGGCATCCGCCTCGTCCTCCCCGACCAGCCGGAAGGTCTGCGTCGAGCCGCCGCCGAGCTGCAAGGTCACACGCATGCCAAAACGCACGCGCTCTGCGAGCGCTGCCGGCCCGACCACGCGGGCGCTGGCGCGGCGCGCGCTCCAGTAGCGCAGGTCACGCTCCACGCGCGCGCGGGCCGCCGCGTCGCCGCTGTCGCGCGCCGCCTGCCGCTCCCCTTCCAGCTCGCGCACGCGCGCCTCGATCGCCGCATGTCCACGCGGCGTGACGAAGTTCGGATGAGTGCTCAGCGCGCGCTCCGGGAGCGCGTCCGGGTCCCCGTCGGACTCGCGCACGAAGGCCCGGCTCATGCGGCGAGCCCGGTCAGGCGCGCGCTCTCCTGCCACAGACGCTCGGCGCACGCCTCGCTCTGCGCAGCAAGGCTCGGCGCCACGCGCCGGCAGCCGTGGTAGTAACCGCCGGACTCACCCTCGAGCTCGGGCGCAGCCGCAAGATACACGCTGGCGCGCGCGCCTTGTTGCGGCGACAGCATGAACGGCCGTCCGACGCTCGACAGCAGCACCCGCAGCAGCCGCGGGCTGTTGCTGAACAGGTGGCTCCTGACCAGGCCCGGGTGCAGCGCGTTCACGGTGACACCGCTGCCCGCGAGACGCCGCGCGAGGGAGCGGGCGAACAGCACGTTGGCGAGCTTGGAGCGCTCGTAGGCCGCGAGAGACCCCGAGACCCGGGCATTCATGAGATCACCGAAGTCGAGCGTGGCGCGCCGATGGGCGTTGGAGGCCACCACGATCACGCGCGAGGGCGCGGACCCCTTGAGCTTGTCCAGCAGCAGACCGGTGAGCAGGAACGGCGCCAGGTGATTGACCGCGAAGCTCAGGTCGTAACCGTCGGCGCTGCGTGTGTGCACGGCGGCCATCACCCCGGCATTGTTGATCAGCACATCGAGCCGCGGCAGCTGCGCCTGCAGCTCCTGCGCCAGACGCCGCACCTGTGCGAGTTGCGCGAAATCCGCCTGCACGAAGCGCACCTGCGGGTTGCCGGTGTCATGGCCGATGTCCTCGGCCACAGTGCGCGCGCGGGCAAGGTCGCGGCCGTGAACCAGGACGGTCGCGCCGCTCGCGGCCAGCGCCCGGGCGGTGGCCAGGCCAATGCCGTGCGTGGCCCCCGTGACGAGGCAGATCTTGCCATTCATACTGAGCACAGAATCAGGTGTTCACTTGAATGGTATATGAAGGGGATGAAACGGATCGCGCTTCTGGCACTGACCGCCTGCGCGACCGTGGGCTGCGCCCGCGGCGCCAGCCCGGGTGCGGCTCCCGAGTTCAGTCATCGCGCGGCCGCGGACTGGGTCAATTCCGCGCCCCTGACGCTCGCGGGCCTGCGCGGCAAGGTGGTGCTGGTGGAGTTCTGGGCCTTCGAGTGCGTGAACTGCCTGAATTCCAGGGCGTGGCTGGAATCGGTGGCGCGCGCGAAGGCCCCCGCCGGGCTAGTGGTCGTGGGGGTCCACACCCCTGAGCTGCCCGAGGAGAGATCATCCGAGAACGTACGCCAGGCGGTCGCGCGCCTCGGCATCCGCTATCCGGTGATGCTGGACGGCGATTACTCGTATTGGGGCGCCCTGCACAATCAATACTGGCCGGCGTTCTATCTGATCGGGCGCGACGGGCGGCTGTACGGCAGTGCGATCGGCGAGATGCACGCGGGCGAGCCGCCGGCAAGGAGAGTGGAGGCCGCGATCGATCAACTGCTGCAGGCAGGCGCGCCATGAACCTGCGGCCGGCGTCGCGGTTGCGGGCCGCAGGTCCGGCGGCGTGAACGCCGTCACCGGCGCGTTCCTGCTGACGTTCGCCGGCCTGTTTCCCATCGTCAATCCGATCGAGGCCGCTCCGTTCTTTCTCGGTCTGACCGCGGGGCTCCCCGCCTCGGAGCGGCCGGTGCTAGCGCGCAAGGCGGCCGTCAACGGCTTCGCCCTGTTGTTGGGATCCATGGCCCTGGGGCCCTGGCTGCTGGAGTTCTTCGGCATCGAGCTGCCGGTGGTGCGCATCGCCGGGGGACTGGTGGTCGCGGCGCTCGGCTGGAAACTGCTGACGCAGGAGGCTTGGTCGGATCACGCCGGCTCCGCGGGCCTTGAGGGCGGACCGGGAAAGAAGGTCGGCAGCTTCTATCCGCTCACCATGCCGCTCACGGTCGGTCCGGGCTCCATGTCGGTGGCGATCACCATCGGCAGCCGCAAGCCCGCG
This sequence comes from Gammaproteobacteria bacterium, assembly GCA_005877965.1. GTDB lineage: Bacteria > Pseudomonadota > Gammaproteobacteria > Steroidobacterales > Steroidobacteraceae > 13-2-20CM-66-19. Next base: position 1,094 of record VBNP01000066.1, on the reverse strand, counting down.
GGCATTCCACGGCTGTCGCAGCTCGCCGAGCACGCCACCGGTGCGGTGCTCGGGGTGGTGGCGATCGCCGTCACCATCTATCTGGCGTACCGCTTCGCCGAGAACATTGCACGCCTCCTGGGCGAGACCGGGCTCGAAGTGCTGGTGCGCCTGTCGGCGTTCATCCTGATGTGCATCGGGATCGAGAGCGTGTGGAACGGCTACAGCGCGCTCACCGCGGCTCGCTGAGCAGCGCAGGCATCCGGGACTGACTCCTTATTTATTAATGTCCAGGTCACGAAGGTACCATGGCGGACGGGCGTCCCCGGGAGGGCAATCCCTCGGCGCAAACGTGATGGCGGTCACGCCGCCGGGGCGCCGCCGGGCCCGAAGATCGCCGCATGGACGCACGCACTGCGCTGCTGGCGGCTCTAGCGGTGCTCGGCACTTACAGCGCCTGGCAGCGATGGGAGAGCCGGCCGGTTCACCCGCTGGACGGTGCACTCGCGCCGGATGAGCCGGTGCAGACCGATATTGAGCGCGCAGCGCCGGTGCGCCACGGCCGCTGGCTGCTGACACCCCGGGCGAGCTACGAGATCACCGCGCGGATCCTCGGCCGCGAAGACTACCGCTTCGACCGGCTTGCCGATCTCGTTCCCGAGGATCTGGCGCTCGGGTGGGGGCCGATGTCCGACAACCACGTGCTGGCGGCGTTCGACATCTCACAGGGGGCGCGCTTCTACACCTGGCGCCCGCGCGGACTGCTCCCCATCGCCCGCGAGGACGTGATCGTCCACAGCGCGAACACCCACGTCATCCCCGCTGACGCGCGCATAGGCTCCGAACTCGCGCGGCTGCGCGTCGGCCAGGTGGTACACCTCGCGGGTACGCTGGTCGATGCGGTGCGCGACGACGGAGCGTGGCTGCGCACCTCGCTGGCGCGCACCGATAGCGGCGCCGGCGCCTGCGAGGTGATGCTGGTGGAGAGTGTTGAGGTGCGCTGAGGCGCCGGGCGCCTGCCAGCCGCCTCCAGTAAGCGCGTTTGTCGCACGGTGCTTCCGAGGCGCCCCCGGGCGCGATAAAATTCCGCCCTGGGTTCAGGGGAGCGACCAATG
>VBNP01000065.1 GCA_005877965.1 Gammaproteobacteria bacterium | reverse complement strand
GAACCCGGCCGACAATCCGCCCGAGGCCGAGAGCGATGCCGGTGTTACCAAGCTTCTCAAGGGCGTTTATCGCGGCGGTCTCGATAATCTGAAGAAGATGCTCGAGCACTGAGTCACGCGCGGGCCCGCCTGAGCGAGCCCATGACCCTGCTTGCCGACCTGGTCCACACATCGCAGCGTGTGGGCGCCACCGCCGCTCGCCTGGCCAAGGTGCGGGAGTTGGCTTCATTCCTGAGGGCGCTGGCCCCCGATGAGATCGAGACTGCCGCGCACTATCTGGCGGGCGAGACCCCGCAGGGCCGGGTCGGCATCGGCTATGCGACGTTGCAGGCAGCCGCAGCGAGCGGCGCCG
>VBNP01000064.1:532-4257 GCA_005877965.1 Gammaproteobacteria bacterium | reverse complement strand
GCGCGGCGATGTATTCAAAGAGTCTGGGAGCGGTGGCACGGGCGGCATTGCTCGAAGGAGCCGAGGTGCTGGGCCGATTCCAGCTGGAGCTGTTCTCGCCGGTCGCCCCCATGCTCGCCCAGACCGCTGCCGACGTGGGCGAGGCACTGAGGCAGCTGCGCGGCGAGGTGGCGTTCGAGTGGAAGATGGACGGGGCGCGCATACAGGTACACAAGCGGGCCGAAGAGGTGCGCATCTATACGCGCGCGCTGAACGATGTCACCGGCGCCTTGCCGGAGATCGTCGATGCGATGCGTACCCCCCCCGGACAGGCGCTGGTGCTCGATGGCGAGGCGATCGCACTCGATGCCTCGGGCCGGCCGCATCCGTTCCAGATCACCATGCGTCGGTTCGGCCGCAGGCTCAAGGTCGATGAGCTGCGCGGCGCGCTGCCGATCAAGGCTTTCTTCTTCGACTGCCTGCGATTCGATGCGCTGAGCATCGCGGACCGCCCGGCGCACGAGCGCTTCCAGGCGCTCGGCCGGGCCGTGCCGGCGGCGTTGCAGATTCCACGGCTCATCAGCTCCTGCGAGCCGGCGGCGCGCGCCTTCTATGAGGCCGCGCTCGCAGCCGGTCATGAGGGCCTCATGGCAAAGTCGCTCGATGCCCCTTACGAGGCCGGCAATCGGGGCGCGAGCTGGCTGAAGATCAAGCGTGCGCACACCCTCGACCTGGTGGTGTTGGCGGCGGAGTGGGGCCACGGCCGGCGCACCGGCAAGCTTTCCAATCTGCATCTCGGTGCCCGGGAGCCGGCCACGGGCGGGTACGTCATGCTCGGCAAGACGTTCAAGGGCCTCACGGACGCCATGCTCGAATGGCAGACCAGGGAGCTTCTGGCGCGCGAGACTCACCGCGACCAGTGGACCGTGTACGTGCGGCCGGAGCTGGTCGCGGAAATCGCCTTCAGCGACCTGCAGGCGAGCAGCCGCTATCCGGGCGGCCTGGCGCTGCGGCTCGCGCGGGTGAAACGCTACCGCGACGACAAGCGCGCCGCAGACGCCGATACCATGGAAACGGTGCGCAGAGTGTATGCGGCTCAGGCTGGCGCATGACTGCCCTCGGTTCTTGAATGGCGCCATGACGCGAGCGACAATTTACAGTCACCTTCTCGTGAGGCTTACATGAATAGTTCGGTTCTCACCGTGGTGGCACTTGCGACCCTCGCTGCGCCGCTTGCCGCGCGGGCAGAGCAGCCGCCGATCATCGACCGCAGCAGTTTCTTCGGCGAGATCACCATTGCCGGCGCGCAGATCTCACCGGATGGGCGGTACATCTCATTCCTGAAACCGTACCAGGGGACGCGCAACATCTGGGTCAAGAAGGCCAACGAGCCGTTCAGCGCGGCCAGACCCGTGAGCGCGGAGCGCACCCGGCCCATACGCAATTATTTCTGGAGCCGCGATTCTAAGTACCTGCTGTACGTGCAGGACGCGGCCGGTGATGAGAACTTCAACATCTACGCCATCGATCCGACGCTGGCGGCGGACCCGAAGACCGGGGTGCCACCGACTCGCGCTCTGACCAGCTTCAAGGGCGTGCGCACCGAATTGTTCGCCGTGCCGAAGACCAGGCCCGACGTGCTGTACATCGGCCTGAACGACCGCGATGCCCGCTGGCACGACCTGTACGAGCTGCACATCTCGACCGGCAAGTCGCACCTGCTGCGCAGGAATACCGAGCGGATTGCCGGCTGGGATTTCGACAACACCGGCAAGCTGCGCCTGGCGGAGCGCACCAACGCAGTGGGCGACACCGAGGTGCTGCGCGTCACGGCGGACGGCTTGAAGCAGATCTACGGCTGCACGGTGCTGGAATTCTGCGGCGTGGCGGGCTTCGATAAGTCCAACCGGCAGGTTTACCTGATCACGAACAAGGGCGCAGTGGACCTCAGCGAGCTTGAGCTCATGGACCCGACGACCGGGGTGACCGCAAGAGTCGAAAGCGACCCGGAGAGCCGCGTCGATATAAGCAATGTCGCGACTTCGGATGTCGACTACCGCATTCTCTTCACCGAGTACCAGGACGACGTGCCGCGCTTGTACTTCAGGGACAAGGCATTCGAGCAGGGATACCGCTGGCTGAAAGCGCAGCTGCCGGGCAAGGAGATCGCCTTCGGCGCGCATTCCCGGGATGAGTCGATATGGATCCTGACCGCCTATAGCGACACCGATCCGGGTGCGACCTACATCTGGAACCGCAAGACGAACACCCTGGCGCTGCAGTACCTCATCCGCGAGGAGCTGCCGCGGGAATCGCTCTCGGAACGCCGGCCCTACCAGTTCAGCTCCTCCGACGGGCTGCTCATCCACGGCTACCTCACGCTGCCGAAGGGTCTGTCTGCCAGCGGCCTGCCGCTCATCGTCTGGCCGCACGGCGGCCCGTGGGCGCGCGACACCTATGGCTACGACACGTTCGCGCAGTTCCTGTCCAACCGCGGTTATGCAGTGCTGCAGCCGAACTTCCGCGGCTCCACCGGTTACGGCAAGCGCTTCCTCAACGCCGGCAATGGCGAGTGGGGACGCAAGATGCAGGATGATCTGACGTGGGGTGTGAAGGCGCTGGTGAACGCCGGAACCGTGGACCGCAGGCGCGCGGGCATCGGCGGTGGGTCGTACGGGGGCTATGCGACGCTCGCGGGTGTGGCGTTTACCCCGGATCTGTATGCGGCAGCGGTGGCGATCGTGGCGCCGTCGAATCTGATCACGCTCCTCGATGCCATTCCGCCGTACTGGGAGGCGGGCCGCAAGCAGATGTACACGCGCATGGCCGATCCGACTACCGCGCAGGGTAAGGCGCTGCTGGTCGCGGAATCGCCGCTCACTCAGGCGAAAGCGATCGTGACGCCGCTCCTGGTGGTGCAGGGCAAGAACGACCCGCGCGTGAACGTCCGCGAGAGCGACCAGATCGTCGCGGCCGTGCGCGATAACGGCAAACCGGTCGAATACCTGGTGGCACCCGATGAGGGCCACGGCTTCGCTCGGCCCATCAACAATCTGGCGATGGTCACGGCGATGGAAGCCTTCTACGCGCAGTACCTGGGCGGCCGGCGCCAGGCCGACGTGCCGCCGGACGTTGCGGCCAGGCTCACGGAAATCAGCGTCGACCCGAAGACTGTGAGCGGTGCGGTAACGCTCAAGGGCGCTGTGGCGACGCCACCGCCGTCGGGCAAATGACGCCGGTGGCGCGTGTGCCGCGCCGTCCCCGGCGGTCCATCAATCCGGGAATGCAGGCAGCGGCCTATCTCTCCAACTCGAGCCCCACTGCGAGGGCGTCGGACCCATGTCGAACTCGAGCAGCCCACCGGCCTCGAGCTGCGCGTGCGTCAGGACCGGGATGTCCAGCGGCTCGCCGTTCAATCTCACAGACTGGATATAGACGTTGGTCGCGGAGTTTCGCGGCGCGGATACGACAAACCGCTTGCCGTCAGGCAGGTTGAGCGTGAGCTTCTGGAACAGCGGGCTGCCGATCATGTAATTCCCCGATACGGGATTGAGCGGATAGAACCCCATCGCTGCGAATAGGTACCATGCGGACATCTGGCCGCAGTCTTCGTTTCCCATTACGCCGGCGGGTCGATTCTGGTAAGAGTCGCGGGCAATCTCGCGCACTCTGAACTGCGTCTTCCATGGCTGGCCGCTGAAGTCGTAGAGATATCCGTAGTGGTGGCTGGGCTCGTTGTCGTGCCG
>VBNP01000064.1:0-516 GCA_005877965.1 Gammaproteobacteria bacterium | reverse complement strand
CATTTAATTTCTCCGGCCCCCCCGTGAGCGCCATCAGACCCGCAATATCGTGGAGCACGGAATACGTGTAGACCCACTGATCGCCCTCGGTCCAGCCGTCCTCCGCGCGCGCCCAGGAACCGTCGGCGTTTCTTCCCTGCATGAACCCCCGCGCCGGGTTGTAGAGATGGCGGTAGTTGCGGGAGCGATTGATGAACAACCGGAAATCCTGGTCCCTGCCGAGCGCTTTTGCGACCTGCGCGACCGCGAAATCGTCGTAGGCGTCCTCGAGCGTTTCGGACGCCGCCTCAGCCGTCTTGTCGACCGGAACATACCCGAGCTGCTTGTAGTACGTGAGGCCGGGACGCGCCTCGTAGGGGACCCCGGGCTCGCGGTCGTGCCAGTCCCGCGTGGTATCGCCCTCGGGCGGCGTCATGGCGTCCTTGTATACGGCCTCCCACGCCAGCGGGTAATCGAAACCGCGAAAGCCCTTGTTGATCGCCTCGGCCACGACCGAATCCGCGTGCGTGGCAATCA
>VBNP01000063.1 GCA_005877965.1 Gammaproteobacteria bacterium | reverse complement strand
ACTCAGGCGCTCGAGTGCGGTGCGAGCCGCATCGAATCGATGTTCTGCCAGCGTGCGGTTGAGCGCCTCCAGGGCGACCGTTCTGGCGCTGTCCTGGAACAAATCCCGCTGCCGGCGGTCGCCGGGTCGCACGAGCCGCTGGCTGCACAGCTCCGCCAGGGTCTTTGACGGGCCGATGGACAGCGACCCTTGGTCTTGATCCCACGCGGTCGGAGGACAGACCTCGATGCCGAGGTGCTGCTCGGCCGCGTACGCCTGCGCGTGCGCCAAGGCCGCGGTGACTTCCTCGACGGGAATCGTCAGCGCCGACTGCAACTCCCGCCGCCGCCGATGCCGCCATTCCCGATAATCCGCGTAGTCCAGGCAGCCCATCGCGAGCAAGAACTCCAGAGGATCGAGCTCACCGCGCTCCAGCACCAGCCGGTCCACGGTCGACAAGCATCGGTGGCGAGCTGTGCTGTCCATGAACGGGAGCGATTATTTCACGGCTTCCCTACCGCAGGGGTATCTGCTTGCGGGCACGATCAGTTCTGCTCCAGGAGGCGATGGTCGAATCTGTAGAGGCTGGGACCTGCGATGACCCACTTCAATGTGAAGTCACGATGCAGCGGGCTCAGCAGAAAATTCCACTCCCCAGGGGTGATCAGACTGGGCACACGCAGGACCGGGCGATCGCCCGCCGCGAGCCAGGCGTCGCCCAAAGCGCGGCTGACCCGATGGTCATTCTGCCATCGAGCCGGAAAGGACGCAGGCATCAGGATGAACTCATCCGGGATCTCTACCACGAAAAAGCGGAACGGCTGAAGATCCGTGGTCTGCTTGAGGTGAACCAGGATCTCGAGAGCGGCGAGGGAGAGAGATTGTGCCGCATAGACCACCGCTTGCCCCGCCGTATGCCAGCGGGCGGAAGCCTGCAGACCCCCTTGTCCGCTGAACGCCTCCTTGCGAGAGCGCGCGAACCGAGCCGCGGCGATGCGGAATACCCGCATGCGAGCTTCACACGAACTGACCGTGACTCAACGAGCGCACCAGAGCTTCGACCTCGCGGGCCCCGAGCTCCGTGTCCAGCAGATCGATCGGAGCCGCGTTCCCGAGCGCGCTGTCGGCCTTGAAGAGCCACTGCGAGATGGCCTCGTCGGTGGCGAAGAGGGCGCGGGCGAGATTGCAGATGCGGGCGACCCGCAGCACTTTCTCCGAAGCTTCTGCCGACAGCGGCGCCCCGGTCCCGTGCTTGCGGATCAGCGTCCGTCGCGCGATACCGAGCTTCGCGGCCAGCACGGAGGTCGAAAGCCCCAGGGTGGCGGCGATCTGGTCGAACATGCTCGCCGGCAGCCCGCGACGGATCCGAGCCAGCACCTCCGGTACCGGTCGTTCGGCGAGTGAAAAAGCAGATTGCATCGGTCCGGTCCTGAGCCAAATGGCGCAACGTTATGAGCCAGATGCGCAGTATACGGAAATTACCAGTGGCGCGCAAAATTCGCGTCGCACCCGGGGCCGGGCTTGACTAAAGTAGCGCCGGGCGTAGAGCGGGTGCACTGTGGCCGAGGCGTGCGAAAATGACGCCCATGAGAGTCGGGCGCAATGATCCCTGTCCCTGCGGCAGCGGCAGAAAATACAAGCACTGCTGCCTCCTTGAGCAAAGCGCCTCCGTCGCGGATCTGCACGAGCAAACCTGGCGGCGGGTGCGCCAGGCGATCGATGGCTACGCCGCCGCGATGCTGCGCTTCGTCGCTGAGGCTTACGGACCCGACGCGTTGCAGCAGGCGTGGCCCGAGTTCACGATCGGGAGACGCGACAAACTCCTCGACAGTGACCGGTTTGTCGAGGGCGGTCCGCATACGGAGCTGTTCTTTTCGTGGCTGTTCCACAAGTGGTCGCCGCAGGCCGAGAAGGGCAGCACCATCGCCGACGCCGCGCTCTACGGCGTTTCCCCGACGCGCGCCTACCTCATCCGAAGGGCAGGGCGGCTCGATCCGCTCTTGAAGCGCTATCTCGAGGCGTGCCTCGCCGCGCCTTTCGGCTTTTACGAGATCCGCGACTGCGAGGCGGGCGTCGGATTCCTGGCGCGCGACGTCTTCTCCGGCACGGAGCTCAAGGTCCGCGAGCGCTCCGCGTCCGCCACACTTCAGGACGGGGATATCGTGTTTGCGCAGATCGTCGAGCTCTCCGGCATCGCCCTGGTGGAGGCGGTCTGTCTCTTCAGCTTCCCGCCTCTCTACAAGACCCACTTGATTCACGTGCGCCAGCGCGCCGAGCTGCGCAAGTATCCCGACCTTGCGCTCCGGGGCCTGTATTTCTCTCTCGCCGAATCGTACCTCCATCCCCCGGCACCTAAGCTCCACAACACCGATGGCGAGCCGCTCGAGCCGCGCACGCTCTATTTCGATGTCGACTACACTCGCGAGGAGCTACTCTCGGAAGCGAAGCTTGATGCTGCCGGCGCCGTCCTCGAGGCCAGCATCCCCTGGATCAGGCGCAACGAGCCCAAGCGTGCGAGTCTCGAGACGATCGTCCTGGGCCACCTTCGCATCGAGGAGCGGAAGCTCACCGTCGAAGTCAACTCCGCCGTGCGCGCCCGGGCTTTCCGCGCACTGATCGCGAAGCTGCCGCTCAACGCCCGCTACCGCCGAACGCGCAGGCAGCCGCTCAAGACCGCCCTTTCCCCCGGGCCCGCGGGCGCGGGTGTCAAGCTCACACCGCGCGATGCGGACGCTGACGAGCTCATGCGCCGCCCCGAAGTCCGCGCTCACCTCGAGGAGTTCCAGCGCCGCCGCTACGAGACCTGGCCTGAGGTACCCCTGCCCGCCCTCAACAACAAGACCCCGCTCGAAGCCATCCAGGATCCCGACGGCCGCGAGACGGTCGAAGCCCTCATTACCCAGTTCGAGCGCGACGCGGCCCGGATGCTGGTGCCGCCGAGCGCTGAAGTGTTCACCGCCCTGCGCCGCCGCCTCGGGCTGTAGCGCTTCAACGCCCGAATGCTGGTCAGCGGCATGCAAACGACGGTCCCGATGCGGCTGCGGTTGATGGCGTTGCAGCCTATTGGCGCCGAGTCCTGGGGGCAGCGAGGGCAGTGATGACGAAGGGCGGCATTCTCAGGGCCGGATTGGGGGTCTTGGCGGTCGTCGTCCTGTTCATCGGGGCGGCCGGAGGTTTCGCTCTCTACTTCCTTCACAGATTCAATCCGGATCCGCCGCCCAACGATTTTCCCAAGCCTGCCAACGCACTCGAAGCGCAGCAGCAGGACATCGAACAATTTTCCCGCCTGCTCGCCATGGATCGGGCATTTTCGCCTTCAGCGCGCGCCGAAGCCAGCCGCCGGATCGCCGAACTGGAATCCGAACGCGTGCCGCTCGACAGCGGAAAATTTCGTGTTGCGCTGATGCGCATCACAGCGCTCGCCGACAACGGTCACACAAGTCTTCACTCTGATAAGGGCGGCGGGCAGAGCTACGCGCCCCTTCGTGTGATGCTGTTTGCCGACGGTGTTTATGTCCTGCGAGCAAAATCGGCATATGCTGATCTTCTGGGCGCGCGCGTCGAGAACATCGAAGGCAGGCCGACGCGCGAGGTGATCGCAGCGCTCGAGCAGCTGCAGGGGGGAATGGAGGGCTGGCGTCGCATCTGTGCCGCCAGCTACGTCCAGTCGCCCGAAATCCTTTACGGCGTGGGGATCGGGTCGCGCCCCGACCAGACGACATGGACGTTGCGGCTGTCGAACGGCAGTGAGATGACTCGCACGTTGCCAGGTGAAGTGTCCGGCGAGAACGAGCCGCACGACGAGATGACGCGCTGGCTGTCACCACAAAAGATGAAAGGCGAGCCTTCGAACTGGCGCGCGCTGCTTTCCTCCGACGCGGACCTACCACTGTCGCTGCGCGACTTCGACAGCACTTTCCGCCGGGCATGGATCGATCATGGTTGCATGCTTTTCATACAGCTCAAGGCGATCGCGGATGTCGACAAGCAGCAAATCGGCGACTTCCTTACCGCCACGACGGATGAGATACGGGCGCATCCGCCCTGCAACATCATTCTCGACATGCGATTCAATACCGGAGGCGACTATACGAAGGTGGCTCGTTTCGCATCGCACCTGCCGGATTTCGTGCCGCGCGGACGAATCTATCTTCTGACGAGCCCGCAGACCTTTTCCGCAGCGATTACGACGACAGCCTTCGTGAAGCAGGCGGCGGGATCTCGCGCAATGATCCTGGGCGAACCCGTCGGCGATCGGCTTAGCTTTTATGGTGAGGGCAATGCAGGATGTCTTCCCCTTGCCAAGCTGTGCGTCCACTACGCAACCGGAATGCATGACTATGCACACCCGTGCAACGACTGGGACAAGTGCTATTGGCTGAATTGGATCTTTCCGGTGCAGGTCAAATCACTCGCTCCGGACGAGACGATCGACATGACCTTTGCCGATTACACGGCGCGGCGCGATCGGGTGTTCGAGCGGGCTGTCGCGCTGGCGGCCGAGCGAAAATAAAACTCAGGCAAATTCGAGGATCACCGGGCGACGTAATCGTGAGCGTCGCACACGCACATCAAACTGCATGTCGGCATGAAGCCCCAGCCTAGCCTCGAACGGTCAGGGCGTGATTGAGTTGGACAATGGTTGGACGTCAACGCGTCATGAAGACGTAACCTACTGATTTACTGGCGCTCCCTACGGGATTCGAACCCGTGTTACAGCCTTGAGAGGGCTATGTCCTGGGCCTCTAGACGAAGGGAGCGGGACCGGGGGCCTGGAGCAAGAGCGCGGTATTATAGAGAGCCGCTCTGATTGCTCAAGCCGAAAGCCCAGGAACTTGAACCCCCCCGACGCGTCCGTCGCGACGCCCGCCGCCACTCCCCGCATCATCCCGCGGTCCGAGCACGCGATCTCCCGCTCCCGTATCTCGCCCAACGCGCTGCGCGTGCTGAACCGCCTGCGCGACGGCGGTTTCATGGCGTTTCTCGTGGGCGGCAGCGTGCGCGACCTGTTGCTGGGGCTCGAGCCGAAGGACTTCGACGTCGTGACCGACGCGCTGCCGGAGGAAGTGAAGCGGCTGTTCCGCAACTGCCGTCTGGTGGGCCGCAGATTCCGTCTCGCGCACGTGTTTTTCGGCCGCGACATCATCGAGGTGGCCACGTTTCGGGCCACCAGTGCGCCCTCGCAGGGGGATGAGCCGCTGCCGGAAGCCGATCCGGAGGATGGCGAGGTGCCCGAGCTCGATGAGCCGCAGCTGGAGATCGAGCCCGCCGCACCGCCGGCGCGCTCGCCGTCGCGGAGCGCCTCCCGCGCCGGTATCGGGCCCGAGCCCGGGGGCAGGGCTGACCTGATGTTTGATGCCAGCGGGCGCATCCTGCGCGACAACATCTACGGCACCATCGACGAGGATGTCTGGCGGCGCGACTTCACCGCCAACGCGCTCTATTACAACATCGCCGACTTCTCGGTCTGGGACTATGTGGACGGCGCGCAGGACATCGCCGCGCGCACGCTGAAGCTGATCGGTGATCCGGAGACGCGCTTTCGTGAGGACCCGGTGCGTATGCTGCGCGCCGCGCGCTTCGAGGCGAAGCTCGGCTTTCAGCTCGACCCCGCCACCGCGAGACCCATCGGCCCGCTGCGCGATCTGCTCGCCGGTGTGCCGCCGGCGCGGCTGTTCGATGAGACGCTGAAGCTGTTCCTGAGCGGGCACGGTGCGCGCAGCTTCGAGGCACTGCGGCGCCGCGGCCTGCTGGCGGCACTGCTGCCGACGGTGGAGGCATACTTCAACAGCCACCCGGCAAGCCTGGTGGAGAAGCTGCTGCTGCAGGGCCTGAAAAACACCGATGCGCGGGTCCTGGCCGACAAGCCGGTGTCGCCGACCTTCCTGTTCGCGCTCCTTTTATACGGGCCGATTGCCGGCATCATCGAGTCAACCCCACCGGAGCGCTGGCATGACCCGGCCACCATCCTCGACGCCTGCGATCAGGCAACACGCGAGGCGCAGACGCGCCTCGCCATCCCGAAGCGCTTCTCGCTGGGTGTGCGCGAGATGTTCGCGCTGCAGCCGCGGCTGGAACACGTGCGCGGGCGGCGCGCGTTGCGCATCCTGGAGCACCCGCGCTTCCGTGCCGGCTACGACCTGTTGCTGCTGCGCGCCGAGCATGGGCTCGCGCCACGTGACATGGCGCAATGGTGGACGCGCCTGCAGGAAGTCTCGGTCGAGGAGCGCGGCCGGATGGCCGATGCACTCGCGCAGGAGGGCGGCGCGCCCCGGGTAGCGCGCCGCCGGGGCCGCCGGCGTCGCCGCGGGCCCAGGACCCCCACCCCGGCGTGACGGATCTGCAGCCATGGAGATCTGGCGCCCCGCCTACATCGGGGTGGGCAGCAATCTGGCGGAGCCGCGCGCGCAGGTGCTGACGGCCTGCGCGAAGCTGGCGCAGATTCCGCTCACCCGCCTGGTGTCGAGCTCGCGCCTGTACCGCTCGCGCCCCCTTGGACCGATCGCGCAGCCGGACTTCGTGAACGCGGTCGCGGGCGTGCTCACGCAGCTCGACTCTGCGGCGCTGCTCGCCGCGCTGCGCGCGCTCGAGGCGGCGCTCGGCCGGCCGGCGCAGCACGAGCGTTGGGGACCGCGAATCATCGATCTCGATCTGCTGTCCTACGCGCGCGAGCAACGCGCGGAGCCGGCACTCACACTGCCGCATCCCGGGATAGTGGAGCGCAACTTCGTTCTGTATCCTCTGGCGGACATTGCCCCGGATCTCGACCTGCCCGGGCTGGGCCGCGTGGCCGAGCTCGCCGGGCGCATCACGTCCGAGGGCCTGGCTCCGTTGTAGACGCATGAGCAGCGAAGCAGCCCATCAGTTCATCGTCGTCGAGGGTCCGATCGGCGTCGGCAAGACGAGTCTGGCGCGCCGCCTGTGCGTCAGCCTGTCGGCGCAGGGGGTGCTGGAGCAGGCGGCGCAGAACCCGTTCCTCGAGCGCTTCTACCGTAACCCGCGCGCCGGCGCCCTGCCGGCGCAGCTGCACTTCCTGTTGCAGCGCGCGCAGCAGCTCGCCGCCCTCAAGCAGGCCGACCTGTTCGCGCCGGTGCGGGTTGCCGATTACCTGCTCGAGAAGGATCGGCTGTTCGCGCGCGTCACACTCGATGACGCCGAGTACGCCCTGTACGAACAGCTGTACGCGAGGCTCGACATCCAGGCCCCCAAGCCCGATCTGGTCGTGTACCTGCAGGCCCCGGTCGAGGTGCTGCTCGAGCGCATTGCCAGGCGCGGCGTCGATTTCGAGCAGTACATCGACCGGCAATACCTGGAGCGCCTGAACGAGGCTTACGCGCGTTTCTTCCATGAATTCCAGGCCGCGCCGCTGCTGATCGTCAATGCCGCTTCCATCGACCCGATCGCCAACCAACGCGACTACGACGAGCTGCTGGCGACCATCAGACGCATGAGCCGCGGGCGGCTGTACTACAACCCGTTGCGCAGCCGCGCGATCTAGCTGACACTCGCTCCCGCATGTACACGCACCTGCAACGCGATGCGAGCCGCCCGCCGGTCACGCTCGCAACGCTCGCGCGCATGAAGGCCGACGGCGAGAAGATCGCGAGCCTGACCTGTTATGACGCGAGCTTTGCGGTGCTGCTCGACGCCGCGGACGTGGACGTGGTGCTGGTCGGGGATTCCCTGGGGATGGTGATCCAGGGGCACCACACCACCGTGCCGGTCACCATGGATCACATGGTCTATCACAGCGCCGCGGTGGCGCGCGCCTTGCAGCGGCCGTTCCTGATCACCGACCTGCCGTTCATGAGCTACCCCTCGCAGGCTCTGGCGCTCGAGCACTCGGTGCGGCTCATGCAGCAAGGCGGCGCCCAGATGGTGAAGCTCGAGAGCGGTGGCAAGCAGACCGAAATCGTGGAGTTCCTCGCCAGCCACGACATCGCCGTGTGCGCGCACGTGGGGTTGAAGCCGCAGTCAGTGCACAAGACCGGGGGCTTTCGCGTGCAGGGGCGCGAGCGCGAAACCGCGGCGCGCCTGCTGGAGGAGGCGAGGAGCCTGGAATCGGCCGGTGCCGACATCGTGCTGCTCGAGTGCATCCCGGCGACACTCGGCAAAGCGATCACCGCGGCGCTGCAGGTGCCGGTCATCGGCATCGGCGCCGGCCCCGATACCGACGGTCAGATCCTCGTCACCTACGACGTGCTCGATATCACCACCGGGCGCAAGCCGCGATTCGTGCGCAATTTCATGGACGGGACGGGCAACAATCTCGAGGCGCTGCAACAGTACGTGCGCGCCGTGAAGCAGGGCGAATACCCAGCGCCCGAACACTGCTTTTAGCATGGAGACCGTCACCACGATTGCCGCCGTGCGCGAGCGCGTGCGCGGCTGGCGCCGTGAGGGCCGGCGGGTGGCCTTCGTGCCTACCATGGGGAACCTGCACGCCGGACACGTGAGCCTCATCGAGGCGGCGCGCCGCCGCGGCGAGCGCTTTGTGGCCAGCATTTTCGTGAACCCCATGCAGTTCGGCCCGAACGAGGATTTCGCGCACTACCCGCGCACGCCGCGCGAGGACGAGCGCATGCTGGCCGCCGCCGGCTGCAACCTGATGTTCATGCCGGAGGTGAACGAGATCTATCCGCATGGCCCCGAGCGCGCCACGCGCGTCGAGGTGCCCGCCCTGTCGCGCATGCTGGAGGGCGAGTTCCGCCCGGGCCATTTCGAGGGCGTCAGCACCGTGGTCGCCAAGCTGTTTCATATCGTCGAGCCCGACGTCGCGGTGTTCGGCGAGAAGGATTTTCAGCAGCTGACCATCATCCGGCGCATGGTGGCGGAGCTGTGCATGCCGGTCGAGATCGTCGCCGCACCCACGGTGCGCGATGCCGACGGCCTCGCCATGAGCTCGCGCAACCAGTACCTGACGGCCGACGAGCGTGCCCTGGCGCCGCAGATCTACGCCGCGCTGCAGGCGGCCGCGAAGCGCGTGCGCTCCGGGGACGCGGACTTCGCCGGCATCGAACGCGCGGGCCTGCTGGCACTGGAGAGTGCCGGGTTTCGCCCGGACTACTTCGCCGTGCGCCAGGCTGCGGACCTCGGCGCACCGGCCCCCGCGGCACGTGAGCTGGTCGTGCTCGCCGCCGCGCGCTTAGGCAAGGCGCGGCTCATCGACAACGTGCAAGTCAGCCGTTCCTGACAGGTCGCGCTGCTGAGCTCGCGCAGCACCGTTTCAGGCGGCGGAGCGGTGCTGCTGCAGGGCCCACTCCACGTGCTCGCGCACCAGGCTCGATGAGTCCGCGCGCCGTTCCTCGAGCGCCCGGATGACATCCGCAGTGGTCGGCGCATTACCGAGCGCCACGGCGAGATTGCGCGACCAGCGCTGGTAGCCGATGCGGTAGATGGCCGAGCCACGCATGCGCTCTTCGAACTGCGCCGCGCTCCAGCGAAACAACTGCGGGAGCGCCGCGGCATCCAGGCCATGGCGCACCTTGAAATCCGGGTGCGCCGCCGCGCGCGCGAACTTGTTCCACGGACACGCCAGCTGGCAGTCGTCACAGCCGTAGATGCGATTGCCGATCGCCTTGCGCAGCTCGACGGGAATGGCGCTGTGGTGCTCGATGGTGAGATAGGAGATGCAGCGCCGCGCATCCAGCCGCCAGGGGGCGACGATCGCACCGGTGGGGCAGGCCGGGATGCAGGCCTGGCAGCTGCCGCAGTGGGCGCCGGCGCGCTCATCTACCGGCAGGGGCAGGTCCGTCAGGATCTCACCGAGAAAGAACCACGAGCCCCGCTCGCGCGCGATGAGGTTGGTGTGCTTGCCGATCCAGCCGAGCCCGGCGTCGCGGGCGAGGGCCTTCTCGAGCACCGGCGCGGTGTCGACGCACACCCGGTAGCCGAACGGTCCGATGCGCTGCTGCAGCTGCCGGGCCAGGGTGCCGAGAGCGTGGCGCAGGGTCTTGTGGTAGTCGCGCCCCAGAGCGTAACGCGACACGTAGGCGAGCCGCGGGTCACCGAGCACCGCTCGTGCGTCGCGCGCCGCGGCCGGCCAGTAATCCATGCGCGCGCTCACGACGCGCACCGTGCCGGGGTGCAGCTGCTGCGGGCGGCTGCGCAGGACGCCGTGACGTTGCATGTAGTGCATCTCGCCGTGGAAGCCGTCGTTCAGCCACTTGAGCAGATGCCGCTCGTCTTCGGGAATGTCGATGCTGGCCACGCCGAGCGCATCGAAGCCGAGCGCGCGGGCGCGCTCGCCCAGCTCGCCTCGCAGCGCGTGCAAATCAAGGGAGGCCGGTCCCGTCATGGCGCTACCACCGGGGTCAGTATAATGACCCGGTGGCGTTGCCGACCGCTTTGTATTCCACCGCGCAGGTGCGTGCCCTCGATGCCTACGCGATCAATGAGCTCGGGATCGCGGGCTACACGCTCATGAAACGCGCCGGCGAAGCGGCGTTGCGCTACCTGCGCACACGCTGGCCGACGGCGCACCGCATCGTCATCGTCTGCGGCCGCGGCAACAACGCCGGTGACGGCTACGTGCTGGCGCGCTTTGCGCACGCCGCGGGGCTCACGGTGACCGTGCTCAGCGCCAGCCCTCCGCAGCAACTGCGCGGCGACGCGCGCCGGGCGTACGAGGACTTCAAGGCCAGCGGCGGTGCCGCGCACGACTTTGCGGCCGAGCAGCTCGCCGCAGGCGAAGTCATCGTGGATGCCCTGCTCGGTACGGGGCTCAAGGGGGGCGTGCACGCGGAACTCGCGCAGGTGATTCGCGCCATCAACTCGAGCGGCCGGCCGGTGTTTGCGCTCGATGTCCCCTCGGGGCTCGATGGCGATGCCGGTGTGGCGCTCGGGGAGGCGGTGCGCGCCGAGGCGACCGTGACGTTCGTGGGCCTGAAAACAGGGCTCCTGGTGGGCGAGGGTCCCGAGTACGCCGGCACGGTGTTTTTCGACGATCTGGAGCTGGCAGCCGCACCCCCGGCGCACCCCGCGCCACGCCTGACGCGCATCATCGAGGCGGAAATCCACGCGGCCCTGCCCCGCAGAGCGCGCTCGGCGAACAAGGGCAACTTCGGGCGGGTCCTGATTGTCGGCAGCGGCGGGGGCATGCCGGGAGCCGCCCGTCTTGCGGGCGAGGCGTGTCTGCGGGTGGGAGCGGGACTGACGACCGTAGCGGTGGCGCCCGAGAACGTCGCCTCGATCGCGGCCGGTCGGCCTGAGCTGATCTGTCTGCCCTTGAGCGGTGAGGCGGTGCTCGCCGAGGCGCTCGGCCACGCGGACGTCATCGCGGTGGGACCGGGACTCGGGCGCTCGCCGTGGGCGCGCGCCGCGTTGAACACCGTGCTCGCCAGCGGCAAGCCGCTGGTGATCGACGCCGATGCGCTGAATCTGCTCGCCGAGAGCGGCGGCGCGCCGGCGCGCGAGGACTGGATCCTCACGCCCCACCCCGGGGAGGCGGGGCGACTGCTCGGCCTGAGTGCCAAGGAGATTCAGCGCGATCGTCTGGCGGCGCTCGATCGGTTGCTCGAACGCTTCCGCGGCACCATCGTGCTGAAAGGCGCCGGCACGCTGGTCGGAGCCCCCGGCCGCACGCCGGGGGTGTGCGAGCGGGGCAATCCCGGCATGGCGACCGCGGGCACCGGCGATGTGCTCACCGGCGCGATCGCCGGCGTTCTCGCCCAGTGTCACGACCCCTGGATCGCGGCGCGTGTCGGGGTGCTGGTGCACGCCATGGCGGGCGACGCCGCGGCCCGCAGCGGCGAGCGCGGGTTGCTGGCGAGTGATCTGGCGCGCGAGCTGCACAACTGCGTCAACCTCTGAGGCTGCCGATGCGCACGCACGCCCGTACCGCCCGGGACACGGAGGACTTCGGCGGCCGGCTGGCCGGATTGCGCCCGGCCGCGGATGCGGCGCTCGCCGTGCTGTATCTGACCGGTGAGCTCGGGGCGGGCAAGACGACCTTCGCGCGCGGCTTCCTGCGCGCACTGGGTGTGGCGGAGGCCGTGCCCAGCCCCACCTACACGCTGCTCGAGCTGTACCCGGCGGGCGCACTCACCGTCGTGCACGTCGATCTTTACCGCGTGCAGGACGCCGCGGAGCTCGAGTCCCTCGGCCTGCGCGAATGGGCGCGGACCGGTCACGTCTGGCTCATCGAATGGCCCGAGCGTGGCGGGACGCGTCTGCCGCCCCCGGATCTGACCGTGGCGTTTGCGATCGGCGAGGCGGGCCATGACATCGAGGTGGCCGCGCGCTCGACGCTGGGGGAGTCCTGGCTCGCACAGCTCGGCGGGCCGCGCGTCGGCGGCTGAATCGGAAAGCGCACTGAAATCGCACGGCAGTTGAAAAGGACACGCCAAGGCCGTAGATTAACTGGCAGCTAGCGCTGCGAACCCAATGATTAGAAAGACCTTTTGCGAAGGATTCGCTGCCGGTCTGCTCGGCCTGGGCGCTATTTCCGTGAGCGGCGCCGCGGAATTGCGCGGCATTCACCTCTCCACCAGCGCGGACTCCGCTCAGGTCACCCTCGATCTGAGTGAGGGCGCGACGCACAAACTCTTCACCCTCGATCACCCCGACCGGGTGGTCATTGATCTGCCGCAGACGCACCTGGCGAGCGAGGTGCGCGTGCCGGCGGCGTCCGGGATCGTGACGGACGTGCGCCTCGGCACCCAGCCGGACGGGACGCTGCGGGTCGTGGTGCAACTGAAGTCTCCGCTGCCTGCGCACAGCGCCTGGGCCCCGGGCGAGGAGGGCCATCAGCTCGTGCTGAGCCTTGGCGAGCCAGCGCAGGCGCCCCAGGTCCCTCCGAAGACCGTGCGCGCCCTGCACGCGCCCGGGGAGGGCGCTCGCGACGTCATTATCGCGGTGGACGCCGGACACGGCGGCGTAGATCCGGGCGCCATCGGGCAGGGGGGCACGCGCGAGAAGGACGTGACGCTCGCCATTGCGCGGGCGCTGGCCGAGCGCATCAATGCCGAACCCGGCATGCGTGCGATGCTGACGCGCGACCGGGACGAGTTTCTGGTGCTGCGCGACCGAATCGCGCGGGCGCGCGCCGCGCGCGCCGACATGTTCATTTCCGTGCATGCCGATTCGATCGCCGACCGCAGCGTTACCGGCGCCTCGGTGTACGTGCTGTCGGTCCACGGGGCTTCGAGCGAAGCGGCCCGCTGGCTGGCGGAACGCGAGAACACGGCCGACCTCGTCGGAGGCGTGCGCGCCGACGACCAGGACGCCCTCGAGCCCGTGCTCATCGATGCTGCGCAGAACGAGATCATCGGCGTGAGTGCCAGCGCCGCGGAGCGGGTGGTGAGCGCGCTCGAGGGCGTCGGTGAAATACGCAAGGCGCAGGTGCAGCGCGCCGGGTTCGTGGTGCTGAAGTCCCGTTCCATTCCCTCGATGCTCATCGAGACCGCCTACATTTCCAATCCCGCCGAAGAGCGCCGCCTGCGCAGCGCCCGGGAGCAGGCGCGCCTGGCGGAGGCGATCGCCGGCGGCGTGCGCAGTTACTTCATGCTGAATCCCCCCGACGGCACGCGTTTCAAGCAGGAGCGCCGCAGCACTCTCGCCAGCGCCGCGGACGCCTCGTCCGCCGCCGCCACGCCCTGATCGCCGCGCCCGCTCGGCGCCTCTGATCGCCTGTAAACTGCGGTCTGCATGGGGATCCGCATTCTTCCCGGCGAGCTCGTCGACCAGATCGCCGCCGGCGAGGTGATCGAACGGCCGGCCTCGGTCGTCAAGGAGCTCGTCGAGAACGCGCTCGATGCCGGCGCGACGCGCATCGAGATCGACATCGAGCGCGGCGGCGTCGCGCTGGTGCGGGTGCGCGACGACGGCTGCGGCATCGCCGCCGGCGAGCTGCCGATGGCGCTGGCGCGGCATGCGACCAGCAAGATCGCCTCGCTCGATGACCTGGAGGCGGTCACCACGCTCGGCTTCCGGGGTGAGGCGCTGCCCTCGATCGGCTCGGTGTCACGGCTGCGGATCGTCTCGCGCGCCGCCGGCGCCGAGCACGCTGCGCAACTCGACGTCGACGGGGGGGCGCTGACGAGCGTGCGCCCGGCGGCGCATCCGCCGGGCACCACCATCGAGGTGCGCGACCTGTTCTTCAACGTGCCGGCGCGCCGCAAGTTCGTGCGCAGCGACGCGACCGAGCTGACGCACATCGCGCGGCTCGTGGAGCGGCTGGTGCTGTCGCGCTTCGACGTGAGCTTTCGCCTGCGCCACGGCACGCGGGTGCTCCTCGATGCTGCGGCGGTGAGTGGCGCGGCTGCCGATCTCACGCGCCTCCAGGAGGTACTCGGGCAGGACTTTCCCGCCGCCGCGGTCGCGCTGCGGCACGCGGCGGGGCCCGTCATGCTGTCCGGATGGGCCGGCCTGCCGACGCGCTCGCGCGCGCAGCCGGACCAGCAGTTCTGGTTCGTCAACGGCCGCAGCGTGCGCGATCGGCTGCTGATGAACGCCGTCAGGCTCGCGTACCGGGACGTGCTGTATCACGGCCGACACGCCGCCTATGTGCTCTACCTGACGCTCGATCCGAAGCTCGTGGACGTGAACGCCCACCCGGCCAAGCTCGAAGTGCGCTTCCGTGACAGCCGCCAGATTCATGACTTTGCCTTTCGCGCCGTGGAGCGCGCCCTGGCGGACACCAAGCCCGATCTCGCCGCCGCCTCCGCCGCCCCGGGGCTCGAGGGGCGGGGCGCCGGCTACGGCGCCGCGGCGCACGCGGGGCGCGGGACGAGCCTGCCGCTCTACGCGCCGGCGCGCGATCCGTGGGCGATCGCGGCCTCGGTGCGCGATGCGGAAACGCGGCCGGAGGTGCCGCCGCCGCTCCCGTCCTCGACCGAGGAACAACCGCTGGGCACGGCGCTCGCGCAACTGCACGGCGCCTACATCCTCGCGCAGAATCGCGACGGACTCGTGCTGGTGGACATGCATGCGGCGCACGAGCGCGTGCTGTACGAGAAATTCAAGGCCGAGCGCGCCCGTGGCGCGCCCGCTTCCCAGCACCTGCTGGAACCGCTGGTCATCGAGCTCAAGGCGCACGAGCTCACTGCGCTCCTGGAGCGGCGCGGCGAGTGGGAGCAGGCGGGGTTCGAGCTCGACGCGCTCGGGGCCACGCGGCTCGCGCTGCGGCGCGTGCCGGCGACGCTGCAGCCGGGGGAAATCTCGCGGATCGTCCCGTTGCTGGTGCAGGACCTCACCCTGGAGGCCGACACGCATCACCTCGAGGGCGCCGCCGACCGGTTCCTCGGCACGCTCGCCTGCCGCAGCGCAATCCACGCGCACCGCCGCCTCACGCTGCCGGAAATGGACACGCTGCTGCGGCAGATGGAGGCCACCGAGCGCGCCAACCAGTGCAACCACGGGCGACCGACCTGGACGCGCCTGTCCCTGCGGCAGCTCGATCAGCTGTTCCTGCGGGGGCGCTGATGGCGCCCGGGGCGCGCGCGGCCGCTACGCCCGCGCCCGGCGTGGCAGCCGGGCCGCACGAGCTGCCGGTGCTCGTGCTCACCGGGCCCACCGGCGCCGGCAAGACCGACTGGGCCCTCGGGCTCGCCGAGAGCGCCCCGGTGGAAATCGTCAGCGTGGACTCGGCGCTGGTCTACCGGGGTCTGGACATCGGCACGGCCAAGCCGCCACGCGCGCTGCGCGCGCGCCTTCCCCACCACCTGATCGACATCTGCGAGCCGACCGAGAGCTATTCCGCGGGGCGCTTCGTGGCCGACGCGCTCCGCAGCATCCGCGACATTCACGCCCGCGGCCGGGTGCCGCTCCTGGTGGGGGGCACCATGCTGTACCTGCGCGCGCTCCTGCACGGGCTGGCGGCTCTGCCGCAGGCCGACCCGCTGCTGCGCTCGCAGCTCAACGCGCGGGCCGCGCAGCACGGATGGCCGGCGCTGCACGCCGAACTGGCCGGCCTGGACGCGCAAGCGGCCGCGCGCATCGCGCCCACCGACAGCCAACGGATCCAGCGTGCGCTCGAAGTTTGTTACACCACCGGACGGCCGATCTCGCAGCTGCAGCGCGCGACCGTCAGCCCGCTCGCAGGCTGGCCACTGCGCTACTGGATTCTTGCGCCCAGGCGGCGAGCCGTGCTGCACGAGCGGATCGCCCGGCGCTTCGATGCGATGATGGCGGCGGGCTTTCTCGAGGAGGTGATGGGGTTGCGCCGCGGAGGCGCTCTCTCGGCCCGTCATCCGTCTATGCGCGCGGTGGGCTACCGGCAGCTGTGGGCGCACCTCGACGGGCAATACGCCCTGGAGGAGGGGGTGCAGCGGGCCGTTGCGGCGACGCGCCAACTGGCGAAGCGGCAGCTGACCTGGATGCGGGCCGAGGCCGGCGGGGAGTGGATCGATCCGGACACTCGGCTGTCGTGGAATCGAGACATATGTCATGAGTTGGCCCGACTTGGGCTTTAAACGAACCCACATGTTAAGATAGGTAGACTCGGTTCCTCGCCGCTGATGAGGCCCGTTGGTTTGCCGGATCGCGGAACAGGGAAGTTCATTTGCGGTCCGTTGGTCCCGCCGAACAACTCGAAGCTGTAAAAATAAGGAGAACCCGAATGGCCAAAGGCCAGTCCCTGCAAGATCCCTTTTTGAACGCGCTGCGCAAGGAGCGGGTGCCGGTATCCATCTACCTCGTCAACGGCATTAAGTTGCAAGGTCAGATCGATTCCTTTGACCAGTTCGTGGTGCTGCTGAAGAACAGCGTCAGCCAGATGGTCTACAAGCATGCGATTTCCACGGTCGTGCCGGCGCGCAACGTGCGCCTGGCGGCCGACGAGGGCGCCGCCGCCCCGGAGACGCACGCCGAATAATGTCCCCTTCACGGGAAGCCTGAGTGTTCGAACGCCCACGGACTGGTGAGCGCGCCGTATTGGTGCGTCTGGGACTGGGCGCCCAGGTCGATCCGGAGGACCTGCAGGAGTTCACGCAGCTGGCCGTATCCGCCGGAGCGCTGCCGGTCGCCACGCTCACGGGCCGGCGCGAGCGGCCCGATTCACGCTACTTCCTCGGCAGTGGCAAGGCCGAGGAGCTGCGCAGCATCGCCCAGGCCCATGAGGCGGACCTCATCCTCGTCGATCACGCACTCTCCCCGAGCCAGGAACGCAACCTCGAGAAGCTCACCGAGCGGCGGGTGCTCGACCGCAACGGCCTGATCCTCGATATCTTCGCGCAGCGCGCCCGCAGCTTCGAAGGCAAGCTCGAAGTCGAGCTCGCGCAGCTGCGGCACATCGGCAGCCGCCTGGTACGCGGTTGGACGCACCTCGAGCGCCAGAAGGGCGGTATCGGACTGCGCGGTCCGGGCGAGACGCAGCTCGAGACCGACCGGCGCATCATTGCCCAGCGGGTGCGCGTGCTCGCACGGCGACTGGCGAGGATCCAGCAGCAACGCGAGACCGGACGCCACGCGCGCGCCGAGATTCCGGTACCCTCGCTCGCGCTCGTCGGCTATACCAACGCGGGGAAGTCAACGCTGTTTCGTGCGCTCACCGGCGCGGACGCCTACGTGGCGGACCAGCTGTTCGCCACGCTCGATCCAACAGTCCGGCGCATCACCCTGCCGGGCGGCACGGCGGTGGTCGCAGCCGATACCGTGGGGTTCATTCGCGAGCTGCCCCACGAGCTGGTGGCCGCCTTCCAGTCGACGCTCACCGAGGCGCGCGCCGCCACCCTGCTGCTGCACGTCGTGGACGCCAGCAACCCCAGGCGCGAGGAGCAGATTGCGCAGGTGAACGGGGTGCTGGAGGAGATCGGCGCCGGCGAGATTCCCCAGATCCTGCTCTACAACAAGATCGACCGGCTGCAGAGCGCGCCGCGCATCGACCGCGATGCGGCTCACCGCGCCACCGCCGTGTGGATCTCCGCCGAGAAACGCCTGGGACTCGAGCTGTTGGCGCGTGCCGTGGCCGAGCGGCTGGCGCGCTTTGCGCGGCGCGCGCGCCTGCGGGTGGCCGCGGGCGGCGGTGCGCTGCGCTCGCGCCTGTACGCGGCGCAGGTGGTGCGTGCGGAGAGCTGCGCCGAGGATGGCTCGATCGAGCTGGCGGTGGAGCTTCCGGACCTGGAGCTGCTGCAGCTTGCCCGCACGGCCGGCGTGCAGATTCTGGAGGTGCAGGGGGCAGACATGCCTTGTGCGACCGGGACGGCCTACCTACAATCGACCGCCGTTTCGAGCGCGACCAAGCAGCGCTGAAATCGCGCCCACCTCCATATGGCCTGGAATCAACCAAGCGGTCCGAACAATCCGTGGGGACGCCGCCCGGGTCAGGGCGGCCCGGACCTGGACGAGCGCCTGAAGAGCTGGCAGCGCCGGCTCGAGTCGCTGCTGCGACCCGGCGGCCGGGGCGGGGACAGTGGCTCGCTGTTCCTGATGGGGAGCCTGGTGGCGCTCGGCCTGTGGCTGTGGAGCGGCTTCTATCAGGTGGCGCAGGCCGAGCGCGGCATCATCCAGCGCTTCGGGCGGCTCGTCGACGTGAAGGCACCGGGGGTGGGCTGGCGCTGGCCCTGGCCCATCGAGACGGTCACCAAGGTGAATGTCGCGAGCGTGAATTCCAGCGACTTCAAATCACGCGTGCTCACCTCGGATGTCAATCTCGTCGACCTGCATTTCGCGGTGCAGTACCAGTTCTCGGACCCGGTGAAGAAGCTGTTCCGGGTGCGCGAACCGGAGGCCACGCTGACCGAGGTGAGCGAGAGCGCGATCCGCGAGATCGTCGGCCGCAGCACCCTCGATGACCTGTTGGTCGGCACGACGCGCCCGGAGGTGACACGGCGCACCAAGGATCTGATCCAGCACACCCTCGATTATTACACCTCGGGGATCACGGTCACGACCGTCAATCTCGAGGACGTGCAGGTGCCGGACGCGGTGATTCCCTCGCAGCGCGACGCCAACAAGGCGCAGGCCGACAAGGAGCGCTTCATCCTGGAGTCCGAAGCCTACGCCAACGGCATCATTCCCGTGGCGCAGGGCGCCGCCCTGCGTATGCAGCAGGATGCGCAGGCCTACAAGGCGCAGGTCATGGCGCTCGCCGAGGGACAGGCGTCGCGCTTCACACAGCTCGAGGCGGCCTACGCGCAGTCCCCGGACGTGACGCGCCGGCGGCTGTACATGGACACGGTCGAGAACGTGCTGACGCGTGCGCACAAGGTGCTGATCGACGCCCGTGCGGGCGGCAACATGTTCTACCTGCCGATCGACAAGCTGCTGGAGAAGGGCGCGGCGCGCGAGGCGGAGCAGGGCGCGGAAGCCCCCGGCGGCGGCGCCCCGAAGGAGCCGGATTCGGTTACGGTCGAAGCCCGCGGGCGGGGAGAGCGCTGATGAACGCGCGGCTGTTCCCGCTGCTGATCGGCGCCGGTGTGCTGGTGGTGCTCGCCGCGCTGTCGCTGTTCTCGGTAAACGAAACCGAGTTCGCCATTCGCACCGAGTTCGGCAAGATCGTGGGCATCGATTACGCGCCCGGGCTGCATGCGAAGTGGCCGTGGGACGTGGTGACCAAATTCGACAGCCGCATTCTGTCGCAGTCCTACACCGGCGAGACGTTCCTGACGAACGACGGCCGCGGCCTGATCGTGGACTTCTACGTGAAGTGGCGCGTGAGGAACCCGTCGCTGTACTTCACCGCCACCGGCGGACTGGTTGAACTGGCCGGCGAGCGTCTGGCGGAGATCGTCAAGGACGGGATCAAGAGCGTGGTGGCGCAACGCACGCTGCAGCAGATCGTATCCGCCGAGCGTGCCGCGGTCACCGGTCAGATGTTTGGTCAGGCGAGCCGCAATGCGGCGGGACTGGGCGTGGACCTGGTGGACGTGCGCGTGCAGCGCATCGACCTCCCCGACGAGGTGGCGGCGCGCGTCTACGAGAGCATGAAGCAGAGCTTCGCCAAGACCGCGAGCCGCCTGCGCGCGGAAGGGCAGAGCACCAGCGCCGGTATCCGCGCCTCCGCCGAGCGCGAGCGCACCGTGATCCTCGCCGACGCGGAGCGCGATGCGCTGCGCGTGCGTGGCGAAGGCGACGCCGCCGCCGCCCAGACCTACGCGCGCGCCTACTCGAAGAACCCCGAGTTCTACGCCTTCTATCGCAGCCTGCAGGCTTACGAGCGCTCGCTCGGCAAGGACGGCGACCTGCTGGTGGTGACGCCCGACGGGGATTTCTTCAAGTACCTGAAAGATCCGTCGAAGGCGGCTGCCCCGCGGCGCTAGTGCCCGAGCGCCGGCTGTCCCGTGAATCTGACGGACCTGCTCGCCGCGCTTGGGCTGTTTCTGGTGTTGGAAGGCATCGCCCCGTTTCTCAATCCCCAGGGCGTGAAGCGCGCGTTCGCCAGGCTCCTGGAGATCCGCGACCGCGAGTTGCGCATCGCGGGCCTCGGCAGCATGCTCGTCGGGGTCATCATCCTGTTTCTGGTGCGATAGGGGTCCAGCGGCGTGGGGAAATTCGTGGTCATCATCGGCACCCAGTGGGGCGATGAAGGCAAGGGCAAGGTCGTCGATCTGCTCACCGAGCGGGCCGCGGCGGTGGCGCGCTTCCAGGGCGGGCACAACGCCGGCCACACGCTGGTCATCGGCGGACGCAAGACCATCCTGTCGCTCATTCCCTCCGGGATCCTGCGCGAGCAGGTGCGCTGCTTCATCGGCAACGGTGTGGTGTTGTCGCTCGAGGCGCTGCTCGCCGAGAGCCACATGCTGAGCGAGCAGGGCGTGCCGGTGTTCGAGCGGCTGGCCGTCTCACCGCACTGTCCGCTCATCCTGCCCTCGCACGCCATGCTCGACCAGGCCCGCGAGCGGGCGCGCGGAGTGGATGCCATCGGCACCACCGGGCGCGGCATCGGCCCCGCCTACGAGGACAAGGTGGCGCGCCGCGCGGTGCGGGTCGCGGACCTGTTCCAGCGCGACCGCTTCGCCGCCAAGCTCGGCGCCATGCTCGATTTCCATAATTTCGTGCTGCAGCAGTACTACCGCGCACCGACGGTGGACTTCCAGAAGACCCTCGAGGCGCAGCTGGCGATGGGCGAGCAGATCGCACCGCTGGTGACCGACGTGACGCGCGCGCTGCACGAGCTGCGCCGTACCGATGCGAACGTGCTGTTCGAGGGCGCGCAGGGTGCAATGCTGGATGTGGATCTCGGGACCTATCCGTACGTGACCGCATCCAACACCACGGCGGGCTTTGCCGGCACCGGCACGGGCCTGGGTCCCAGGGCGTTCGACGGCGTGCTCGGTATCGTCAAGGCCTATACCACGCGGGTGGGTGCGGGGCCCTTCCCGACCGAGCTGTTCGACGAATACGGCGAGCACCTGTCGCGCGTCGGTCACGAGTTCGGCTCGGTCACCGGACGGCGGCGGCGCTGCGGCTGGTTCGACTCCGTGGCGCTGCGTCGCGCGATCGTGAACTCGAGCGTTTCGGGCCTGTGCATCACCAAGCTCGACGTGCTCGACGGACTCGACACCATCCGCGTCTGCGTCGGTTACCGCCTGAACGGCGAGGTCAGCCCGGAGCCGCCGGTGAGCGTCGAGGGTTACGCCGGCGTCGAACCGGTGTACGAGGAGCTGCCGGGCTGGCACGAGTCCACGGTCGGCGTTACCGCCTACCAGGGGCTGCCGCTCAATGCACGCCGGTACCTCGAGCGCCTGCAGAGCCTCGTCGGCGTGCCGATCGACATGATTTCAACGGGACCGGAGCGCGAGCAGACCATCATGCTGCGCCACCCGTTCGGAGCGTAGCTCTGAGCGCATCCGGGAGCGCGCGCGCAGCTCCTGCGGCGCGGCTGGCGTTGGCGCTGATCATCCTCCTCGCATGCGGGCTCGCGGCGGGGAGCTGGCGCGTGTATTCCAACACCTGGGACGAACCGGAGCACCTGGCGGCCGGTATCGAGCTCCTCGACCGCGGCCAGTACGAATACGACACCGAGCATCCGCCGCTCGGGCGCGTGCTGCTCGCGCTCGGGCCGTACCTCGCCGGGGCGCGCTCTTTCGGCACCCCGCCGCCGAACGGCACGCAGGAAGGCATCGATATC
>VBNP01000062.1 GCA_005877965.1 Gammaproteobacteria bacterium | reverse complement strand
GAGTCGCTGCGCGCGGTGATTTCGCAGACGCTGATGAAGAAGAACAGCGGCGGTCGGGTGGCGGCCCACGAGATCATGATCGGCACCCCCGCGATCCGTAACCTCATCCGCGAGGGCAAGATCGCGCAGATGTACTCCTCCATTCAGACCGGCGGCGCGCAGGGCATGCAGACTCTCGACCAGTGCCTCGCGGACCTGGTCGCCAAGGGCATCGTCAGCAAGGAAGAAGCGCGCTACAAGGCGCAGAACAAGGACTCGTTGTGATGCGCTGCGCGCAGAATGGAGAACGCCGTGGACCGTGATCAAGCCATCAAGCTGATGCAGGACCTGCTGCGGCGGGTGACCGAGAAAAAGGCCTCCGACCTGTTCATTACCGCGGGCTTCCCGCCGGCGATCAAGCTCGACGGCGAGATCCGGCCGCAGAGCGAGCGCGCGCTCACCATGGAGCAGTCCGCGACGCTGGTGCGCGCCATCATGAACGACCGGCAGACCAAGGAATTCGACGCCACCAAGGAATGCAACTTCGCGATCGCCCCGCCGGGCATCGGGCGCTTCCGGGTGAGCGCCTTCGTGCAGCAGGCGGCGGTCGGCTGCGTCATCCGGCTGATCAACGCCAAGATCCCGACCTTCGAGGAGCTCGACCTGCCCCCGATCCTGAAGGAGGTCGTACTCAGCAAGCGCGGGCTGGTGATCGTCGTCGGCGGCACCGGCTCGGGCAAATCCACCACGCTCGCCACCATGGTCGGCTACCGCAACGACAAGACGCGCGGGCACATCGTCACCATCGAGGATCCGGTCGAATACGTGCACACCCACAAGGGCTGCGTGATCACGCACCGCGAGGTCGGCGTCGACACCGACTCCTGGCACGCCGCGCTCAAGAACACCCTGCGTCAGGCGCCGGATGTGATCCTGATCGGCGAGATCCGCGACCGCGAAACCATGGAGTACGGTATCCAGTTCTCCGAGACCGGGCACCTGGTGCTGGCCACGCTGCACGCCAACAGCGCCAACCAGGCGCTCGACCGCATCGTCAACTTCTTCCCCGACGAACGCCGCGACCAGCTGCTCATGGATCTGTCGCTCAACATCCGCGCGCTGGTGTCGCAGCGGCTGATCCCACGCGAGTCGGGCGCCGGGCGCATCGCGGCGATGGAGATCATGCTCAACTCGCCGCTCATCCAGGACCTGATCTTCAAGGGCGAAGTCGCCAAGATCAAGGAAGTGATGTCGCGCTCGACGCGCCTCGGCATGAAGACCTTCGACCAGGCGCTGTACGAGCTGTACGAGACCGGCCTCATCTCCTACGAGGACGCGCTGCGCAACGCCGACTCGAAGAACGAGCTGCGGCTGCGCGTCAAGCTCGAGAGCAAGCGCGAGCACAAGGTGGTCGACGACGGCGGCGCGCTGCGCATCGTCGAGGAAGAGCAGGGTCGTAACCTGTGAAGGCGGCCAAGGAAGTGAACCCGCTCGATGGCACACTCGGCGCCGAGAACGGTGGGCAGCCGACGCCGGCGGCGGATGCGCTGAGCGCGGTGGTGAGCGCGCGTCACCCCACCCTCAACACCAAGCCGCTGTTCAAGCTGATGGTGGAGAAGAAGGCCTCGGACCTGTTCTTCACCTCCAACGCGCCCATCAAGATCAAGATCGAGGGCCAGATACTGCCGGTGAACAAGCAGGTGCTGGCCCCGGACACCGTGCGCCAGACCGCGTTCGCGCTCATGTCGCCCGAGCAGCGCGCCCACTTCCTGCAGGAGTGGGAGCTCGACTTCGCCATCTCGGAGCCCGGGCTGGGGCGCTTCCGCGTCAACGTATTCATGCAGCGCGGCTCTCCCGCGATGGTGCTGCGCTACATCACCGCCGACATGCCGCGGCTGGAGACGCTCGGACTTCCCGAGGTGGTCAGCGAGCTGATGCTGCAGCGGCGCGGTCTGCTCCTGCTGGTGGGCGCGACCGGTTCGGGTAAATCCACCACGCTGGCGGCGATGATCAACCACCGCAACGAGAACGCCTCGGATCACATCGTCACCATCGAGGACCCGATCGAGTTCCTGCACACCAACAAGCGCTCGCTCGTCAACCAGCGCGAGGTGGGCCTCGACACCAGGAGCTACTCGCGCGCACTGCGCGGCGTGGTGCGTGCCGCTCCCGACGTGATCCTGATCGGCGAGATCCGCGACCGCGAGAGCATGGAGGCGGCCATCAGCCTGGCCGGCACCGGGCACCTGGTGCTCTCCACCATGCACGCCAACAACGCGGCCGAGTCGCTCGACCGCATCATCAACATGTTTCCGCGCGAGCAGCACAACCAGATCTTCCTCGACCTGTCGCAGTACCTGCGCGCCATCATGGCGCAGCGCCTGGTGATGGGTAAGGAGAACCGGCGCGTCGCGGCGGTGGAAGTCATGATCAACACCCCGCATATCGCCACCCTGATCAAGAAGGGTGACGTGGTGTCGATCAAGGAAGCCATCAGCACCAGCAGCGAGCGCGCCATCCAGAGCTTCGACGTGGCCCTGCACGTGCTCTACAAAGCCGGCAAGGTGACGCTGGAGGAGGCGCTGGCGAACGCCGATTCGCGCGCCAATCTGGAAGCCAAGATCAACTTCGGCTAGTCCGGCGCTTCCGCTCAGGCCCCGCGCTCGTGGGCGGCGGGGTTGACATCCCATCCTCACGCGGCCGAGTCGCTCGACCGCATCTCTAGCACGGCCGCTCGTTAGCGGCCGGCCCGAGTAACGCAGTCAACTCCTCCTCGATCCGGCGCGATTCGGCGGGCTGGTTCATCCACAGCGCGAGGTCCAGGAGCGCGCGTGCGGTCGCCGCCGGCGCCTCGACCCCGGCGGCCGCGGCACGCTGCACGAGGGTGGGATGGGTATCTGACGGTTGGGCGATCTGCTCGCGCACCAGCCACGCGCTGAACCAGGCGCGCTGGCCGCTGGCCGCCACCCGCTGGACCGAATCCAGGCAATCGAGCACCAGGTTGCGTGGTCCGATGCCGCGCGTCACCTGCTTAAGGAGACGCTCCTGCAGGTCGCCCCAGGTGCTACTGAGTATGGCCAGCTTGGCCAGAGCGGCGATCAGGTCGGCGCCGCCGGCGACCCCGAACGCCGCCCGGTCGGCCTCGAACTCACGCCGCTGGCGGATCGAGCAGGCCGCGCGCTGCGGCGCCCAGGCCATGCCGTTGAGGACCATCATGGCGCGCAGGCGCGCGAGGTCCATGAAATTGCGCGGCAGCGAGCGCACGCCGCGCCAGCTGTACAGCAGCGCGCGCATCGCCGGCGCGAAGAGCTCGGTGAAGCGCAGATCCGGCCCGCGGAAGTGGCCGAGCTCGTGCGCGATGACCGCATCGAGCTCACGACTGCGCAGCGCGCGCAGCTCCAGCGGCGAGAGGTAGAGCGTTTCACCGGGCGGCAGGACCTGGCCATCGTGCAACCGGATCGGCGCAGTGCTGGCCCAGGGCCCGGGCTTCAACCCCACGATGATGCGCGTCGGCGCCCTGACTTTGAGCGTGGCGGCGATGCGCGCGACGCGCGCGATGAGCGCCGGGAAGCGCGAGGGGTCCGCGATCACCCCGAAGACCTCCAGGGGCACGCCTTCGGTTAGCCGGCGCCACTCGGTCATCGTGAGGATCCCCATGACAAAGCCGACCGACAGCGCCGGCCGCCCGCGCCCACGAGCGCCGCGGCCGCCAGCAGCGCGATCCAGGCCCCGCCGCGCTCAGAAGACCGTGTACGCATCGAACACCGGCCCGTCCACGCACACGCGCTTCATCGCCGGGCCCGCGCTGGTGCGCACCTGCACCGTGCAGCCGGCGCAGCCGCCGACCGCGCAGGCCATGAACTCCTCCAGCGACACCTGGCAGGGCACGCCGTAGCGGCGTGCCAGCTTCGCGCTGGCCTCGAGCATCGGCGCGGGCCCGCACGCGAAGACCTCGACCTGCTGAAGCTCGCCGCCGCTCAGGGATGCGAGCCAGGCATCGGCGAGCTCGGTGACGAAGCCGGGGAAGCACCCCGGCAGGTCCGCGCCACTCGCCAGGCGGCTCGGGACGCCCCACTGCTCCAGCAGCGGCATGCAGGCGATCGCACCCGCCGGGATACCGGGCACGATGAGCCTCGAGGGCCGGGTGCGGAACGGGAACGGCACCTCCGATCCCATGAGCACGAGCGCCTTCCACGCCCCGTCGCCCGCCTCGCGCAGGCGCTCGGCGAGGAACACCATGGGCGGGATGCCGACGCCGCCGCCGAGCAGCAATGTCCGCGGCCGCTCGGGGTGGGGCACGAAGGGGCGGCCGATCGGACCGAGCACGCTCAGCTCCTCCCCCACCTTGCGCCGGGCGAGGGCGTGCAGCCCGGGACCGAGCGTCTTGTAGAGCATCTCAATCCATCCGCCACGCGCATCCGCCCGCATGATCGACAGCGGCCGGCGCATCGGGATGGCGGCATCGCACGTGACGTGCGCGAAGCTGCCCGGCTCGGCATGCGCCGCGCAGCGCGGTGCGGCGACGCGCAGCACGAACTGCTGCGCGTCGTAGGCCTGTTGCGAGACGACGCGCGCCCGTTCGAGGAAGATGGAGCCGCGGGCGCTGGATGTCATCGACGGCCCCTCACGCGCCACCCGGGCGCGAGCTGAGCACTTCCGCCAGCACCGCCATGCGCACCGCCACGCCGTTGCGCACCTGGTCGCGGATCGCGGACTGCGGTCCGTCGGCCACGTCCGAGGCGATCTCGATGCCGCGGTTCATGGGCTGCGGATGCATCACCATGGCGTCCGGGCGCGCCAGGGCGAGGCGCTCGCGCGTCAGCCCCCAGGCCGCGAAGTAGGCGGCCCCTTCCGGCAGGTCCCCCTGGCCCATGCGCTCCTTCTGGATGCGCAGCACCATGACCACGTCCGCCCCCTCGAGCCCGCGCGCCAGCTGGGTGTGGCGCGAACAGCCGGTGAATTCGTCCCGCTCCGGCATGAGGGCCGGCGGGGCGACGATCCGCAGGTCGCCGACGCCGAGGGTGCGCAGCGCATGCCAGGCGGAGCGCGCGACGCGCGAATGGCGGATGTCGCCCACCAGGGCGACCACGAGCCCCTCGAAGCGCTGCTTGCGCTGATACACGGTGAGGGCATCCAGCAGCCCCTGCGTCGGGTGCGACACGTGCGCTTCGCCCGCGGACAGCACGCTCACGTGGGGAGCCACGTTCGCGGCCACGAGTCCCGGCACGCCCGCTTCGGCGTCGCGGATCACGAACGCGTCCACGTGCAGGGACTGCAGGGTGTAGACCGTGTCGAGCATGCTCTCGCCCTTGACGCGCGAGGACAGCTGCACCTCGAGATTGACCGCCTGGGCACCCAAGCGTTTGGCGGCCAGCTCGAAACTCACGCGCGTGCGGGTGGAGGGTTCGGTGAACAGGTTTGCCACCGTGGCCCCGGCGAGCGCCTGGCTCATGG
Source organism: Gammaproteobacteria bacterium (assembly GCA_005877965.1). GTDB lineage: Bacteria > Pseudomonadota > Gammaproteobacteria > Steroidobacterales > Steroidobacteraceae > 13-2-20CM-66-19. Next base: position 7,247 of record VBNP01000062.1, on the reverse strand, counting down.
CGGGCTTCGCGCCCAGGGGGCGCACGAATCCCTGCGAGCGCTCGAGCAGCCGCTCGATCTGGGCCCGCGGCAGGCCCTCGAGCGTCAGCAGATGACGCAGCGAGCCATCGCTGCGCAGCTGTTCAGTCATTGCACTTCCCGACCTCGCGTCAACGGCGTGCCTGCCCCGACTCACGTGCCCTCGCCCGCAAACCAGCGCGCCAGGATCACCGCCGCGGCGGCGCTGTCGATGTCCGTGCGCTGCACGCGCCGCCGGCGCTGCCCGCTCGCGCGCCGCGCCTTGAGCTCCGCGCTCGCCTCCAGGGAGGAGAAGCGCTCATCGACCAGGTGAACGGGTAGCGCGAAGCGGCGTTCGAGCTCGGCGGCGAAGCGGCGCGCCGCGGCGCTCAGGTCCCCCTCGCTGCCGTCGGCATTATACGGGGCGCCCACCACCAGAAACCCCGGCGTGAGCGTGCGCACTTCACGCGCGATGGCCTGCCAGTCGGGGCTCCCCCGGCTGACGGCGGCGGGCCGCGGCGCGGCGCTGCGCGTCAGCGTGTCCCCGCAGGCGATGCCAATGCGTTTGAGTCCGAAGTCGAAGGCGAGGACGGTCTGGGCGCGGGTCATGCCTTACGCATGGCCGGCTTCCGGGCTCAGGCGATCGACGTCGATCCCGAGCAGACGCCAGGCACCGGCCCAGCGCTCCTCGAACGGCAACTCGAATACCACGCGCGGATCCACCGGCATGGACGCCCAGGCGTTGTCGCGCAATTCGCGCTCGAGCTGGCCGGACTCCCAGCCCGCGTAGCCGAGAGCGATGAAGGCATCCGACGGCCCCTCGCCGCGCGCCATCGCCGCGAGCACATCCCGCGAGGTGGTCACCTGGATGGTGTCGGACACTTTATGAGTATGGTCCCACTGCCCGCCCGGCCGGTGCAGCACGAAGCCGCGGTCGGTGTGCACCGGCCCGCCGCGCAGCACCGGCTGCGCGGCGATGTGCTCACTGGAGGGCTCGAGTTTCATCTGCGAGAGCACGTCCGAGAGCTTCATCGGCAGCGGCTTGTTGAGCACGATGCCGAGCGCGCCCTTGTCGGTGTGCTCGCAGATGAGCGCCACGGTCTGCGCGAAGTTCGGGTCGGCAAGCTGCGGCATGGCGATCAGCAGGTGGTTGGTGAGGCTGCCACCTTCGGCCTCGGCCAGTCCGGTGCCTTCGCCACCCGGGGCCCCTTCACTTGGGGCGCTGCTGGCCGTGGAGCTGTGCTTGCCGCCCATGCCACCAGTATGGGCATGGGGCCTGCGAGTCTCAAGGAACGGTTGACAGGGTGCCGCTGGCGACGCGCCCGCCGACGAACTGCCATTCGTAGGCAAAGCGCAATACGCGATATTGAGCGGCCAGCTCGGGCGGGAACGGGTCGAAAGGACTCGCCAGCTTCAGGATCGCCAGCGCCGCCTGATCGAGCCCCGGGTTGCCGCTGGTACGGCGGATGACCACCCGGTCGAGCGTGCCGTCGGCCGCTATCCCCACCTCCACGACCGGACTCGCCTGCGCGCCGGCGCCGCGGGCGCCGCGGGCCGCCCTCGGGTAGTTGATCGTGCCGATGCGCTCGACCTTGCGCCGCCAGGCGTCGAGGTAGGGTGCGAGGGTTGCCGCACGCGTGTCGGGCGTGATCCACAGCTCCTCGCGCTGCGGTCCTCGCAGCTTCGCGGGTCCTTCCTCATCCTGCGGTCCCGGCTGCGCCACCGGGGGCTCGTCGACCAGCAGCGGCTGGTCGCGTACTGCACTGCTGCTGCCCGCGTCGGTGAGGTAGCGCACGTCGGTGTTCCAGGCGACCGTCGTGAGGATGCGCTCATCCTGGCCACCGGCCCGGTCGCCGCTCGAGGTGAGGGAGTCGCCTTCCGGCCTGCCCGGGTGCCTGATCTTGGGGGCGGAGGAGGAGCGGTTGTGGGGCGCCACCGGGTCGCGCGTGTCGCCCGAGCCCAGCTGCGTGCGCTGGGCCAGGTAGGTCGCGGAGGGGTTCTTGTCGGCTTCCGGAAGCTCGTCGGACACCAGCAGCACTTCCAGTCCCGGAGCGCTGCCCCGGTCGCCCGCGCTGGCGCTGAAGGTGAGCCCGAGAATGACGAGTCCGTGAAGCAGACCGGCCAGGAACAGCATGGTCAGCAACCGGTCCCAGACCGGGGCCTTGCCTTCCCGCAGGATGAGCGCGCGGCGTGCCATGCGGTTGCTCGCTTCAACCCCCGGCGGCCGCGGCGGCGCTCGCGGGCGCGCGGCGCGGCGCGCCGGTGAGGCGCCGCTCGATGGCCGCGATCAGCAGCTCCCCGATGCGGATCCCAAACTGCTTGTCGAGCTCGCGGATCCCGGTGGGACTGGTGACGTTGATCTCGGTCACGAAGCCGCCGATCACGTCGAGGCCGACGAACAGCATCCCTTGCGCGGCCAGCGCCGGGCCGATCTCGCCGGCGAGCCAGCGGTCGCGCTCGTTCAGCGGCCGGCCGACTCCGCGGGCACCCGCCGCGAGGTTGCCGCGATGATCCTGCGCGCAGGGGATGCGGGCGAGCGCGTACGGCACCGGTTCGCCGTCGATCAGCAGCACGCGCGAGTCACCCGATTCCGCGATGTCGGGAATGTAGCGCTGCGCGATCGCGAAACGCTGTCCGTAGTCGGTGAGGGTCTCGAACACCACGCGTGCGTTGAGATCGCCCTCGCCGAGCACGAAGATCGAGCGGCCACCCATGCCGTCGAGGGGCTTGCAGACGATTTTGCGGTGCTCGCGCAGGAAGCCGGCCATCTCCCCCATGTCGCGCGTGATCAGGGTCGGCGCGCAGCACTGCGGGAACCAGGCCGTGTAGACCTTCTCGTTCATGTCGCGCAGCCCGCGCGGGCGGTTGACGACGAGCACACCCTCACTCTCGGCGCGCTCGAGGATGTAGGTGGTGTAGATGTACTCGGTGTCAAACGGGGGATCCTTGCGCATCAGGATGCATCCCAGGGCGCTCAGGGGTTCGATGGCCGGCTCCCCCAGGGTGAACCAGCCCGCGGGGTCGGCCCTGACCGTGAGGGCTCGCGTGCGCCCGAGCGCGACGCCGTCGCGCAGCAGCAGATCGCGCTGTTCGAGGTAGGCGAGCGCAAAGCCGCGTGCCTGCGCCGCGAGCAGCATGGCCAGCGTCGAATCCTTCGCGTAGCTGATGGCGCCGATGGGATCCATCACCACGCCCAGTCGTCTGAGAGCGGTCATCCGGTCCTGCCAAGCTCCTTGAGCCGCAGCGCCGATTATGCTCAGGGCGGCGCGAATATGTCTGCCCCGGCGATGGAAGACGTTGAAAGCTCAGGCGACTTTCGAAAAACGTGACGCGCATGGCATAGCAGGGGGTATACCGATATGTTAAAACCCCAATGCGCTTGCCCCATTGGGAGGGGCCCGTGAAACTACACGGCTGGTGTGGTCTCTGGCGCAAAGCCCAGGTTTCGCGGGGGTCAAAACCGCCACGCGCGCGCGTGGTTTCTCAGGTCCCCTGGGCCGTTAAACCGTTATGGAAGGAGTCGCCTGACCGTGACCGGCAGTAACAACAAGTTACAGGGCCTCAAGGTACTCGTCATCGACGACAGCAAGACCATTCGCCGCACGGCCGAGACGCTGCTGGCGAAGGAGGGGTGCGAGGTCTTCACGGCGATCGATGGCTTCGATGCGCTCGCCAAGATCGCCGACCATCAGCCGGACATCGTATTCGTCGACATCATGATGCCGCGGCTGGACGGTTACCAGACCTGCTCGCTCATCAAACACAACAAGGTGTTCCGCTCCATACCCGTGATCATGCTGTCTTCCAAGGACGGTCTGTTCGATCGCGCGCGCGGTCGCATCGTCGGCTCGGAGCATTACCTCACCAAGCCCTTCACCAAGGACGAGCTGCTCTCCGCGATCGAGACGCATGTCGGGAGATGATGGCCATGGCGCTGATCCTGATCGTTGACGACTCACCTACCGAACTGCACGTCATGCAGAAGGCGCTCGAGAAGCATGGCTTTCGCACCGCGGCCGCCGCCGACGGCGCCGAGGGTGTGCGCCTGGCGCGCGAGATGAGTCCCGATCTGATTTTCATGGACATCGTCATGCCCGGCATGAACGGTTACCAGGCGACGCGCGCGCTGGCGAACGATCCGCGCACGCGCACGATTCCGATCATCATGGTCACGTCCAAGGGTCAGGAGACCGATCGCATCTGGGGCCTGCGCCAGGGAGCGGTCGATTACATGATCAAGCCCGTATCGCCCGATCAGCTGGTCGCCAAGGCGCAGGCGACCCTGTCGGCGTGACCGGGGCCAGACCAACCCATGACCGAGCCGTCCGCGCCACCTGAAGTCGAGCTCAAGTCCCTGCGGGACCGGCCGTTCGAGCTGCTCGCGGAGCTCGAGCGGCGCGGCCGCGCCGGCTCCGCGCAGGTGAATCCGGAGGCCGGCTTGGGGCGCGAATGGGTGGGGGTGGCGCTGCGCATGGCCGGGGACCTGTACCTGGTGGCGCGCGAGGAGACGCGCGAGGTGCTGGGCGTGCCGGCGAGCACCACGCGGGTGCCCGGAGCCAAGGCCTGGATCAAGGGTCTCGCCAACGTGCGCGGCCAGCTGCTGCCGATCATCGATCTGCGCCAGTTCCTCGGCAGCGGCACGACGCCGGTCACGCGCAACACCCGCGTGGTGGTGGTGAACCACCGCGAGATTCCCGCCGGTCTCCTGGTGGATGAGGTGCTGGGTTTCCGCCGCTTCGCGGAAAACGAATTCTCCGGGGACGCTCTCCCCACGGTGGCGCGCTGCGAGCGCTATCTCGCGGGCGCGTTTCGCCGCGCCCACGAGCAATGGCCGGTCCTGAGCCTGCGTTCGGTGCTGGAGAGCCCGGCGTTCGCGGAGGCCGCGGCATGAGCGCGCCGCTGGCCACGGTGCGCCCGCCGACCGCCCTCGCGGTGCTGCTCACGGTCGCGGCGGTGCTGCTCATCGGCAGCGGCGTGTCCTTCTACCTGGTGCAGGCGCGTTTCGCCCCGGGCGCTCGCGCGCTGCCGGTCGAGGCGCTCTACAACCTCGCGCTCGATGCCGGCGCCGCGGTGGCCGGCGATGCGGCGGCGCTCACGCGTTTCCAGCAGCATCAGAAGGCTCTCGAGGAGGTGGCCGCGCGCGAGCCCGCCGCCCCGTTCACGAGCGATGCGCGATTCACGCGCCTGTTGAACAACGCCGTGGCGGTGCTGCGCGCGCGGGGTGCCCTGGCGGACGCGGGCAGTGCGGCGCGCGAGACCGCCGCTCTCGTGCCGCGGCTGCTCACCGAATCCGGCGCACTCGGCGCGAGCCTGCCGGCGCCGCTCGCCCCCGCGGTCAGCGCAACCCTGGAGCGCTTCGAGGCGCGCGCCCAGCGGCTGGAGCTGGATGTGACCGCCCTCACCCAGGGCGCGGCCGATCCCGGGCAGGCGGCGCAGCGCATCGCCGAGAGCAGCGACTATCTGGGCCAGGTCATCTCCGGCTTCGCGGGCGCCAGCTCGGCTCTGGCGCTGCCGCGCGTGACCCAACCTGAGGCCGCGAAGCACTTGAAGGCGCTCGACGCGGTCTACACGGAGTTGAGCGCCACCGTGCACCGCGCCGTGGCCGCCGCGCCCGCCTTGCCGGCGGCGCAGACCGCGGCGCGCGCCATCGCCATGGACGCACGCGACATCGCCGCCGCCGCGCCGTCCGCCACCCCCGTCGCCGCCGGCTTGCTCACGTGGGCGCCGCTGCTGCTGCTGGTCGCGGGACTGGGCCTGTTGCTCGCGGCCCTGCTCGCGGCGCAGCGTATGCGCGGCGCGGTCGAGCGCCAGCGCGTCTCGGCGGATGCGCAGCGCCGCGAGAGCGACCGCAACCAGCAGGCGATCCTGCGGCTGCTCGATGAGCTCTCGAGCCTCGCCGACGGCGATCTCACCGTGCAGGCCACGGTCACCGAAGACATCACCGGCGCCATCGCCGATTCCATCAACTACGCGGTGGACGCGCTGCGCGGCCTCGTGACCACCATCAACGGTTCGGCGATCCAGCTGGAGAGCGCGACGCGCCAGACCCAGGCGCTCTCGCAGCACCTCGCCAGGGCGAGCGGCGCGCAATCCAAGCAGATCGCCTCGGCCACCGAGTCCGCGGCCAGCATGGCGGGCTCCGTGGAAGAGGTGTCCGGCAACGCCGAGCGCGCCGCCGATGTGGCGCGCCATTCGGTGGAGGTGGCGCACAAGGGGGGCGATGCCGTGCGCCGCACCATCGACGGCATGAACGCCATCCGCGAGACCATCCAGGAGACCTCCAAGCGCATCAAGCGCCTCGGCGAGAGCTCACAGGAGATCGGCAACATCGTCGAGCTCATCAACGACATCGCCGAGCAGACCAACATCCTGGCGTTGAACGCCTCGATCCAGTCCTCCATGGCGGGCGAGGCGGGTCGCGGCTTCGCGGTGGTGGCGGATGAGGTGCAGCGGCTAGCCGAGCGCGCCGCCAACTCCACCAAGCAGATCGAGGTGCTGGTACGCACCATCCAGACCGATACCAACGAGGCGGTGGTCTCGATGGAGCGCAGCACCACCGACGTGGTCGGCGGCGCGCTGCTGGCGGAAAACGCCGGCGCCGCGCTGGAGGAGATCGAGCAGGTGTCCAACCAGATCGCGAGCCTGGTGCAGAACATCTCCGGCAGCGCGCGCCAGCAGACCCACGCGGCACAGAACATCGCGCGCAATATGCAGGCTCTCAAGGAGATCAGCGCCCAGACCGCCGAATCGACCAACGCGACCTCGGCCGCCATCGCCAAGCTGGCCGAGCTCTCCGCCGGGCTGCGCAAGTCCGCCACGGGCTTCCGTCTGCCCGGCAACCCGGACGAACGCCTCGTCTCGAGCAGCGCCGTCAGGCGCGTGGAGGACGCCACGCTCACCACGGCGAAGGTGCGGCAGATCTCCGCGCTGGGCGGCTCTTAGACTCTATTGCGAAAGCCACTGCATGCCTGAAGTCGCCTCCCAGACATTCGATCTCGTCGCTCGTGAAGTGAACGCCACGCTGGCGGAGGCCCGCGGCGCCCTCGAGACTTATGTCGAGCAGCCCGACAACGCCACGCTGCTCGAGCGCTGCGCCAAGGACCTGCACCAGGTGCAGGGTGTGCTGCGGGTACTGGAGATCTACGGCGCGGCGCTGCTCGCCGAGGAGATGGAGCACGTCGCGCAGTACCTGCTGGCGACCCACAGCGAGCGCAAGAGTCAGGCCGAAAGCCTCGATGCGCTGATGCGCG
>VBNP01000057.1 GCA_005877965.1 Gammaproteobacteria bacterium | reverse complement strand
TCCGGAGTCTGTGACATGAAACGCGAATTCACGACGATCGTTGCCGCCGCGATCTTGCTGCTGGCATCGTGCGGTGGCCCGACCCAGCTCGGCGGCATCCAGGGCTCGGGCAGCCCGGTAGTCGCCTACGGACCGATCGCCGGTTTCGGTAGCATCTTCGTAAACGGCGTCGAATACGCCACGTCAAACGCACAGATTCGCATCGATGATCAGCCCGGCACCGAGTCGCAGCTGCTCGTAGGTCAGGTCGTCACCGTGGTTGGCAGTGTGAACTCCGATGGCACGACCGGTACGGCCACGCAAGTCACATCCAGCGGCGATGTGGCGGGACCCATAACACAGATCGATGCCGTGGGCGGAACGTTCGTCTTGCTCGGCCAGACCGTGCGCGTGTCCGGCTCCACGCTGTTCGACGACAATGTCCAACCGGCCAGCATTGCCGGTCTGCAGGTCGGCAACATTGTAGAGGTCAGCGGCTTCCCGAACGCGGCGGGTGAAATCGTCGCATCACGCAGTCAGCGGGAAGCCGCCGGAAGTGCGCTCGAAGTCAAAGGAATCGTCCAGTCACTGGATATGACTGCGCATACGTTCCATGTGAACACGCTGACCGTGGACTACAGCGCGATCACCCCGTCGGGGTCGCTTGCGAACGGGGCCATCGTGAAGGTAAGCGGCACCATGCTAAACGCTGCCGGCGCCCTGGTTGCGACACGCGTCGATGTGTTGCCGGGGTTCGGGGCGACAGCGAACGACGAGGGGGAAATCGAGGGCCTTATCACGACGTTCACGTCGAATTCGGATTTCGTAGTCAACGGACAGCGGGTGACGACGAATGCAAACACACAATTCATACTCGATGGAGTGACTCTCGCGGTCGACGTTCTGGTCGAGGTTGACGGCTCCTTCGACGCCTCCGGCGTGCTGGTGGCAAAGAGTGTGCAGGCGACGCCCGACAGCGCGAGCTTCGTTCGCGGACTGGTTGACAACGTGAACGCTGCGAGCAATACGCTTACCGTTCTTGGCGTGACGATCACGACGAACAGCAACACGGAATTCGAGGACAAGTCGAGCCAGCAGATGCGGCCCTTCAACCTGAGCGACGTGCATACCAGCGACTACGTTGAAGCCCGCGGCGCCCCGGCTCAAAGTGGGGGGCTCAACGCCAGTATTCTCGTGCGCGACCGTCCTGAGAATCACTCATACCTGCAAGGAACGGCCAGCAACGTCGCCTCTCCCAACCTGACCGTGCTTGGCATCGTGGTGGTGACATCATTGGCGACGCAGTTCAGCGGTCCGGATGGTGGCACACTGTCCGCTGCTGCGTTCTTCAGTCAGGCTCCGAACAAGACTGTGAAAGTACGTGGGACACTGTTTGCCGGAGTCTTCACTGCCGATCAGGCGCAAATCGAGCCGTAGGCCCGCGCTTCTTCGAAATTCGGTGTGCAGGGCGGCCGTCAGTGGCCGCCCTGTGCCAGCGGTCTCGTCATTCTAGGCTTCTAGGGCGTCGCGTAGCTCCTCTCTCAGCGCCTTCCTCAGGACCTTGCCCACGTTGGTCTTGGGCAGCTCGGCTCTGAAATACACGTGCTTCGGAATCTTGTATGCCGAGAGCGATTGGCGGCAGTGATCGATGATGTCCTTTTCGGTGAGTGACGGGTCCTTGCGCACCACGAACAGCGCGACGACTTCGCCGGAGCGCTCGTCGGGCTGCGCCACGGCGGCGGCCTCGAGGACCCCGGGGTGTGTGACGCAGGCGGCTTCCACTTCGTTCGGATAGACGTTGAAGCCCGAGACCAGGATCATGTCCTTCTTGCGGTCCTCGAGGTACACGAAGCCGCGCGCGTCGATGCGGCCGACGTCGCCGGTGCGCAGCCAGCCTCCCGGCAGCATCACCTTGGCGGTCTCATCGGCGCGGTTCCAGTAACCGCGCATCACCTGCGGCCCGCGCACGCAGATCTCGCCGGCCTGGCCCAGCGCGAGGTCGTTGCCGGCGTCGTCCTTGATCGCGATCTCGGTCGATGAGATCGGCAGGCCGATCGAGCCGTTGAAGGGCTCGTCCGGCGGATTGATGCACGCGGCCGGGGAGGTCTCGGTGAGGCCCCACGCCTGTGTCAGTATGTGGCCGGTTACCTCCTTCCAGCGTTGCGCGACGGTCGCCTGCACGGCCATGCCACCGCCGAGCGTGACCTTCAGCCGGCTGAAATCGAGCTTGTCGAACCCCGGCGCGTGCAGCAGCGCATTGAACAGCGTGTTGACGCCGCTGATGAAGGTGCAGGGGTACTTGCGCATGTCGGCGATGAGCGCCGGCAGGTCGCGCGGATTGATGATCAGCACGTTCTTCCAGCCGAGTCGCGCGAACAGCATGCAGTTCGCCGACAGCGCGAAGATGTGGTACAGCGGGATCGCCGTGATCAGCACCGCCGGCTCGTCGCGGAAGCGTTTCCCGAGCCACGCTTCGGCCTGCAGCACGTTGGTGCTCACGTTGCCGTGCGACAGCATCGCGCCCTTGGCCACTCCGGTCGTGCCGCCGGTGTACTGCAGGAAGGCCAGATTGTCGGGACCGACCTCCACCGGCGCGAGCGGCTGCTTCAGTCCGGCCGTGACCGCCGCCCGGAACGAGATCGCACCGGGGATGTTCCAGCGCGGCACCTGCCGGCGCACGTGGCGCACCACGTAATTGACGACGAGTGCCTTGGGGAACCCGAGGAAATCGCCCACGGCGGTCACCAGCACCCGCTTCACCTGGGTGCCGGCCAGCACCTTCTGCAGTACGTGCGCGAAGTTCTCCAGCACCAGGATCGCCGTGGCCCCGGAGTCGGAGAGCTGGTGAAGCAGCTCCGGCGCGGTGTACAGCGGATTGGTGTTGACCACGATCAGGCCCGCGCGCAGCGCCCCGAACATCGCGATCGGGTACTGCAGCGTGTTGGGCAGCATGATGGCGAGGCGATCGCCCTTCCCGAACCCCTGCTGCTGCAGCCACGCGGCGAAGGCACGCGTGAGCTCATCGAGCTGCCGGTAGCTGAGCTGCGCACCCATCTGGATGAAGGCGACGCGCTCGGCATGCCTGGCACAGGTTTCCTCCAGCAGCTGCTTCAGCGAGCGCAGCTGCGTGGGGTCGACTTCCGCGGGTACGTAGGGCGGATACGACTTCAGCCAGATTCTGTCCATCAACGTCCCCCGCTTTGAGGATTCTTCTTGAGGAGTGGCTTCAGGTACGGCCAGAGCGTATCGAGAACCGGTGGCTCGCCGCGGGCGTTGGGGTGCATGCCGTCCGGCTGCATGCGCGTCGGATCGAGGGCCACCTTGTCCAGCAGGAACGGCACCAGGGGCAGATGATATTGGGTTGCCAGCTCGGGGAACACGCGGGCGAACTGCTCCGTGTAGCGCGGCCCGTAGTTGGGCGGAATGCGCATGCCGACCAGCAGCACCCGGGCGCCGGCCGCCTGCGACAGGCGCACCATGCGCGCGAGATTCTCGCGCGCCTCGCTCACCGGCAGCCCGCGCAGCCCGTCGTTGGCGCCCAGCTCCAGGATGACGGTTCCCGGCTGGTGCAGCTGCAGCGCCCGCGGCAGGCGCTCGAGGCCTCCGCTGGTGGTCTCGCCGCTCACGCTGGCGTTGACGATCTGGTACCCGTACCCTTGTTCCTGAAGTCGCTGCGCGAGCAGCGCAACCCAACCCTGCTCCGGCCGGATTCCGAGTGCGGCGCTCAGGCTGTCGCCGAGCACAAGGATCGTGTGGTCGGAGGCCACCGCGTTCTGGAGCGCGATGAACACCAACCCCAAGCCCAGCGCCCAGGCGCCGACAATCCGCAACCGCGTCCTCCGGGCAGAAAGCCTCTGCAAGCAGGTTAGCAGTCCGGAAGGTTCGCTGACCATTGTCGATGAGGTATCGCTCGATATTCTGGCGGGCGAATCGGTCGCCGTGACCGGGCCCTCGGGCGCGGGCAAATCGACTCTGCTGGCGCTGTTGGCCGGGCTCGATGTGCCGACCCGTGGGCGCGTGCTGCTCGAGGGGCAGGATCTCACGCAGCTCGATGAGGACGGCCGGGCGCGGCTGCGGGCGCAGCGCGTCGGGTTCGTGTTTCAGTCCTTCCACCTGATTCCGGCACTCACCGCGCTCGAGAACGTGATGTTGCCGCTGGAGTTGGCGGGACGGGGCGATGCGCGGCGCGCCGCCGGCGAAACCCTGCGGCGCGTCGGCCTGAGCGAGCGCACCGGCCACTACCCGCGGCAGCTCTCGGGCGGTGAGCAGCAGCGCGTGGCGCTCGCCCGGGCGTTCGTGACCCAGCCGGCGGTGCTGTTCGCGGACGAGCCGACCGGCAATCTCGACACCGTCACCGGCGCGCGGGTCGGCGAGCTGCTGTTCGAGCTCAATGCCAACGCCCATACGACGCTGGTCCTGGTCACGCACGATCGCGAGCTCGCCGCGCGCTGTGCCCGCATGGTGAAGATGGACGCGGGGCGGGTGCTGTGAAAGCGCTGCGGCTCGCGCTGCGTACGCTGGCGCGCGAGTGGCGCTCAGGCGAGCTGGGCGTGCTGCTGCTCGCGCTCACGGTCGCAGTCGCCGCCCTCACGGGCGTCGGCTTTCTGGTCAGCCGCATCAGCGCCGCGGTCGCCCTGCAGGCCAGCGCGGTGCTGGCGGCGGACATCCGCCTCGGTTCACCGCAACCGCTCCCCGAGACGTACTTCACGGAAGCCGCGCGCCGCGGGCTGCGCTCCGCGCGCAGCACCAATCTGCTCTCGGTGGTGTTCAATGGCGAGGCGAGCCAGCTCACCAACGTGGCGGCGGTGAGCGCCGGATATCCGCTGCGCGGACGCGTGTTGGTCGCCGGCGAACCCTTCGCGAGAGGTTCACCCGCAGCAGGCATTCCCGCTCCGGGCGAGGCGTGGCCGGGCTCGAAGCTGCTCGCGGCGGTCGGCGGGCACGTGGGTTCGCAGCTCTCGATCGGGGCGGCGAGCCTGCGCGTGACCCGGGTGCTGATCGCCCGGCCCGACCAGGGCGGCACTTTTGCCGAGCTTGCGCCGAACCTCATCATGAATGCGGCCGACCTGCCGGCCACGCGCCTGATCCAGCCCGGCAGCCGCGTGAGCTACGCCGCGCTGTTCGCCGGCGAGCGCACGCGCATCGATGCCTTCAAGGCCTGGCTCATCGCCCACAAGGGCCCCGGTGAGCGCCTGCGGGACATCACCGAGGCGAGCCCCCAGATCCGCAACGCCGTGGAGCGCGCCGGGCGCTTCCTCAGTCTTGCGAGCCTGGTGAGCGTGCTGCTATGCGCGATCGCGGTGGCGATGACCGCGCGCCGCTATGTGCACCGGCACCTGGATGCCGTGGCACTGCTCAAGACCCTCGGCGCGACGCGGGCCTTCACGCTGGCGATGTCGGTGCTGCAGCTGCTGGCGCTCGCGCTGCTCGCGGCCGTGGCGGGTGCGGCGCTCGGGTTCCTCGCCCAGGAGTGGCTGCTGCGCACCATCCGCGGGCTCCTGGCGGTCACCGATCTGCCGGCGGCGAGTCTCAGCCCGCTCGCGATCGGCTTCGTGACCGCGATCGCGCTGCTGGCGGGGTTCGCACTGCCCCCGCTCCTGCAGCTCGCGCGCGTGCCGGCGCTGCGGGTGCTGCGCCGCGACGTCGGCCCGCCGCCGCCGCTCGTGCTGCTGGCGTTCGGTCCGGCGATAGCCGTGGTGCTGCTGCTCATCTACTGGGTGGTGCCGGAGACGAAGCTGTTCCTGTACTTCACCGCCGCGCTCGCGGCCTTCGTGCTGGTGCTGACGCTCGCCGGAGTGCTGCTGGTGTATCTCGCCGGCCGCCTGCGCGGCCGGGTCGGCGTCGCCTGGCGCTTCGGGGTCGCGAACCTGAGCCGGCGCCGCGCCGAGAGCGTCGTGCAGCTGGTGGCCTTCGGCACCGGCATCATGGTGCTGCTGCTGCTGGGGATCCTGCGCGACGATCTGAACGGCGACTGGCAACGCACGCTGCCGCCGAATCTTCCCAACTACTTCTTCATCAACATCCCGCCGGCCGTGCGCGGGGATTTCGTGCGCTTCCTCCAGGCGCAGGGCGCACGCACCACCCGCGTGCTGCCGATGATCCGCGGCCGCCTGACCGGCATCAACGGCCATGCCATCGAGAGCCTGCGCTCGGCAGGCACCGGCGAGGACAGCTTCGCGACCCGCGAGCAGAACCTCACCTGGGCGTCCGAGCTGGGAGCGGACAACCGCCTCATCGCCGGCCGCTGGTGGACGGCGGCCGATTTCGGCAAACCGCTGGTGTCTCTGGCCACTGAATTCCAGGAATCCCTCGGCGTGCAGGTCGGTGATCACCTCTCCTTCGACATCGCAGGGGATGCGCTCGAGGTCACGGTCGCGAGCATCCGCAAGGTGAAGTGGGACACTTTTCAGCCGAATTTCTTCATCGTGTTTCCCCCCGGCGTGCTGGAAGGCGCCGCCGGTACCTACATGACGAGCGCCTATTTCACGCCCGGCAGCGCCCGTTCGCTCGCGCAGCTCGCACGGCGTTTCCCCAGCGTGTCGATATTCGACATCGATGAGCTGCTCGCGCAGGTGCGTGCGGTGCTCGACAAGGCGGCGCTCGCGGTGCAGAGCGTGTTCGCGTTCACGCTGTTCGCGGGACTGACGGTGCTGTTGGCGGCGGTGCAGTCAAGTCGCGACGAGCGTCGCTACGAGAGCGCCATGTTGCGCACCCTGGGCGCGAGCCGCGGCACCGTGGTGCAGGGAGTGCTCGCGGAGTTCGCAACGCTCGGCAGCCTCTCTGGGTTGCTCGCCGCGGCGGGCGCATCCATCGGCGCCTATTTTCTCACCACACAGTGGCTCGACCTGCGCTATGCCTTCGAATTCCTGCCGTGGGTCGAGGGGGTTTTCGGCGGGGCGTTGCTGGTGGCGGCTGGCGGCTGGCTGGCCACGCGCAGCGTTGTCAATCAGCCGCCGCTCACGACGTTACGGGCTTAGCGGCGCTGCGGGCCTCCCACTGACCAGGGAACCGTGCTAGTCCGGGCCACGCTCGACGTGTACTCCGCGGCGATGTCGTCCTGGCGGGCAATTGGTCCGTGAGATGCCGCGACCAGGGCAAACTGGAAGGAATACAATCGATGCGACAGCGACAACTAATGCGCCTGGCGCCTTGAGTGCTGCTCAAAGTACTCGAGGACCGCTCTGACGCGTCAAATTTGATTGCTTGCGTGCAATACAGGGGACAACAATGAACAAGCACCTTCGATATGTGATCCCGACCGTCGTAGTTGCGTCGATCGCCGCGACTACGATCGTATTCGTGAGGGCGGGCGATGATGCGACCAAAAGCGCTGGCGGTGGGCCGTCGCCGTGCAAATTGGAGATGACGCGGGCACTCTATGGGTTCCAATGTCTCGGGTCGGCATTTACCGGCACCAAGCTTGAGCCCGTGTCGTTCGTCGGAACCGTGAGAGGCGATGGCAAGGGTTTTTTCGAAGGTTTTGGAACGTTCAATTCCAGCAATGGCTCAGCGTCCACCCACGTTGCTGGAAATGGCACACTGCTGCCGGGGTGCTTCGGTCACGTCGATTACACGACCAACGAAATAGTAGTACCCGGCGGGGGTACTGTGCCGCTACCGCCAATCTCCTTCGATTTCACGGTGATCCATGGCGGCGACGAGATTCTCGGCGCGGGAGTCGCGCCGGCAGGAACTACCGGCGATGTGGTGCCGCGTTTAGCGTGCCGTCTGGTGCGGGTGAAGTAAAGCTGCAGCGGATAGTTGAGGCCGACCCCGGCCGTCGCGCGACCGGCTCAGGATCTCAACCCAACCCGATCGACAGCGGCTTACTGCCGCCTCAGCGCAGAACGCCGATCGTGATCCAGGAGTCCGGCTGCAGATCGCCGCGCGAGTTGAGCCCTTCGATCGTCAGCTGGTAGTTGCCGGGACCGAGCGCGGAGCTGTTGAGCGCAATGCGCAGATGGCCGTTGGAGTCCTTCGTCAGGTTCGTGATCACGCCCACGCGTCCCTGATCGATGCGATCGATGGTCACGCGGAACGAGTGATACGGGGAGCGTGACTCGTCGATCTTGAAGTCCGCCAGCTGCACGCTGCCGCCGCCGATGGTGATGGCGGGCGTGTTGGATGCCCCCGAGCGGCTCGGCAGCAGGCGAATCTCGCGCGTGCTGGTCGCCGGATCGAGCGCCCGTTCGAACGCCTGTTTCTGCAGGGCGGTGATCCGATGACTCTTGGCGGCGCTGCCCACGGCGACGATGGCAAGCGCCACGCCGAGGACCAGCACCGCGGCGGCGAGCCCGGGGATCGCCTGCGGCCTCTGCCACAGCGGGCGTGCCGTCTCCTGCCACGGCTCGGGCTTGCCACTCGCCTCGAGCAGCCGCACCCCTGCGTGCACTCTCTCGGGCAGACCAATCTCATCCAGCAGCTCGGGATGCTGGTGACAGAAGCGCTCGAAATCCGTTGCGCCCTTGAGCGGCAGCCGTCCCGACAGATAGCGCTCGACCACCTGGTTGCGGGCGATGAAGTCCCGATCCATGGACACCGCGGCCGCCGGAGTCGGGGGCGCAGCCGGTGGTGCCGGGGCGGGGTGCGCCGGCGCGGGAGCAGCGGGTTTGGGGGTCGCACTCCTCGGGGACATCGCGGCCGGGGCCGGCGGGGCCGGCGGGGCCGGAGCGGGCCTCGCCGCCGGCACGGGCCTCGACGCCGGCGCCGCAGCGGCCCGCGCGCTTGCCCAGCTGGCGAGACCCGGTGCCGCGACCCGGGGTGCCTCGACCTGAGGTGAGTCGACCCGTGCGGTGGGTCGAAGCGCGGGTTTGGGTGGCGCAGCCGCGGTGCTCGGCGGTGCAGGACGCACGGCGGGCACGGCGGGCGACGCGCGAGCGGGCGCGGGGCTGGCAGGCCGCTGCAGGTGGGCCGCGCTCGCGGCGGCGAGCTTGGCGGCCGCCGCGGTCAGAGCGGCGGTCTTCGCGATCGGCACGCGTGTCGACGCAGGCGGGTTGCTCGAGGCGGATCCGGGTACGCCCGCGACCAGGGTCACTGGGGGCGCGGCAGCGGCAGGCGGCGTCGGCACGGGCGTGGTCAGGAGCTCGTCCACGACCGGGTCCTGGAGCTCGAGCTCAAGCACGGCCGATTGCTCCACGGGGACCGCTGCCGGGGGCGCAATCGGGACGGTCCCCTGCTCATCGGGCGCCAGGAACAGCTCGGGGTCCATGAAATGAAGGTCCGTCTGTTCGGGGTCCCGGCCCGGCGCAATCGCCTCCTGGGCCTGCGCAGGTGCCGATACCGCCGGCGCTACCGTCGGCGGCTCCCTGGGCAGTCGGGGGACATCCAGCGGCTCCTCGATCGGCAGGTCCGGCAGCAGCTCCAGCGACGGGCGAAACGCGGCTTCCATACGGACATATCTAAGCAACGCGACGGCGGCGCGGCCTCGCGATGGCTCACAGATCGGAAGGCGCCCCCTCGGGTTCGTGACGCAGGTCTCATTTGGCCGGATGAGGTGTCGCCGGCGGTATTGCGTCACGCACCGCCGGCGGCACCTCGTGGGTCATTTCGCCGCGCCGTTGGGGAACCTGGCGAGCACGGCGAGTGCCTTCGGCGGCAGGGCCTGGCTTGGAGGCCATCGAAATCGCTCCGGTCCCGGACGGGTTGCGACACGGGTTTATCCGTATTGCAGGCGCAACGCGACCCGCGTAGATGTGACGCTGCCGTTGGGGGAAACACAACTACAGTGACACGTTAACTGCGAAACAGCAGGGTGTCGCAGCTTGCGAACTGCGTCCCGGCGACTAAGGGTCCCTCCCGAGCAAGAAAAATTGGAGATGACTATGGTTCCGAAATCACTTGCGTCGAAATGCCGGTCAATCGCAAGCGCTGCCGCGGCGCTAGGCCTTGCATTCGGTTTACTCGCACTGACGAATCCTCCCCGAGCCCTGGCCGCGAACGATCGCTTTCGCGCCACGATTCCCGATGGCGGGGCCGGCGAGTCGGACCTGTTACGCACTCCATTGCAGTTTGAGCAGGCAGCAACCGGCCATCCGCAGAGCGCGACCCAGTCCTTGTTCTCGCGCTGCCGTCGCGCGCCGTTCAACGCCACCGTGAGCCTATACAGCCCGATAACGGCGCCGGTATTCGATGCGATCGTGAACGACACGGCGTTTGGCTTCGCGGACGGCTCCAGCTGTTACAACCCGCAGAACGAACAGAACATCGTGATCAATCCTGCCAATGCGCAGAACGTGGTCACCTCCTCCAACGAGTATCGCGACAATGTGCATGCCGTCTATTACTCACGCGATGGCGGACAGACCTGGGCCAACGTGTTTCTTCCGGGCTGGACGAGGTCGTCAGGCGGAGCGGGCACTTTTTCTCATCTCGACTCCTGTGGCGATCCAGTGCTCGCCTTTTCACCGGACGGTCAGCGGCTCTACTACACCGGGCTCGTGTGCAATTTCGACAAGTTTCCCCGCACCCTGTCCGGGGTAGCGGTGGCGGTGTCGAGCGACGGCGGCGCCAGCTGGTCGGCTCCAACCATGGTCGACTATCGAGCCAGCGGCGACTTCTTCGCTGACAAGGAATGGATTAGCGCCGGGCGCGGGAACACGGTGTATTTGACGTGGACCCGGTTCTACCTGGGACCGCGAGGTCTGGGCTATCTTCGCTCACCGATCGTCATGGCGAGTTCCTCCGATGGCGGTAAGACCTGGTCATCGGTCAAGGCGGTCTCTGATGCTGCACACCCGTTCAACCAGGGATCGCAGGTGGCGGTTGCGCCCGACGGGGCCCTGTATGTCGCCTACGAGGGGTCCGACCCGGCGACCGGATATGCGACCAGTCAGGTGGTGGTCGCGCGCTCGACCAATGGCGGCACTTCATTTCACAATAGCCAGGTTGCGCGCGTGTGGGATGATTTCGACTGCTACCCGCTGCAGCTGCCGGGCGCGCAAGGTCGCCAAACGCTCACCAACGAGCAGTTTCGCATCAACAGCTTCCCATCCATGTCGATCGACCCCACGACCGGCGGCCTGGCGATCGTGTGGGCGGACGATCAGGGCGCGGGTAATTGCGGTAGCGGCAGTGCCACGTTCACTGGCGTGACGTCCAACCAGGTCAAACTGGTCAGATCCGCCGATGGAATCCACTGGACGGCACCCCGCACGATCACTTCGGGTGCCGCCGATAAAGTGTATGCGTCGGTCGGCGCGCATGCCGGACGTGTGGTCATTGGCTATTACACGCGGGCCTATTCGCCGGCGCCGACCGCGACCGATCGCAGCTGCGGCATCGCGGAACTTGATTCGACGACCGGGAATGTCGTGCTACCGACCGATGCCGGTCGGGCCAACGCGGCGGTGTGCCTGGATTGGGCGGTTCGATCGTCGAGCGATAACTTCGCCACCGAGACACGGGTGACGACGCAATCGTCGAATCCGTACATCCTCTTCGCAGGCTCGTTCATTGGCGATTATACCGGCACAGCGGTGGGCGCCGATGGCAAAGCGGTTACCGTGTGGACCGACTTTCGCGGCAATCCTGGTCTGACGCCTGCCAACCAGGATGCCGTGGTCGGCGCAGGGTTTTGAGTGAATCCGCCAGCCTCGAAGCGTCTGGGCGCGGCGAATCTCAGTTCACCGAACCGCTGAGGAAATACTCGATCTTGTCCCGGTAGGTGCGCGAGAGCTTGAGCTCGTGCCCGCCCTCGAGGGTGAGGAAATACTCGCCGTTCATGTGGGCACGAAGACTCCTGACCAGGCGCAGGTTGACGATGGTCGAGCGGTGCACGCGCTGGAAGAGTTTCGGATCCAGGATCTCCTCGAGCTCCTTCATCGTGCCGCGCAGGATGTGGGTATCGCCGGCCGCGTGGATGCACATGTAGTCCCCGGCGGCGTCGATCCACTCGATCGATGCCACGGGCACGCGCACGGTCTCGCGGCCCTGGCGGATCGGCAGCACCTCGGGCCGCCGCCCTTCGATCGCCTGGCGGCCGTGTTCGAGCAACTCATCGAGCGCCAGCTCCCCGCAGCCGGTGATCTCGGCGATGACCTGCAGCAGTCGGTCGCGCTGCTCGGCGGCGGTCCGGGCACGCACGTGCTCGCGCACGCGGGTCAGGGTGGCGGCGAAGCGCACATCGTCGATCGGCTTGAGCAGGTAGTCGACCGCGCGCGCCTCGAACGCCTGGATGGCGTACTGATCATAGGCGGTCACGAACACCACTACCGGCAGGTTTTCCTGGGGCAGACGGGCGAGTACCTCGAACCCCGACATGCCCGGCATCTGGATGTCGAGGAACACCAGGTCGGGCTTGTACTGCTGGATCGCCGCGAGTGCTTCGCGGCCGCTGGCGCACTGCGCGAGGATCTCGAAGTCGGGCGCCGTGCGCAGTCGCAGCTCGACCCCGCGCCGCGACAGTCCCTCGTCATCGACGATGATCGTGCGGACCTTCATGCGTGCGCCCCGCGCGGCACGCCCGCCTGCAACTCCGGCGGCTTCGCCGGCGCCTCACCGCCCGCGCCGGCGGTCTCGAGCGGCAGCGCCAGGTCAACCCGCAGGCCGGGCCGGGAGCTCAGCACCGCGAAGCGGCAGTTCTCGCCGTACAGCACCGCCAGGCGCTCGCGCGTGTTGCGCAGGCCCACGC
The DNA here is from genome assembly GCA_005877965.1 of Gammaproteobacteria bacterium. Taxonomy (GTDB): domain Bacteria; phylum Pseudomonadota; class Gammaproteobacteria; order Steroidobacterales; family Steroidobacteraceae; genus 13-2-20CM-66-19. The sequence continues at coordinate 9,910 of VBNP01000057.1, read as the reverse complement.
CGCGGCGCTCACCGGAGCCGGCGCCCTCGCGCAGACCCGGGCCGTCATCGATGACCGACAGCTCCAGCAGTCCCTCGCGGGTGCGGCCTTCGATGCGCACCAGACCGCCCTGCTCGCGCGCCGACACCGCGTATTTGAGCGAATTCTCCAGCAGCGGCTGCAGCAGCAGGCTCGGCACCAGGGCGTCGAGCGCCGGCTCCTCGATCGCGTACTCGAGCCGCAGCCGCTCGCCGAAACGCAGCCGCTCGGTGCCGAGGTACAGGTCCAGCGCTTCGATCTCCTGGCGCAGCGTGACCTTCTTCATCGGGTCCTGGTCGAGGGTATAGCGCAGGAACTCTGACAGGCGCGTCACCGCGTGGTTCGCCTTGCGGTTCTGGTTGTCGAGGATGAGCGTGGAGATGGCGTTCAGCGTGTTGAACAGGAAATGCGGGTTGAGCTGGTAGCGCAGCATCTTAAGCTGCGCCTCCTGGGCGAGGGCCACCGCCTTGAGCATCGCCTGCTCCTGCTTGCGCTGCGACTCGTAGAACTTGATGCCGAAATACAGCACGCTCCAGCACAGCAGCAGATAGGTGGTCGAGAGCACGCCCATGGACAGCTCGAACAGGTTCTGCGCCTGCCAGTCCGGCTCGACGAACGCCTTGTACGACAGGTTGATGACGATGCGCAGCGCGAGCGCGGTCACGTAGCAGGTCGCGAGCACGCCGACGATGATGGGGCGCGGCGGCCGGCCCCACAGGCGCCGGTAGATGAAGCGCATCGGCATCGTCAGCACGAAGCCCGCCAGCGCCGCCACCGCGATCACACGCGCGTAGCTGGAAGGCTTCTCGTACAGCAACGCGCCGAAGTACTGCGTGATGCCGTACGCGGCCCAGCCGGCGGCGTGCAGGCTCCAGAACAGCACGTTGCGGTTGGTGCGGAATTGCTCGAGCGTCGGCATCTTCATGGTTGCGGCTGCGCGCCGCTTCGCTGGCAGCGCGCGCCCGCGCCCTGAAGCTTAGGGCATCCGGCCGCTCGCCCGCTTCCTCAATGACCGCGCCGCCGCCTCGCTTCGTCGCAGCGCCAGCGGCGCACGACCCTCGGGCCATCCGCCGCGCAAAGTCCTTAACTTGTTGATTATTAAAGCTTGACTACGTCGACCGGATGGCCGCGACGCGGCTGGTCGGATCGGGCAAGTTCGCGAGCGCCTCCAGAGGCTGCGCCGCCGAGAGCGCCGCGCCCTGCGCGAAGTCGCAGCCGATGGCGGTCAACCACTGCAGCGCCGCCTGCGAGTCGACTCGCTTGGCGGCGCAGTGGACCCCCATCACCTTGGCTGCCTGTACGGTGGCGACCACGAGCGCCTGGGAGAGTTTGTCCTTGAGCGCCGATGAGGTGAGCTTCGGGTCGATCTTCACCAGCCGCACCGCCGTGGAGCGCAGCAGCGGCAGCACCTGTGAATCGAAGGAGAAGTCCTCGATCGCCACCCAGGCGCCGAGCTTCTCGCACTGAGCGATGAAACGCTCGACCTGCGCACGGCGTTGCGTGCACAGCGCCTCCGCGATTTCGAAGCCGAGCGTCTCGGCGGCGATGCCATGGGCATCCAGCGCCGCGGCGATCTTCTGCACGAAGCGCTCGTCCTCGAGCGTCGCGATCGACAGGTTGACGGTGAAGCTGGTGGGCTGCGAGTTCCACGCGCTGCGATGCGCGGCGAGCCATTCCAGCAGCTGCTGCACGATCAGCGCGTCCAGGGCCGCAGGAAGGCGCTGCGCCGCACGGGAAGAGCCGCGTGCCAGGATCTGAAAGCGGCGCGTTTGTCCGCCCGCGCGCAGCTTCGCGAATGGCAGCACTTCGAGTATCAGGTTCGCCTCGCTCAGCGGGGCCGCCTCCGCGGGCGCCGCCGGCGAGGCGGGCGCGGCTGGCGTGGTGGGCGCCGCGGGTGCGCGCGCCACCCGAGGCGGCTTGGGCGCCGCGACCGTCGTGTCCTCGATGAACTCGAGCCTCGCCATGAGCTGCGACGATTCGATCTGCGCGGGCGTCGCCGAGCCGTTCAGGTGCGTGGCGCGCGCTGGCGGGGCCTCCTCCGGCACGGTCTCCCACTCCAGGATATCGTTTACCTGCGCGGGCGAGATGGCGGTGCGCCGCAGGGGTGTGGCGGTGCTCCCCGCGTGGGTGTCGCCTGCCTTGTGAGCCGTACCGGGCTTCAGGAGCACCGCGAGGCGCTGCATGATGGCGCGCACCGGCGCGGCGGTCACGCGCTCGACGGTGTCGTCCCCCACCGACTTGCAGTCGGCGAGGATCATGGCCGTGCCCAGCAAAGTGCCGCTCGGCGCGCGCACCGGCAGAAACAGCGCGTGCCGGCCATCATCGAGACCGGTCTCGTGGCAGTGGATCGAGGTGTCGGCGGCGAGGATCTGGAGAGCCTCGACGACCACGCTGTGCTCATCGGGTCCGAGCGCACCTTCGCTCAGCCACAGCACGTTCGCTGCCTGGTCGCACAGGGAAACCGAGTGCAGGCGCCGCGGCGGCAACACGTCGCGCAGCTGCTGACCGAGTGACGGCACCGTGGCGGCCCCGATCGGCGCGGCGGGCGCGGCCGCGAGGACCGGTGGATTCGCGGGCGGGCGTGCGACCGTGGCTTTGGGTGACAAGGGAATTTTTCCTGTCCGGGACTGAGCACGGCCACGCTCGGTGCGCGCCTTTCGCACAAGGGTGGCAGCCCGCCGCCGCGGGCGCCGTGATTTCCCTCGCGTTCTGTTCGCAAAAGGCGACACGCGGCAGCCGTCGCCATTTGTCATATTGGTCGCAGCTCGCGCCCGGTCACGACTTCGCTCGCCTCAAGGGCCGAGGAAGTCACGCTTGCCGAGCTCCACGCCGTTGTGACGCAGGATACCGTAGGCGGTCGTGACGTGGAAGAACACGTTGGGAATGGCCCAGCGCTGCAGAAAATCCAGTCCCTTGAACTCCAGGGTGCGCTCGCCGGCCGGCACCTTGATGTCGCGCGTCTCCGCTCCCTCGAGCGCGCTCGCCGGCACGCTCTTCAGGTAGTCGATGGTGCGCGCGATGCGCGTGCGCAGCTGCTCGATGGAGGTCTCGTTGTCCTCGAAGCGCGGCGGCTCCTGGGCGGCGAGACGGGCGACCGAATTCTTCGCGAGGTCGCAGGCGATCTGCACCTGGCGCGTCAGCGGCAACATGTCCGGCGCCAGGCGCGCGGCGAGCAGCACCCCCGGGTCGAACTTGCGCTGGCTGGCGTGAGCGAGTCCCTTCTCCAGGATTCGCGAGAGATTGCCCAGGGTGTTCGCGAACACCTCCACCGAGAGCGCGTGCATCGAGACTTTCATGGGTGTTTTCCTTTCGGGTGGCTGCGGGCCGGCACCAGGCGCGGCATCGCCGCGGCCAGGCCGGTCGAGGCAGCTTACCCATGGGGTCTGCTCCCGGGGCAGCCGTATGGGCGACACCCGCGTGCATCGCCAGGACACGTCAGCCGGGGCTGGCGTGCCTGCCTCCTCGGTGAAACAATGCGGCATCCTGAAACCGAGATTGAGGCCGCCATGAACTTGGTCTGGACCCCGGCGCAATTGGCCCTGTTCGCCAAGGTGGTGGATCTGCATGGCTTCTCGGCCGCTGCGCGGGCGCTCGCGGTCCCGAAGGCCGCGGTCAGCCGCGCCGTGGCGGACCTGGAAAAGACGCTCGGCGTGCGCGTGCTCGAGCGCACTACGCGGCGCATTGCCCTCACCTCCGCGGGACGGTTGCTGTACCCGCACGCCAAGCGCGTCGGGGAGGAGACCGACGCCGCGCGCAGCGCGATCGCGAAGCTCCAGTCGCCCGAGTCGCGGCCGCTGCGCGTGGTGGCCGATCCCACCTACGGGCGCGTGCTGCTCTCGCCACTGGTGCCGCGGTTTCTCGAGGCGTTCGCGCACGTGCCGCTCGAAGTGGCGCTCGACGCGCAGCAGTTGGCCGCAGGTGCCTGGGACGTCGCGATCCGCACCCGCCCGCCCGCCGACGGCAGCATCACGCAACGCCTGTTGGGGGCCCCTCCCGCGCTGCTGTGCGCGACACCCGCCTATCTGCAGCAGCGCGGCGTGCCCGCGCGCCCCGACGATCTGCGCAGCCACGATCTGCTCACGCCGGACGCCGCCGAGCTGCCGGAGTTTCGCCTGCTGCTCGAGCGCGGTGCGCAGCGCGCCGAAGTGCCGTTGACGCCGAAACTCGCGGTCGATGACCCGGCGGTGCTGCACGCGGCCACTGCCGCGGGACTCGGCATCGGGCTGTTGCCGGAATTCCTGTGCCGGCAGGGACTCGCCACCGGGCGGCTGAAGCCGGTGCTGTCCGAGTGGGCCGTGCCGGCGGCGGCGGCCCTGTATGCCTTGTACCCCACGGCGCTCGAGTCCGATCCGCGCGCGCAGCAGTTCGTGGATTTCCTGGCCGCGAATATCGTGCCGGCGCTGTCGCTGCCCGTGCCGGCGCGCGCGCCGGCGCATCCGCGGGCGCACGATGCCGGGGAAAACGCACACCCGCCCGCCCGCGGATAGCGTGCCGGCGGACCCGCTACACTAGCGGTGCCGCCTCCTGACGATCGGAGAACTCAGCGATGTACCGCGCGCCGGTGCGTGAAATGCGCTTCGTGCTCGAGGAGCTCCTGGGCGCGGGCAGCCTCGGCGCATCCGGACTGCTCGCCGACTATTCCGATGAGCTGGCGCGCTCGGTGCTCGAGGAGGCGGGGCGCTTTGCCGAGACCGTGCTCGAACCCCTGAACCGCCCGGGGGACATTCACGGGGTGCGCTGGACCGCGGACGGCGTGGTCACGGCGCCGGGGTTTCGCGAGGCCTACGAGCGATTCGTGGCGGGCGGCTGGCCGGGCCTGGGCGCCGCGCCGCAGTTCGGCGGTCAGCGCCTGCCGCGCGTGCTGGTGAGCGCGGTGGGGGAGTTCTGGGGCTCTGCCTGCCTCGCCTTCAAGCTCGGTCCGATGCTGACGCACGGCGCCGTGCACGCGCTCGAGCTGTGCGGCTCGGCAGCGCAGAAGCAGCAGTACCTGCCCCGCATGGTCCGCGGCGAGTGGACCGGCACCATGGTGCTCACCGAGCCGCAGGCGGGCTCGGATCTGGGGCAGGTGCGCACGCGCGCCGTGCCGGAGGGCGATCACTACCGGCTGTTCGGGCAGAAGATCTTCATCACCTGGGGCGATCACGATCTCACCGCCAACACCCTGCACATGGTGCTCGGGCGCATCGCAGGCGCGCCGCCCGGGGTGAAGGGCATCTCGCTGTTCATCGTGCCGAAGGTGCTGGTGAACGCCGACGGTTCGCTCGGTGCGCGCAACGACGTGCGCTGCCTGTCGATCGAGCACAAGCTCGGCATCCACGCGAGCCCGACGTGCGTGCTCGCCTTTGGCGAGAAATACGGCGCGCTCGGCGATCTCGTGGGCGAACCCGGCCGCGGCCTCGAGTACATGTTCGTCATGATGAACAGCGCGCGCCTCTCGGTGGGGAGCGAGGGCTACGCCGTCGGCGAGCGCGCCTTGCAGCGCGCGCTGGAGTGGGCGCGCACCCGCGTGCAGGGCAAGCCGCCGGTGGCGGCCGGCGCCGGCCCGGCGCCGATCATCAATCACCCCGACGTGAAGCGCATGCTGCTCGTGATGAAATCGCAGACCGAGGCCTCGCGTGCGCTCACCCTCTATACCGCCTTGCAGTTCGACCTGGCCACCTACAGCGCGGACGAGAAGGTGCGCCGCGCCGCCCAGGGCCGCGGCGAGCTCCTCACGCCGATCGTCAAGGGCTGGTGCACGGAAATCGGCAACGAGGTCGCCGGCATCGGTGTGCAGGTTCACGGCGGCATGGGCTACATCGAGGAGACCGGCGCGGCGCAGTACCTGCGCGACGTGCGCATCACGACCATCTACGAAGGCACCACCGGCATCCAGTCGAACGATCTCATCGGCCGCAAGCTCGGTCGCGATCGCGGCGCGGCGATGGGCGCACTGATCGCCGACCTGGAGCGGGAGCTGCAGGCGATCGCCACCACCGATGCGTCCGTCGATGCCACCCGCAAGGCGGCGCTGGAGGCGGTTGCGGCGCTGAAAAGCGCCACGCAGGCGCTGCTCAGGACGCTGGCTTCGCGTCCCGAGGCCGGGATGGCCGTATCGGTGCCGTACCTGAAGCTGTGCGGCTACGTGACCGGCGGCTGGCTGCTGGCGAAGTCGGCGGCGATCGCCGCGGCCAAGCCGGATGGCCCCGACCGCGAGTTCTATGCAGCCAAGATCCGCACCGCGCGCTTTTACGCCGCGCAGGTGTTGCCGTGCGCGGCGGCGCTCGCGCGCGTGGTCGAGAGCGGCGGGATGAGCGTGGTCGAGACCGACGCCGCGCTCATTTAGCTCCATGCCGGCGGAGGACGCCATGAACCGACGCGAGCTGCTTGCGGGAGGAGTTAACCTGATGGCGACCGCCGCCCTGTCCTCACGGGCAGGCGCCGCGAACCCGAGCGATGCGCCGCTGATGCGCAAGATCCCCTCGAGCGGCGAGGAGCTGGCGCTCATCGGCCTGGGCACCTCGCGGACTTTCGAAGTCGGCGAGTCGGCTGCCGAGCGCGCACCGCTCAGGGAAGTGCTGCAAGGGTTCTTCGCCTCCGGCGCGCGCCTGATCGATACCTCGCCGATGTACTCGACCGCGGAGCGCGTGCTGGGTGAGCTCATGATGCCGGACATGCACCAGCGCGCGTTTCTCGCCACCAAGGTGTGGACGCGCGGCGAGCGCTCCGGGATCGAGCAGATGATGCACTCGGCGCAGATGTTGAACAGCGCGCGGCTCGATCTCATCCAGGTGCACAACCTCCTGGATCTCGATACGCATCTGAAGACGCTGCGTGAGTGGAAGGAGTCCGGGCGCGTCCGTTACATCGGTGTCACGCATTACACGGTCGGCGCGCACGCCGAGCTGGCGCGCGTGCTGGCGCGCGAGAAGCTCGACTTCGTGCAGTTCAACTATTCACCGCTGACGCGCGATGCGGAGAAGCGCCTGTTGCCGCTCGCGGCGCAGCGCGGCGTCGCGGTGCTCGTCAATCGCCCGTTCGAGGACGGCGCGCTGTTCCAGGCGGTGCGCGGCAAGCCCCTGCCCGCGTGGGCGGGAGACCTGGACGCCGCGAGCTGGGGGCAGCTGGCACTCAAGTACATCGCCGCGCATCCCGCGGTCACCTGCATCATTCCCGCCACCGGGAAGCTCGCGCACCTGAAAGACAACCTCACGGGTGGCCGCGGGCGGCTGCCGGATGCGCGCCAGCGCGAAGCGATCGCGCAGGCATTCGCGTAACGGCTTCGAAGCAGAGCCGGCGCAACCCGCGAAGATTGCGCCGGCTGAGTTCAGTCCGTCGATCGAGCTGGCGCCAGCGATCCTCTGGTGCTAGCGATCCTCTTGAGGATCGATGATCGCCATGCTGGCCGTCACCGTGCTGCCGGTGGCAGTGCCGCGTACGTCCACGATCTGCCCCACCGCCTGGGTGAAGAACTCAGCAGCGGTTAAGCTCTGGCCTCCCTTTCCGAACAGCTTGGCACTCGTCGCATCGATGGTGATGCCGAGTATCTTGAATTGCGTTGCGGTGCTCGCCGTGAACGGCCCACGGACCCCGACGTTCATCATCGGCAACGGCGGTAGCCGCACCAGCCTGGTCGCCAGGACCATGCCACTGCCCGCCGGATGCTCGTAGCCGCGCACCAGCACCGTGTCGCCGACCTTGACATCCGTCAGGCTGAACATGTGAACCTGCGCGTCGCTCTCATCCTCAAAGCGGGTGTTGGTATCGACGCTTATCGTCACGCCGAGTACCGTCAGCGTATTCATCGTCGTGTCGACGCCCGACACAGTCGCCGCCAGACCGATCACCGCGATGTGCTCGATCTCGACCACATCCGCCACCAGCACTTTGTTCGCATCCAGCGTGCCGCGCACCTCGACGCGCACATTGAGCGCCAGATCCGCGGCGGTGCCGTTCTTGAATACGGTGGACGCCGTGGTCGTGACCTTCTCGCCCGCGACGTCAAAATCCGTCGCCGACGCGAAGCGCGTGATCAGGCCCTCCTCCTCCACCATTCCACCCTCTGCCTGGTCGTCGCGATCCGTTTGCGCCTTTCGCAGCGTGGTCGCGGTCAGCTTCACGGCGGTGGCATCAAAGACCGTGCCGCGCGCGATCACCAGATCGCCGGCCGCGGGTTCGCCGGATGCAAAGCCGCTCAGGTTCGCCGCGGAGAAATCGACCGTCAGGGCGTTGATCATGAGGGTGTGCATGGCGGCGTCCACCGAGCCAACGGTACCGAATACCTGCAGCGGTTCAGCGCTTTCGGCCCGTCCGATGCGCGTCGCCATGATGACCCCACCGCTACCCGGCAGGCCGCTCACTTCAATGCTGTCACCGCTCTTCAGGCCGGTGAGGTCCGCGGGCGTGATGCCCGGGCCGAAGGAAGTGTCGGCGGTGACGCTGATCGTCTGACCGAGCACGGTGAGCTGATTGCCTGCGGCATCAATCATCGTAATCGGGCCGACGACGCGGTCCTCCACCTCGACGCTTTCTGCTTCGCCCTCGCCGCTCTGCGCATCCTCGCGCCCGCGTACCAGAGCGACCTCCCCGACCGCGAGGCCACTTTGCGCTACCGTGGTGTCATTCTTCTTCAGAGTGGCGGCGGATACGTCATAGCGCACTCCATTGACGAACACGCTGCCAAAGGCCGTGATCGTTCCCGAGGTGACGACCGACTGCATGCCGGGCCGAGACATGGAACCGGTTGAACCGCCCCCGCAGGCCACCAACACCGCCAGCGCTCCTGCTGCCGCTAAGGTAGTCTTCATGAGCTGCACTCCCTGTTGCCGGACGCGCTCTTATCACAACAAGCTGTGACGTTCCCGACAACGTGTCGTGCCGCAGCGACGTGCCAACAAGCGGCGCGGGATCGCGTTCCCGGACACGCCCAACCCCACCCGCTGCTTGAACGTGGCCGCGATGGAGCTCAAGCTCCGTTCGTCAACGGCGTCGGCGCCGCGCACGTGCCGTGCCAGGCACGCGCAGCTTCAAGTGCGGCGGCTCGTTCAGGTTCTGCAGGAACAGGCGCCGCTCCTCGGGGGTGAGCGCGGCCCAGTCCACTTTCTGCGCGTGGCTGCGGCGCAGTTGCCGATCGCTCACCTGGGTGCAGGCGCGGCTGGCGCTGAGCCACTCGCCGGGCAGGCGCCTCGTCGAGCCCCGCCGCAGCATGTCCACCACCGCCGCCGCCACGACGGGATCGCGTGTCAGATTGCTGTGCGCCACGCGTGCGTAGGCGCAGCGCACGCCCGCGAGCACGGCGCTCGCCGCCGGCACGGTGCCGTCGCCCTGGCGCGTGAGGGTGTAGACGAAGTCGTCGTTGCGCCGCGTGACCGCGGTGACGGTTTCCTGATCCACCCCGACGATGCTGATGAACCGCTCATCCGGCGGTGCGAGGCGCTCTCGTGCGGCGAGCGCGGCCTGCATCAGTGGCGCGCGCGGCTGCGGACCCGACGCCGGCCAGGCGCGCTCATCGAACAGATCGGTGGCGCCGCCGCCGGCGCCGACGGGCAGCAGGTCATACAGGCTCGGAAAGCTGCTGAAGACCTCCGCGGCGAGGCTCTCGGCGGTTGCCGTGTCCGCGAGCCGCGCCACCTTGCGCACCACCGCGTAGGTGCCGCGCACGGCCTGCACGGCGGCGAACGAGCCGCAATGAGGCGTCCCCAGCAGTACCAGGCGCTCGACGTTGCCGGTACCCGCGAGTGCGAGCGCCGCGCGGGCGACCAGTCCCCCCATGCTGTGCGCCACGATCGCCACGCGGCTGCCGGCCGTGCGCAGGCGCTCGGCCAGCGCGCCGCCGAGCTGCGCGACCGGCAGCCGCCAGTCATAGTCATGGAACTCGGCGGCCAGGCCGTGCGCGCGCAGATATAACTTCAGC
>VBNP01000249.1 GCA_005877965.1 Gammaproteobacteria bacterium | reverse complement strand
CGTCATGCGCCCGCCGCGCTTCGGCGGCAAGGTGAGCTCGTTCGATGCCACCGGTGCCCGGGCGGTGCCGGGCGTCGTCGACGTGGTGCAGATTCCACGCGGCGTCGCGGTCGTCGCGAAGGACACGTGGGCGGCCCGCAAGGGCCGCGAGGCGCTGCGCGTGACCTGGGACGAGTCGGACGCCGAGAAGCGCGGCACCGCCGAGCTCATGAAGGAATACCGCGCCTTGGGCAGCGGCCGGGACGCGGTGCCGGTCGTGCAGCAGGGCGACGTCGAGGCGGCGTTCGCGCATGCGGTGAAACGCGTCGAGGGGAAGTTCGAGTTTCCTTACCTGGCGCACGCGACGATGGAGCCTCTGACCGCGGTCTGTCAGCTCGGCCCCGACAAGTGCGAGATCTGGGCCGGCTGCCAGTTTCAGACCGTGGACCAGGCGAATGCCGCGGCGGCGGTCGGACTGAAGCCCGAGCAGGTGAGCATCAACACGCTCGCCGCCGGCGGCACTTTCGGACGGCGGGCGACCCCCGACTCGGACTACATTTCCGAAGTCGCCTCGATCGCCAGGGCGACGGGCGGAAAATACCCGGTGCGCCTCATCTGGACGCGCGAGGATGACATTACCGGCGGGCGCTACCGGCCGCTCAACTATCACCGCGTGACCGCAGCCATCGGCAAGGACGGCAAGGTCGCCTACCGCCAGCGCGTGGTCGGTCAGTCGATCGTCGCCGGCACGCCGTTCGCGTCCATGATGATCAAGAACGGCGTCGATCCGACGGCGGTCGGGGGCCACGCCGCCGAACAGTACGATCTTGCGGATGCGCACATCAGCTGGTCGCAGCCCAAGGTCGGCGTGCCGGTGCTGTGGTGGCGGTCCGTCGAGAACACGCACATGGCGTACTCCAAGGAGGTCATGATCGACGAGCTGGCGCAGGCTGCGGGACAGGACCCGATCGCTTTCCGCCTGGCGTTGCTCGGCAAACATCCGCGCCACGTCGGTGCGCTCAAGCTGGCGGCCGAGAAGGCCGGATGGGACTCGCCATTCTCCAAGGACAAGGGGCGCGGGCGCGGCGTCGCCGTGCACGAGTCCTTCGGCTCGGTGGTGGCGCAGGTGGCGGAAGTTACGGTGAGCGGCGACAAGATCACGGTCGATCGCGTGGTGTGCGCGGTCGACTGCGGCATCGCGGTCACGCCCGACATCATCAAGGCGCAGATGCAAAGCGGCATCGGCTACGGCCTGTCGGCGGCGCTGTACGGCAAGATCACGCTCACCGACGGACACGTCGATCAAACCAACTTCCACCAGTACCAGGTGCTGCGGATCAATGACATGCCACGCGCGATCGAGGTGTACATCGTGCCCTCGACGAATCCGCCTTCGGGTGTCGGAGAACCAGGGACGCCGCCGATCGCGCCGGCGGTCGCCAACGCGGTGCGCGCGGCGACGGGCGTGCGGCTGCACACGCTGCCGTTTGATCTGGCGGCGGCGCGTCGCGCCCGGGCCTAGCGGCTCGAGCGCTACACCGCGGCAAAGTCGCGGGCCTGCGCGGTCCAGGCGGGCGCGCTGGCGAGCGCACCCGGGACCTCCTCCGGTGAGGCCACGACCTGCCACATCATGAGATGCCGCGGGTCCATGAAGCGCTCCTCGACGGCGCGCGTGAGCACCTCGAGGAGCGGAGTAAAAAATCCGCGCGTGTTCACCAGCACGATGGGATTGAGATAAAGCCCGAGACGCTTGAGCGTGATGGCCTCGAGCAGCTCCTCGAGCGTGCCGGAGCCGCCCGGAAGCGCGATCGCCGCCTGGCTGAGGGTCAGCATCATGTGCTTGCGCGTGCGCAGGTCCTCGACCAGCTGCAGGTCCGTCAGTCCCTTGTGCCCCCACTCGAGCTCGGCCATGAAGCGCGGCAGGATGCCGGTCACCCGTCCGCCGTGGCTGAGCGCGCCGTCGGCGAGCGCGCCCATGGAGCCGACCGCGCCGCCCCCGTACACAATCCCAACTCCCTGTGCGGCGAGCACCTCACCCAGGCGCCGGGCTGCGGCCCGATAGTCAGGGTGGGCGAGGCGGCTGGAGGCGCAGTACACGCAGACGGCGCGCTCGATGGGACGCTCGGCCGGTGAGCTCATGAGAGGGAGTCCTTCCGTGCAATGCCCTCATTATAAAGGGCGCCCGCCGGCGCTCGGGGCGCCCGCGGGCCTCAAGCCGAGCGGCGACGCGCGCGCCCGGCTTGAGGATCAGTGCTCGGTGGGCCGGTGCGCCGCGCTCGGGGTTGCCGCCAGGTCATTCGCCTGGCTCACCCACGCATCGCGCTCGATGCGGCCCCGGTAGGCCGCGAGCTTCCTGTCGACGTACTTGACGTCCTCGTGGGACCATTCGGCGATCTGCCAGAAGTAGAACACGCCCACCCGATGGAGCTTGCGCTCCAGCACCTTGGGGACACCCTTGATCTGCGTCAGATCGTCCGGCTTGCCGTGCCCGGGGTGCGTCAGGAGATTGCGGCTGCCCTCGCGAACCGCAGCCTTCGGAGCCGGCGGATTCTCCAGACGCGATTGCAGCGTGCCGAGCCGCTCAAGCACGGGACTGAGGTCCACCGCCTGGGGCGGCGGCACCTGAAACGCGAGCACGGCGCTCTCGAGCTCATCCAGGCGGGTCTGCACGGGGAACAGCGCATGCTCGATCGCGGTCAGCCGCTGTTCCGTCGGCTTCAGATCCGCGGGCTCGGGCGGGCGGATGTCGCCGATGCGGCGCTCGATGTCATCGAGGCGCGAATGGAGTGAGGCCAGATCGACGCGCTCGGGTATGGGCACGTCGATGCTGCGCACCGCCTCCTCCACTGCCGCCAGCTGTTCGCGCAACGGCTGCAGATCGACATCCGGACGCGCCGCCAGGCGCGCTTCGAAGCCGCGGCGCCAGCTCGCCCATTCATCGCGCGAGCGCGCGTACTCGAGCGTCACGTCCTCGTAGTGACGGCGGAACCACCAGTAGGTGAACAAGGCACCGCAGGCGGCGGCCAGCACCAGCAGGAACAGGATTTTCGCCAACAGAAAGCCCATATTGCCCCTCCCCCGGGAAAGTCAGTTGGCAGAGACAGCGTGAAATTCAATGCGGCGGTTGCGCGCGCGACCGCTCTCGGTGGTGTTGTCGGCGATCGGCCGGCGCGCCGCAAATCCCCGCGCCTGCAGCCGCTCGGCCGGCACGCCGCGGGCGATGAGCGCATCACGCACGGCCGCGGCGCGCGCCTGACTCAGGCTGCGATTGAACGCCGACCGCCCGACCGGATCGGTATGGCCTTCGATGCGTAGCGTCCCCGGACAGCTGCGGGCTTCCTTCGCGAGTCGATCCAGAAGCGCACCGCTGCGTGCGTCGATCGCGGCACTGCCGCTGGCAAACTCGATCTGCTCGCCCGCCAGCACACCCGCGAGCGAGCGCTCGCAGGCCTGCGCAGCCGTCGGTGCCGGCGCCGCGGCGGCGCTGCCGGGAGGCGCGGGCGCCGTGAACCGCCCCGCGACGCTCACCGCGCAGCTGCGGCGCCCGATCCAGGTGGCACAACGAGCCGTCTTCGCCAAGCCGATCGCGCGCTCGCCCGCGCCGGGGGCGGGCTCCTCGCCCGAGAGCGTGACGCTCTGCCCGGAGACCGAGAGACCCACCCAGCCGAAGCCCGCGGCATTGAGCTGATCGCGCGTCTCGCGCTGCACGTCGCCTTCAATCCAGTTGCGCGCCACCGGACCCAAGGCGAACGAGACCGCCAACGCCAGAGCGGCGAGTGGCAACAGGCCACGCCACACGAAGGGCCAGACGGGCGGGTCGCGCCAGATCAGCAGATGAGGGTGCAGGACAGCCGATTGCATCGCAACCTCCCCCGGTCCTGTGAGTGAGTCGCGTTATACACTGCGCCGCAATTCGGGCCAAGTGTGCCGCCGAGTCTCACGGTGCCGGTAAGATCCAGTTCGATGTCGTCAACGACTGCAACGACCGCGGCCTGCGCACTCGCGCTGCTGGCTGCCGCATACGCCGCGCGCGCGCAAGTGCCCGCACCGGTGCCGGCAACGGCGCCGCCCGCGCCCCCGCCTTCCGGCCTGGCGCGCTGGCTCAATCCCGCGACTGCGCCCTTCATCCCGATCCCGGCGATCGACACCGAGCCGCACAGCGGACTGACGCTGGGCGTGATTCCAACCTGGCTGCGCACCAACAGCCGCAATGAGATCGAGCGCATCACGGCTCCCGACATCATCCACAGCCAGTATTTCGGCTGGGGCGCCCACATGCGGGTGCTCTGCTACCCGTCCGCGGACACGCAGTGGTCGGTGGAGGGAGGACTCACGCAGCGCGTCGAGCGCGAGTTCGACGGCCGCTACCTCACGGGCCAGACGCGCACCGGCGCGGTTTCATGGTCGATCGAGGCCATCTACGACCGCAGCGGCACGCCGCGCTTCTTCGGTTTCGGCAACCAGTCGCTGCGAGCGGACGAGACCTCCTATGTCGACAATCAGGCGCTGGTGGCCGCATCGATCGGGCGCAACTTCACCCCGGCGCTGCAGCTCGCCTACCGTGTGCGCCCGCGCTATGTCGAGGTGTTGCCGGAGGAGCTGCGCGGCCTGCCCTCGATCGGCACGCTGTTCCCGGGACTCAAGGGCATCGGCAGTGAGCACGAGCTGCAGCACACCGCAATGCTCATCTACGACACCCGTGATTCGCTGATCATCCCGCGCAGCGGGGCGCGCTACATCATTTACGACGGCGTCGTCAGCCGCGCCGCGGGCAGCTCGGTCTCCTACAGCTTCTTCGGCGCTGAAGCGCGCTACTACCGGGCGTTCGGCCCGGACGTCACGCTGGCCTGGCACGCGGCGGTGCGCTACATGCCGTCGGCGGGCAACGCGCCGTTCTGGGCACTCTCGAGCCTCGGCGGTGACCGCAGTGTGACCGCCGAGCGCGAGCCGCTGCGCGGCTACGGCTCCGATCGCTATATCGACCGCAATATGTTCGCGAGCGGTGCGGAGCTGCGCACCCGCGTCGCGAGCTTTGACGCCTTCGGCACCCGCGTGAGCCTGGAGGTGGCCCCGTTCGTCGACGCCGGCAAGGTGTTTGCCGGTCTCGGCGCCAGCCCCTTCTCGAAATTGCACGCCACCCCGGGGCTGGGCGTACGCGGCGTGGCGAGTCCCTTCGTCGTCGGCTACGTGGATATCGGTTTCGGCCACGGCAAGGCCGCGGTGTTCAGCGGTATCGACTATCCGTTCTGAGGTAGAATCGGGCGCGGTTGCGGGTGTCGTACAATGGTAGTACTGCAGCTTCCCAAGCTGCTAACGTGGGTTCGATTCCCATCGCCCGCTCCAACTCCAGGCATACCCGGCTATCAGGGAAGGTGGCCGTGAGCGCATCGCGAGAGGGGCTGCGTATTCAAGTTGCTCTCGTCGCTCTACGGAAACTGGACGGGATAACTGTAAGCGAGACTCCAGTTCGCCCCGTCCGCCGAGCACCAGGTGTCGTTCTTACGCACGATACCCTCCTCGTTGCCGCCGACGATGCACAGCTGGTTGTTCAG
>VBNP01000056.1 GCA_005877965.1 Gammaproteobacteria bacterium | reverse complement strand
CGTCATCCCGACATCCGCAAGATCTCGCTCACCGGCGAGGTCGGTACCGGCAAGGCCGTCATGGCCGATGCCGCCGCGTCTCTGAAGCAGGTGACCCTCGAGCTCGGCGGCAAGTCGCCGCTCATCGTATTTGACGATGCGAAACTGGATAACGCCGTGGCGGGCGCGCTGCTCGGAAATTTCTACTCGGCCGGGGAGGTATGTTCGAACGGCACGCGCGTGTTCGTGCACCACAGCGTGCGCGCCGCGTTCGTGGAGCGCCTGCGGACGCGCGCCGCCGCGATGCGTGTCGGAGATCCGATGGATCCGGCTACCCAGGTGGGAGCGCTCATTTCCGCGGAGCACATGGAGAAGGTGCTGGGGTTCATCGCCCGCGGCCGGGCGCAGGGCGCGCGGCTGCTCACGGGCGGCGTGCGGGTGACGACCGGGGATCTGGCGAATGGCTACTTCGTCGCGCCCACCGTATTCGACGACTGTCATGACGACATGGACATCGTGCGCCAGGAGATCTTCGGCCCGGTGATGTCGGTGCTGGAGTTCGCAGACGAGGACGAGGTGATCGCGCGGGCCAACGCCACCGAGTTCGGCCTGGCCGCCGGCGTGTTCACCAACGATCTGACACGCGCACACCGCGTGATCGCGCAGCTGCAGGCCGGCACCTGCTGGATCAATCACTACAACATCACCCCGGTCGAGTTGCCGTTCGCCGGCGTCAAGATGTCGGGTCTCGGGCGCGAGAATGGCCGCGCCGCCATCGAGCATTACACGCAGCTGAAGAGCGTGTATGTCGCCATGGGCGACGTCGACGCGCCCTACTAGGGCCGTGGAGACTGTCGACTACCTGATCGTCGGCGCCGGCTCCGCGGGCTGCGTGCTGGCGGATCGTCTCACCGAGGACGGCGAGCACAGCGTACTGGTGCTCGAGTACGGCGGCTCGGATCGCTCGCCGTGGATCCAGATGCCCAGCGCGTTTTCGATCCCCATGAACATGGCGCGCTACGACTGGCGCTACTACACCGAACCGGAGCCGCACCTCAATGGCCGCCGGCTGCACACCCCGCGCGGCAAGGTGCTCGGCGGTTCCTCCTCGATCAACGGGCTCGTGTACGTGCGCGGCAACCCGCTCGACTTCGAGCGCTGGGAGGCTGAAGGCGCCACCGGCTGGAGCTACCACGACGTGTTGCCGTACTTCAAGCGCGCGGAGCGGCGCGCCGGGGGGGGCGATGACTACCGCGGCGCCGACGGTCCGCTCGAGACACGCCGCGGGCTCCTCACCAATCCGCTGCACGCGGCCTGGCTGGAGGCGGGGCGGCAGGCCGGCTACGCACTGACCCCCGACATGAATGGCTTTCAGCAGGAAGGATTCGGTCAGATGGACATGACCGTGGGGGGTGGCCGGCGCTGCAGCGCTGCGAATGCCTACCTGCGACCAGCGATGCGCCGGGGCAATCTGACGGTGCGCACGCACGCGCTTGCCACGCGCGTACTGTTCGAGGGACGACGGGCGGTCGGAGTTCGTTATCGGCGCGGCGGTGTCTTTCACGAAGTGCGGGCACGGCGCGAGGTCATCCTGTGCGCCGGTCCGATCAACTCGCCCCAGTTGCTGTTGCTGTCGGGCATCGGCCCGCAACACGAGCTCGCCGCCCACGGCATCGGGGTGGTGCGCGAGCTGCCGGGTGTGGGCGAGAACCTGCAGGATCATCTTGAGTTCTACTTCCAGGTCGCCTGCCGCGAGCCCATCACCCTTTATTCGCAGTTATCGCTGGTGCGCCGCGCGCTCATCGGCGCGCGCTGGCTCCTCAGCAGCGACGGCCTCGGCGCCAGCAATCACTTCGAGACCGGCGGCTTCATCCGCAGCCGCGCCGGGGTGCGCTACCCGGACATCCAGTTTCATTTTCTGCCGCTGGCGGTGAACTACGACGGTTCATCGCTGGCGCGCGAGCACGGCTTTCAGGCGCACGTGGGGCCGATGCGCTCGCAAAGCCAGGGGTGGGTGCGCTTGCGGTCCGCCGAGGCGCTCGACAAGCCGCGGATCTGCTTCAACTACATGTCCCGATCCGAGGACTGGGAGGAGATGCGCGCGTGCGTGCGCCTCACGCGCGAGATCTTCGCGCAGCCGGCGTTCGACCGCTACCGCGGCCGCGAGATCCAGCCGGGAGCGGGCGTCGAGACCGATGAGCAGATCGACGCCTTCATCCGCGAGAAGGCCGAGAGCGCCTTCCACCCCTCCTGCACCTGCCGGATGGGTGGCGTCACCGACCCGCAAGCGGTGGTCGATCCGCACACCCGCGTCATCGGCGTCGAGGCGCTACGGGTGGTCGACTCCTCCATCATGCCCTCCATCACCACCGGCAACCTCAACGCGCCCACCATCATGCTGGCGGAGAAGGCGGCCGATCACATCCGCGGCGCAGCGCTCCTGCCCAGGGCGCCGGTTCCGTACTACGGCGCTGCGCGCTGGCAGAGTGCCCAGCGATGATCGGGTGGCTGAGGCCTGCGGCCTTTGCCGCTCCCTTGCCTGTCGATGAGGTGGACCCGACCTATCGGCGGCTGCGCCGGCGGGTATTCGCCGGGATCTTCATCGGCTACGCGGGCTACTACCTGGTCCGCAACAACCTCGCCCTCGCCATTCCCGACATCCTCCGCGAGCACCCGCAGTACAACAAGGCGGCGCTCGGCAGTGCGCTCACCGGGCTGTCGATCGCCTACGGCCTGTCGAAGTTCCTGATGGGGTCGGTCTCGGACCGCAGCAACCCGCGCTACTTCATGCCCCTCGGCCTGCTGCTGTCGAGCGCGATCATGGCCGCGTTCGGCCTCACCGAGGCGGCCTACACGTCGCTCGGCGCGATCGTCGCGATCCAGGTGGTGAACGGCTGGGTTCAGGGCATGGGCTGGCCGCCGTGCGGCAAGACCATGGTGCACTGGTTCAGCACCCGGGAGCGCGGGCGCATCGTTTCCGTATGGAATACCGCGCACAACGTCGGCGGAGCGTTGGTTGCGAACCTCGCCCTGGCCGGTGTCGTGTTGTTACACGACTGGCGGGCGAAGTTCTACTTCAATGCCCTGATCGCCGCGGCGGTGGCGGTGGGCGTGTACTTCCTGCTGCAGGACACGCCGCAGTCGCGAGGTTTGCCGCCGGTGGAGCAGTTCAGGAACGACTACCCGCCCGGCTACAGCGACGCGCACGAGCGTACCCTCGGGTTCCGCGAGATCTTCCTTGGCTACGTTCTGCCGAATCGCTACCTGTGGGCGATCGCGGTGGCCAATGCGTTCTGCTACTTCGTGCGCTACGGCGTGGTGAACTGGATCCCGACGTACCTCGAGACCGCCAAGGGCTTCTCGTTCCAACAGTCGAGCATCGGCTGGTCGCTGTACGAGTGGGCGGCGATTCCCGGGACGATCGCGTGCGGCTGGATCTCGGACAAGTGGTTCCAGGGCAAGCGTGCACCGGCCACCATGTTATTCATGGCCCTGACACTCGTCGCGGTCCTGGTCTACTGGCTCAACGGCAAGGGTCCGCTATGGATCGATTATGCCGCGCTGGTTGCGATCGGCTTCCTCATCTACGGTCCGATCATGATCATCGGCCTGCACTCGCTGGATCTGGTGCCGAAGAAAGCCGCCGGCACCGCGGCGGGCTTCACCGGTTTCTTCGGCTACGTGTTCGGCTCGGCCATCTCCGGGACCGGCGTCGGCTGGATCGCCGACCGCTGGGGCTGGGGCGGCGTGTTCACGACCATGGTGGCCTGCTGCCTGCTGACGATCTTCTTCAGCGCTCTCACCCTCGGCCACCAGGCGCGGAGCGAAGGCCGCCTCCCGAGTCTCGGTAGCGCGTGAGGGCATCGCCGAGGGCCTCGCGCAGGCTCCCCAGCCACCGTTCGTAGTGACGCCATTGGTCCAGACCCTCGCGATAGATCGGCTGGCGGACCTGCTCCGAACTCGCGGTACGCACGCTGCGTTCGGTTTTGTGGAACTCCATGCAGGCGGGCTCGAACTCGAGCCCGCAATAGTCGAGTAAGCGACGAACGTTGCCTTCCAGGTCATCCACCACGTCCTCGTGCTGCATGCGCAGCACGCGCCCAGGCAGGACGGCATCCCAGTGGCGCATGAGCTCCAGGTAGGTGCGGTAGTAGCGCGCGATGTCTTCGATGCTGTAGGTAAATTCCTGGCCCTGCGCGAACAGCTGCTTGAGGTTACCGAAACAACAGGCCATCGGCTCGCGCCGTGCGTCGATGATCTTCGCGTTGGGCAACATCAGATGGATGAGTCCGACGTGCCGGAAGTTGTTCGGCATCTTGTCGATGAAGCGCGCCTTGCCGGTGCGGTAGACACGCGTATCGCTCAAGTACTTCTCGGCGAGGCGGTGAAAATCCTCGGCACTCATCTGCGCCAGCACCGCCGGATAGCGCGGGTTGTCGAAGCTCCAGTCACGGCCCTGCAGGTCCACGACGATGCGCGGGAGATCGGCGAGCTCCTGGGTGCCTTCGACCACGGAGTGTGACGCCAGGATCTGCTCGATCAGTGTCGAGCCGGAGCGCGGCAGACCCACGATGAATATCGGATCAGCGGCGTGCGCGCCGCCATCCTTATTACGGGCGAACAGCTCCGCGGTACAGACTTCGATCTGCAGGCAGGTGTTGAGTTCGAAGACCTGCGGTCGATAGCGGCTTTCGGAGCGCTTGAGGGCGTTGCCGCGGGCGTAGTACTCAAAGGATTTCTCGTACTGCTGCCGGTCCTCGAGCGCTTTACCGAGGGCAAAGCACAGGTGGTATCGATCAACCACGGACGTCGCCGCCGCCGATTCCGCAGCCCGCATCCGCTCCAGCTCCCCGTCTGCGAATCGGTAGGTCTTGAGATTCGCGAGACTCCACCAGGCGTCGCCATAGCCGGTGCGCGCGGCCGCCGCGGCGCGGTACGCGGCGATGGCTTCCTCGCGACGCCCGAGCGTCTTGAGCGAGTGAGCGATCGACAGATGCAGGTCCGCCGGCTGCGTGGCGCCGGCCAACAGCTCCCGGTACAGCTCGATGGCGCGTTCGTGCAGGCCAAGACCCACGCTGGTCATCGCATGGAGCGTGCGGTAGTTGCGATTGGCACGATCCACGGCAAGCAGCTTCTCGGCTTGCTCGTGCGCCTGTGGGTACATGTGGCGCTTGATGAGGACCTGGGCATAATCAAACCGAGCCGCGTGATAATCAGGCGCCAGATCGAGCACCGCCTCCAGCAACAGTTGCGCATCGTCGAGTATGTCCCGCTCGAGGCCGATGCGCGCGAGTAGACGCATGGCCTCGAGGTGATGGCCATGCTTGATCAGGAAGGCGCGAGTGAGCTGTTCCGCCTCCGCCAGTTCGCCGTCCGCGAACAGCGCCGTCGCCGTAACGATCTCCGCAGGCAGTTTCTTCAGCGTCGCGACATGCGCGGCCGCCTGCGCGGCGTTCACAGCCTGCCCGGTCATCCGGTATAAGCCCTCCAGCATGCTCCAGCTGACCGGCAGGGCGTGATTGATATGCACCGCGCGCAGGAAGGCGTCGATCGCCTCGGGCGCTTGCTTCAGCGCGACATAGCAATGGCCGCGTTCCTGGTACAGGCGACTGAAGCGAGAGTGCAGCTGTTCAAGTCCGGCGAGCGTGGCGAGCGCCGCGGTGATGTCGCCGAGCAGACGTTGTGCATGCGCGCGCAGATACAAGACATCGCGATTCTCAGGCACCGTGACCAGCAGGGCGTCAGCGGCCCTTAAGCCTTCCGCGAACCGTCGCTCGTTTACGAGTTCGTGTATCCGCCGAACCTCAAGTTCCACCGCCGAGGGATGGCTCAAAACTTGTAGCCGACCGAGGCGCCGATAACCCGCGGCCGAAGCGGCGTCTGCGCGATGATGAATTGATCGGTGCTGACGAAGACGCTGGCGTTCGAATTGCTGATGTTCTCACCGTACACGTTCACGTACCAGGCATCCTTCGCTACGCCAATTGATGCGTCGTAGGTCGTGTAAGCGGGATTCTCGAACCGCAACCTGCCGGTAGAGACGGCTCCGGCTTGCGCGAACGTAGGATTCGAACCCGCCTGCGTGAATGAATGGCCGTTGTGGGTTGCCGCGACTTGAATGAAAGGGGTGTATCCGCCGGCGATCGACCAGTCATAGCGGGCGCGCAGGCTGAACTGAATCGGCGGCGCATCGGCGCTCGGGGCGTCGATCGGACCGAACGGGTTGACGACCGGCGCGCAATTGGCACCAAAGGCGTTGCAGGCAGTCGTGATCGGCTGGCCGAAGTTCGGGCTGTTTGGAACGTTGTTAAGCAAGATCGGCGAGTTCGTCTGCCTGCTCTGGTTCCAGGACGCCGCACCTTGCAGCGTCAGCCCTGTCACGACCCGGGCCAGCAGTGAGGTCTCGAGACCCTTGATGAGGAAGTTCTGGCCGTTGGTGTTGAAGAAAATGTTGCCGACCACACCCGGATCGAAGAAGGCGACCTGGACGTCGTCCCAGGTCTCCCGATAGACGGCCCCGTTCCATTGCAGGCGATGGTCGAGGAATTCCGTCTTCCAGCCGATTTCATTGTTCGTCAGCTTGTCCGACGAGTAGGACTTGGGAATGATGAACTGCGGTACCAGGCCCGGGGTGAAGGCATGGTGAGAGCCGCCGTTCTGATTGAAGCCGCCCGGGCGAAAGCCCTGCGAGAACGTGTAGTACACCATGGTGTCCGGTGTGACATGCCAGGTGAGGTTCGCACGGCTCTTGAAGCCGGACTCGGTGTCGGTGAGATTCGCTGTGTTGAGGTCGTAAGAGTAAAGTGGATTGTGGCAGCCACCGGCTGGCACGCCGCCCTCGAAGCAGCCGAAACTGGCGAGCACGCTGCCCGCCGAGGAGTTGTCGAAGCGGAAATGACGCGTGCCGGCCGTTACCGTCAACACACGCGGAATCAGGTCATAGTCGAGGGATGCGAAGAAAGCGGTCTGTTTGGTTTCACGCACGGTGTCCTGATAGAAGGAGGTGGGGGCGGGATGAACACCGGGGTTCACGACGGTCGTCCCGGGGAACGTGCCCACGTCCGCGAAGCAGCCGGTATTGCCATTACCCGGCGTTCCCGGCGGGGCGTTCGAAGTACACGAAGGAACGTTCTTGTAACCCCAGCCGGTCTGGTCTAACAGCTCATTGTCTTCCCAAAACGCGCCGGCGATCGCGCGGAAACGCCACTCGTCCGGCGTGCTCAGGCGCAATTCATGCTGCTGGTGCGTGTTGCGTTCGACCGAGTGCCAGGTGGCGCTCGGCGAGAAGCAGGTTGAGGTGAGGCTGTTGTCGTAGCCCGTTCCCGGACCGAAGCACTGGTAGTAATCGGCATAGACGCCGCGCGCGTAATTGGTGTAGTCGCCGACCTGCTCGACGTTGCGCACGAGGTAGCCGCCGGTGTAGACAGCCTTCAAACTGCCGAACTTGCCATTCACCGTCCAGGCAGTGCTCTCGAACTTGTCCTTGTCGTGGGTGCTGTTGAACAGCGTGACTTCGAGCGCGGACAGAGCCGCGCCATCCGAGGCATTGGGCTGCTGGTAGAACACGCCGCGCGAGTCCATGCTCTGGTATGACTGCGTGATCAGCGCGTCCCAGTCATCGTTGAACTTGTACAGTACCTCGGCGCGTATTCCCTGATAGGTCACCGGGTTGATGGCTCTTGCAGCCACGCTGAAGTTATTGATGGTGGGGCTGCCGGGCGGGACGCAAGAGCCACTGTTCGGCTGGCCGTCCGGGCATTGCCCGCCGACCGCCGGAAAGTTTGCATAGTGGATGCCGATATCGGTGTTCCTGCGCGTGAACGTCGCGGGCACGTTGTCGATGTAGCCGCCGCGCGTGTCGTTATAGATCACCGCGCGCACGGCCATGGTGTTGGCGATCAGCGGCAGGTTCACCACCGCCGTCAAGTCGGTATTCGGATCGCCGTGAGCGGTAACTCCGTAGCCGGCTTTGACGTTCGCCTCGGTCACGTCGAGCTTCGGCTCGTTCGTGATGTAGCGGATCACGCCGGCCTCGGCGCCGGCGCCGAACAGCGTGCCCTGCGGACCTTCCAGAACCTCGATGCGATTGAGGTCCGCGGCGTAGATGTCGAGGTTGCGATTCGGGAGCTGACCGGACTGGTTGTCGAGGTAAATGGCGACGTTCGGCCACAAGCCCGTCGAAGCGCTGCCCTGGCTGGGCTGCGAGCCGGCGCTCAGGCCGCGCATGAAAACCTCGTTCTGGCCCGGCCCGTTGTTCGCCGTCGTGACGTTCGGCAGATACTTGATGTAGTCGTCGAAGGTCGAGATGTTGAGTTGCTGCAGCGTCTGCTCGGTCAGGGCCTGCATCGAGATCGGCACGTCCTGGATGTTCTGCGTGCGGCGCTGCGCGGTGACGGTGATCTCTTCGAGCGCTCCGGTACCCGCTTCGGTACCGCCGGTCGCCGGCTCGGCAGCATACGCTGCGCACGACGAGCCTCCCAGGATGGCCGCTACCGCATATGAGATCTTAGAGTTCATTGCGTGATCCCTTTGGATTTGATGTGCACCACGGCTGCGCCGGCGTCGCCGGCCTTGAGACCTGAGGGCGCAGCGCGCCCTGCGGCTACTCGAAAACCCGTGCCCGCGCGGCATCGCCGTTGACGGCACGCTGCGGCTGCAGGCGCCGCGTCGAAGGCGACAGGCCGTAGGCGTCCTTGAACTGGCGGGAAAAGTGTGCGCAGTCTGCGAAGCCCGCCTCGTTGGCGATGTCGGTGACCGAGCGGTCGGTGTTCTCGATAAGCCAGTTGGCGTAGCGCATGCGCAGCTGGCGGTAGAGCGAGGCCGGCCCCATGCCGACGTGCTGGCGGCACAGGCGCTCGAGTTGACGCGCGGACAGGCCGAGCTCCGCCGCAACCGCAGCGACCAGGATGGGGCGCGCGAGGTTCTGCTCCATGAGCAGCAGCGCACGGCGTACGCGCGGCTCGGATACGGTTTCGGACAGCGGCGGGTGCGGTTGGGCATCGCTCCCCGAGCGCGGCCGGTCGAACAGCAGCACCTGGCTCGCTTTCTGCGCGACGCCGCGCCCGAGATGCTGCTCGATCAGGTACGTTGCCAGCGCCGCAGCTCCGGCACCGCCGGCGCAGGTGATGCGCGGGCCGTCGGCCAGGAACAGACGGTCGGCGATGACCTCCTGGTTCGGAAAGGCTTCGAGGAAATCCTGGTAGTGATACCAGCTGACGCAGGAGCGCCGCCCCTTCATCAGCCCGGCGCGGCACAGGATGAAGCTGCCCGTGCAGATGCCGATCAGGGGCATCTGCGTTTCACTCACCTCGCGCAGGTAGCGCGCGGTCGCCTCGTCGATCTGCGGCCCGGCGTGCAGTATCCCGCCGATGACCACCACGTAGTCGAGCAGTTCCGGCGCCAGCAGTGCGCTGGTGGGCTCGAGCAGTACCCCGCAGCTGGCAGGCACCGACTCCGGGCGGCTGGCCATGATCGACCACTGCACGTGCAGGGGCCGGCTGCGGTCGCCTTCGTCGGCCGCGAGCCGCAGGTGGTCGATGAACACCGCAAACGCCGACAGGGTGAAGTGGTGGGCGAGGATCACGCCGACGCGCAGCGGCGGGCGCGCACCGCGCTCCCCCGCAGAGACCCTGCGCATGGTGCCTGAGTGGGGCATTGAACGCACACTCAATGTTTATAGTCTCCCCGACACGACTATATTCCATCAACCCCGGAAGAGACGCAAGACAGGCGCCATGTGTCTGACAAAATCAAGTTAAACAAATAGATAGAGTGCGACGGCCGATAGGCCTGTCATCGGGGACTGCGTTGAATGCTCGTTCAGAGAGCGAAGTCGCCGACGCGAGTGCGGCGTCAGCGCAGAACGGCGAGCCGCGCGAGATTGCTCTGCACGGTGGTGTCGTGACAGGCGCTGCGGGCGTACCAGCGGCGCGCGGCTTCCACGAGCGCCGTGCACATCTCAACCGCTTCGGTCTCCTGGGGAGGTAGATTCTCGCCGTGTCTCGCGGGAAAACCACGCGACGGCGTGCGCAGGTAACGGCGCAGCCGCAGGCGGCGCAGTGCACGCGTGGGCACCGAGTCAGGACCGGCACCGCCTTCCTGCGTGACTCGCTCGCTGACGGTGCGACCGACGCGCTCGTAGTCGAGGGCGGGAGCTTGGCGCCCGGCGCCCGGAGGCCCGATCCATTTCTCGCACCAGGTCTTCATCTGTTCGCCGGAACAGCGCAGCTGCGGGTCGGTGAGCGCGACCGCGATGCGCGGCAGATCGAAGGCCTCGCGCAGCGCCGCGTCGCGGTGCTGCTCATCGAGCAGCTGCTCGATGTCGGTGAGGTAGCCCGCGAGCATCCGCGAACTGGAAGGTGAAACGTGCTGATCCTGCATGAGGCAGATCCCTGGCCTTCAGGCCGCTTGGTCAGCGGGGGTAACCGCCAGAGGCGCGCCTTTGTCCGTCGGCGCACCGGTGGCCGCGGGCGGTGATGCCACCGCCGCAGTGCGCGTGCGATTGACCGGCGCGACGGCGCGGCGCGGCGCAGTCCGGCTCACGGCGGGCCGTGGTGCCGCGGCCGCGCGTGGCAGGGCTCGTCGGGTACTGCGACCGCGGGTGGCGGCGCGGGCGCTGCGGGCTGTGCGGGCGGTGCGCTGCGGCGCCGCGCGCTGCGCGGCAGCGGGACGCCTCGGCTTGCGGTCCGGCTTCGCCGGCTGCGCAGCGGATCTGCGCTTGGCGCGCGGCGCGCCTTTCTTCGCCGTCCTGGATCCGGAGTCGTGCTTCTGGGCACGGCGTGCACGCTTCCAGACCTTGCGGGCGGCCGCGGAATGCTTGCGGGCGCGCCTGGCTTCGCGCTTGGCCTCTTTCAGGCGCTTGCGTGCGCGCTTCAGCTCTTCCTTCGCGATGCGCACGCGCTGCTTGGCGACCTCCGCCTGCAGCCGCGCCCGCTCGAGAGGCTCAGCCGGGGTATCCTGTTCGCTGCCTGTCTTCTTCATCGGTGGGCTCGCGACGCGAAAGGCGCGCAGTCTCACACAAGCGCGAGGCGCTTGCCACCGTGGGGAGTTATCCACAGAATTTGTGCATAACCATGTGGACAGACGCGGCGCGCGTGCGTAAACGCTCAGCCCCAGCAAGGGGTTGCGTCATGATGAACGGGTTTTCGCCAGCCAGCGTGGTCAGTGCAAGGCTGCGCCGACGCGTTTCAGTCGGCGGCGGCGTTCAGTATGGTGGCGGTGACGCGGTTGCGGCCGGCGTTTTTGCTGCGGTAGAGCGCCGCGTCGGCGATCTTCAGGACGCGCTGCGCGAGGCGGCGCTCGCCGATGGGCACGCGGTCGAGTCCGCACAGCCCGAAACTGGCAGTCACTTCGACGCTCTTGCCTTCCGCCGTGAACGGGGGCTGCGCGATCGCGGCCCGCACCTTGCGGGCGACGTCGAGCGCCGTCTGATAGCCGGTCTCGGGCAACACGATGGCGAATTCCTCGCCGCCGATGCGCGCCACCCAGTCGACGCCGTGCCGCAGGCTGCGCTGCAGGCGCGCGCCGAACTGCCGCAGGACCTGATCGCCACAGGCGTGGCCGTGCGTGTCGTTGACGCTCTTGAACAGATCGATGTCGCATAGCACGAGTGACAGGGCGCGCCCGTAGCGCGCTGCGCGTTCCACCTCGCGTGGAAAGTGCTTGCTGAAGAAGCGCCGGCTGTTGACGCGGGTCAGATCATCGGTGGCCGACAGCTTGCGGTTCTCCGCCAGGGTGACCCGCAGCACGCTCTCGAGCTCCGCGATGCGTCGCGCGGCGCCGAGACGCGCGTCCAGCTCGCGCTCGGACGCCCGCCGTGCCAGGCAGTCGTCCGCGCCGGCGGCGAGTCCAGCCTCGCGCTCGGCGGCATCATCCAGCTCCGCCACGTAGACGACGAACGGCGCGCGCACCGCGGACCGCGCCCGCAGTTGGCGCACCAACTCCAGAGAGTCCGTCACCACGACCGGAAAGAACTCGCCGTCAAAACGGCGCAGAGCCTCGTGCTCGTCGGCGAGCGATTCGTAGTCGAGCATGTCGGCCGTGATGCGGCGCTCCAGCTGTTCGCGCACCACTGCATCCTGGCAGACGAGCAGCGCACGCGGCGGCGGCAGGACCCGCAGCATGACCGCGATGGTCGCCGTGGTCTCCTCGACGGTCGCCCGCGCCGCGCGTCGCTCGAGGATACGCTGGATGACCGTCGTATGACCGCCGGCTGGCATCGCCCCCTCCCCACGCGCACATTACAGACACCCGCTGCAAAATGCGCGGGCGCTATATGATTGCGGCATGGACCCGCCTGCCATAACGCGCCACCGCCGCCCGTTCCTGGCGCCGGTGTGGCTGACCCTGCTGGCCGTCGTGGTAACCGGCGGCGTTGCGGTGACGTTTTATCGCAGTGCAACCACCACCGTGGTATTGCTCGTGCGCCCGGTGGAGAAGGAACCCGGAACCATTGACGATCCTCCCCTCTCGCCCGAGGGCGAGCAGCGCGCGCAGCACCTGGCGCAGATGTTCGGCGACTCGGGTGGCAGCGGTGGGCTTGACGCGATTTATGTGAGCGATGACCGGCGCGCCCAGCAGACCGCGGCGCCGCTGGCGCAGCGCCTGCACCGCGCGCCGCGGGTGTTCAGCGCCCGCGACGCACGCACCGCGGCTGCCCGTGTGTTGCGCGAGCATGCGGGCGGCACGGTACTGGTCATCGGCAGCGGGGCCACGGTGCCGCAGATGATCCATGAACTGAACGGCGTGGACATCGTCGCCCCTGCGCCGGGTGAGTCTGACATCGTATATGTGGTCAGCATCCCGAGTGTCGGGCGTGCCCGCCTGGTGCGAATCAGACTGTGACGGGTGAGCGCTTCAGCTGGTGTGCGCGCGGCGCGCGCTACCGGTACTCAGCGCCACGGCCCGGCGGACGAAATCCTCGCCTGGTCGATGAGGTAGGTGGCGCGACGCACGCCGAACCCCAGCGGCCCCTGCACGTCGTACATACGGATGACGAACTTGTCGACGTCGGAAAGGAGGGTGAACTGCAGCTTGTGCTTTTTGCGGAACGCACGATGGCTCGCCGGGGCCTGAGGACTCACGCCGGCGACGTCGAGACCCGCCTGCTGGATCTCGGCGGTCAGGTCACGGATCGAGCAGGCCTCGCGCGTGCACCCGGGGGTGAAGTCCGCAGGATAGAAATACAGGATCAGCGGGCCGTGGCGCAGCAGCGTGCTCAGGGACACATTCTGCTCGTCCTGATCCGGCAGCGTGAACTCCGGTGCTCGCCCGCCCATGGCCAGCATGCCTGGTCTCCGGTCCGCGAACCCCTGCGGCTCCCGAGGTCGATGATAGCCGCATCATGCTAGAATCGCGCGCCTTGCGTGGGGCGGTAGCTCAGCTGGGAGAGCGTCGCGTTCGCAATGCGAAGGTCGAGGGTTCGATCCCCTTCCGCTCCACCATCCAAACCCTCATTCATGCCTCATGTGGCATATAAACAATATATGCCTTACGAGGCATGTAGTGCACTTATGCCTTTAAAGGCATATAGTGGGTGCCATGAAACCGTTATGGCTGCAAACCCACGCCCAGTTATCCAACCACCTGCGCTCATTCCGCAAGGCGCGCGGACTTACCCAGGCTGCGTTGGGTGCGCTTACCGGCCTCGACCAGACCCGCATCGCCAAGATCGAGCGTGACCCCAAGCGCGTGAGCGTGGGACAACTGCTGCAGCTGCTCGCCGTACTAAGGGTCCGCGTTTTGCTGGACTCGAGCGACAAGCCGCAATCCTCGGGTCGCGCCAACCCCACGGACTGGTGAGTTTCCGTGGCCTCACTGATCGTCTGGATGAACGGCGAGCGAGTAGGGGAGTGGGGCACCCTGCGGGGTGCTCGTACGCCCTTCTTTCGCTACGAGAAATCGTGGGCCAACTCTCCCCACGGGCGGGCGCTTTCCCTGTCATTGCCGGTGACCGCGGACCGCGAGGTGAGGGGCCCTGCGGTTGAGTATTACTTCGACAACCTGTTGCCGGACAGCGCCGAGCTGCGCAGCCGCATCCGTACGCGCTTCAAGACGCGCTCCTCCGATGCGTTTGATCTGCTCACAGCGATTGGACGCGACTGCGTCGGCGCGGTGCAGCTCCTGCCACCGAACGATGAGCCCCTCGGCTGGGACCGCGTCGATGCCGCGCCGCTTACCGAGGAGGAGGTCGAGCGAACGCTGCGCGAGGTGACCGTTGCCACGCCGCTGACTCACGAGGCGCAGGATGACTTTCGTATATCGCTCGCCGGTGCCCAGGAAAAGACGGCCCTGCTTCACATGGCGGGACAATGGTTTCGACCGCGCCACGCCACGCCAACTACCCACATCCTGAAGCTCCCGCTCGGCATCATCGGCGGCTTCCGCGGTGATTTCTCCGATTCGGTCGAGAACGAATGGCTGTGCGCGCAAGTGTTACGCGAGCTCGACCTGCCGGTCGCGGATGCGGCCATCGCGCGCTTCGGCGAGCAGCGCGCTCTGGTGGTGACACGCTTCGATCGCCGCTGGATCGGCGTGGGCACGGCCGAGGTCCAGAAAAAGCGCTTCAAACCGCGAAAGGGCGCCTGGATCGCACGCCTGCCGCAGGAAGACCTGTGCCAGGCTATGGGGCTACCGCATATTCTGCGCTACGAGGCGGACGGCGGACCCTCGATCGCGGAGGCGCTAGGGCTCCTCGCCAACAGCGAGCATCCCGTGAGGGACCAGACGAACTTCCTGCTCGCGCAACTGGCATTCTGGCTCCTCGCCGCAACCGACGGACACGGCAAGAATTTCTCGCTCCATCACCGCAGCGGCGGCACCTACGGCCTGACGCCGCTCTACGACGTGTTATCCGCCTGGCCGATCATCGGCCACGGAAAAAATCAGCTCGCCCTGGAACAAGCAAAGCTTGCAATGTCGCTGCGCGGCCGCCGAGCCTATTACCGCCTGAGCGAGATCGCGGGCCGCCACTGGCAGGAGCTTGCCCAACGGACCGCAGTTCCCGGCCTCTGGAATCGCATGCAGTCGTTCGTCGAGTCAGCGTCTGCGGCGCTCGAGTGCGTCGAGAAGCGCTTGCCGCGCGCCTTCCCTGAACACGTCTACGCCAGCAGTCGGGACGGCGTCCTCTGTCAGGTACGGCGCTTCGCACAGACCATCGGTCCCTCAGCCACTTGAAGTTTGATTTGAAAGGGTAGATCAATGAAATATCTAATACTGTTGATCCCGTTGGGGCTGGTAGGCTGCAGTGTGTATTCGCCTGATGCGGGGCATGAAATCGTTTTGATCGAAAAGCCATGGATTTTTGGCCACGGCGGAGTCGATGCTGATCCGGTAAAGCCGGGACGAACGTTCGCAGCTATCACGACTGAAGGTGTGGATGTGTTCATGCAGCCTCAGAAGTTCGATACCGAGATGCACGACACGATGACCTCAGATGGCGTACCGATCAGTTTTCATGCCATCGTGGTGTTACAAGTCACGGATTCGGTGGCGTTGATCAAGAATTTCGGACCGAACTGGTATCAGAACAATCTGGAAGAGCAGTTCAAGACGATGGTTAGACAGGCTGTGCGCAAGCGCGGCATGAATGAAACGGCGATCAGTACGACAGCCTTGGATGCTATCGATGCGGAGATCCGAGACGCTTTGAAGGCATTCATCAAGGAAAAGGGATTGCCGATCCAGCTTGTTACCATGACCGTAGGCCGAGCCAATCCGCCTGATGCCATCAAGAATCAGCGCATTGAGACGGCGACGCAGGAGCAACGCATCCAGACTGAGCAGCAGACTAAGTTGGCAGAAGTCCAGCGCAAGTCGGCTGAAGAGGCACGGGCGGCAGCGGATAATGCCTATCGACAGGCTATCGGCCTATCACCTGAGCAGTATGTCCAGTTGAAGCGGATCGAGATGGAGAATCGGGTGTGCGCGGATGGTAAGTGCACGTTCATTGAGAATGGCGGAGCGGTGCCTGCATTTAGTGTGAAGCAGTGAAATCCGTTTGCGGCGAGAAGTGGTGCGAAAGCCCCAGTGATCAGGGCACCGAGAGACGTTTTGAGGCAACTCGCTGATCGTTCAGCGGAAGTCAAAAACTGCTCAAGAGGGCTCTCGCTCCACCATCCCCGATACCTGTGCGCGGCCTCGTGTCTCTATGCGACGAGGTCCCGGTAAGCGTGCCAGGTCGCATAGCCAAGCAGCGGCGCGACAAACACCATGCCGACCAGGAGGGTCACGAAACCCAACACGGTGAGTGCCACAATGAGCACGGCCCACACGAGCATCGCCGGCAGGTTGGACAGGGTCGCGCGCAGGCTCGCGCGGATGGCATCCGAAGCGCTGGCGTGCCGATCGATGATCGCCGGCACGGCCACGACCGACATCACGAAAACAATGCCCGCGAGCACGGCGCCGCATCCCACGTAGCCCAGGATCTGTGCCGCGTCCACCTCGGTTGATCCGCCCCACAGTGCGACCGCGAGACTCGGCACCGAGGCATTGAGCACCGCTTGCAGCAGGAAGGCGGACAGGACAAACCACGAGAGCGCGATGAGCGCCAGCACGCCCCCGAAGTGCATCAGGCCGTCGGGATTGCGCGTCAGTCCCTGCAGCGACTCGTCAAAACCCAACGACTCGTGCGCCGCGCGCCGTCGCGCGAGTTCGCACAGACCGGTGGTCATCACGGGCCCGACGAGCAGATAGCCGGTCACGGCAGCCGCGGTGAGGTACAGGTGGGTGCTGCCGAGCATCAGGAGAACAGCTCCCAGAATCGCGATGAGCGCCCCATGAGCCAGCCCAGCCCAGCCAATGTGCTTCAGATCGTCCCAGCCGCGACTGAGCCACTCGAGGGATTGCCGCATGGGCACGCGGCGGATCTCGAGCTGCACACTCGCAGGGTTCCCAACGCGGACGGACGTGGTCATGGACGTCTCCTGCCATGAAGGCGCGGCGCGCTCACGCGGGCTGAGCCCTCGTCGGCATAGTACGCTTCCGCCCGTGCGAGGGGGATGGTGGGTGCGGGCGGCACGCCGGTACACTTCGCGTGCACTGACGCCCCCGTAGCTCAGTGGATAGAGCGACCGCCTCCTAAGCGGTAGGTCGTCGGTTCAACTCCGGCCGGGGGCGCACCCATCCACGGAGTAGCACCGGGTCTCCGGGTGCTCTCAGAAAGCCTACAAAAATAGGCATTTCGATCAAATTTCCCGCTCAACCCGTACCGGCGCGCACCCCGGGGTACCCGTCCACGAAACGGGTACAAGGACGGGTACGGCAAAAGCCAAACGGGTACGGCGATGCCGCGGGCGCCGGCGAGCGCGCGTTCCGCCTACGTGACGGGTAGCGTCATCCGCGTTGACGGGGCATGATCCGGGGCCTGTAGCGACTCGCCGTCTACATTCAGCTTTTCGCGTGATGCACTATCCAGTGCTGTGCGATGGCTGCCCGATTGCACAGCCAGACGCCTTCGTGACGCTGCATGTGCTCGAGCAGCCGCCCCAACGCGCCGATCCGGCCGGGGCGCCCGATGATCCGGCCATGCAGACCGATGCTCATCATGCGCGGGCGCAGAGCCAGTCGAACGCATCCCGGCAGTAGGTGAAGAAGTCGTCGCCGGTGCTGAAATCGCCGCCGCGCTGCAAGCGGCTGTCATTGGTGTCAAAGCTATAGGGGACTATAAGGTGTCGGCAGCCTGAGACCTCGGTCCAGTAGGGGAGATCATCGTTGTAGGCGTCACTGTCATAGAGGAAGCCGCCTGTCTCCACGACTAAGCGCCGCGT
The DNA here is from genome assembly GCA_005877965.1 of Gammaproteobacteria bacterium. Lineage (GTDB taxonomy): Bacteria > Pseudomonadota > Gammaproteobacteria > Steroidobacterales > Steroidobacteraceae > 13-2-20CM-66-19. The sequence goes on along the minus strand of VBNP01000056.1, from coordinate 3,124 downwards.
GTTCGGGCTGGGGCGCCCGGTGTACCAGCCCACCGGTCTGCGGCCGATCAGGCGGGTAATGGTGTCGATGTTGCGCAGCATATGCGCGCGCTCCACTTCCTCCGGAACGAACTGGTAATCGATCCAGCGATGCCCGTGGCAGGCGACCTCGAAGCCACTGCGTGCGATCTCGGCAGCGACCTCAGGATTGCGCTCCAGTGCCATGCCAACCGCGTACACAGTGGCCGGTGCGCCCATGGTCTTCAGTAGTCGCATGATTTCCCAGAATCCCACGCGACTGCCGTACTCGAAATTGGATTCAACATTCAGATTGCGTGCGCCGGGCAGAGCCTCGACGGCACCGAGGTCGGTCAGCACCGACTCCGAGTGCGCGTCGCCGTGCAGCACGCAAGCCTCTGCGCCCTCTTCGCAGTTCAGCACCAGGGAGACGGCAATGCGGGCCTCGCCCGGCCAGTGGGGGTGGGGCGCGCGGGCACCGTAACCGATGAGGTCGCGGGGATACGGCTCACTGGGATTCATCTTGGTTCCTGTGACGGACTGGAGCCGCGCTCGGCCGCCATCCAGTCCATGTAGGCATGCAGTGCCGCGCGCATCGGCCGCGGCTTCCAGCCGGTCTCGCCGCTGAGGCGCGAAACGTCGTAAGCACCCCACATGCCGTCCTTGAGCGTGGGGTCCTGCAGGATGTCGGCTTGCTCGGGCGGCACGATCTCGGCGCCAAACCCGGGCACTTTTTCCGCCGCCCATCCAACCATATCGCCGATGCTCGCGGTCGCACCGCAGGCGACGTTGTAGGTGCTGTAGCGAAGCCGCGACGCCTGCAGCAGCGAGACAATCGCGCGCGCAACATCCTCAGCGTGAATGTAGTCGCCGACGGCATCGAGCGTATTGACGCGCACGCGCTTGACCCCGTCCAGGGCCATGCGGGCAATACGGTGAGGCACATGGTGCATGTTCCGGCTTGCCGTGACGCGGTCCATCGGTCCGTACACCGACGACGGCCGCACCGATGCGGTCGACAGGCCGAAGAGGTCGCCATAGCGCTCGCTGATCAGCTCCGATGTCAGCTTCGAGATGCCGTATAGCCGCCGCGGCATGACGTAGCCGTCTTCGGGGAGCGGCTCGCCCGGACGATCCGGTCCGTGGTGCTTGTAAACGGCGCCGGAGCTAACGTAGATGAATCTCTTGAGATCCGGCAGCGTGCGCGCCCACTCGAGCACCGCCACCGTCCCCATCACGTTGACATCGATGATGCGATCGGGGTTCTCAGCTTCGGGCTCCCGCTTCGCTGCGGTCGCAGTGCCGCGCGATATGGGCGTAATGGTCGCACCGTGGACGATGCGAGTGACGGCATGGCGGGCGAGAGCCGGACGCCAGGTCTCGGGTTCAGTCACATCGGCGACTACGACTGCGAGCCGGTCGGTGAACGGGGCGAAGTAGCGCTCGGCAGCGGCATCGAGGGGCGAAGCGTCCAGTACCACGAGGCGCGCTCTCGGATCGGCTTCGAGCCAATGACGGCCGAGCACGCTCATGACGAACCCCGTCGCACCCGTCACCAACAGCGTCATAACAGGCCCCCTCGAAAACCGACTCAGAGAGGAAAATCCTCGAGCAGGCCCGTCAGGGCCCGCGTTCCTACCGCGAAGTCATCCAACGACATGGCCTCGTCCGGATTGTGACTGCCATTCTCATTGCGGACAAAGATCATGGCGCTCGGGATGCCGACCTTGGTGAACACGGCCGCGTCGTGACCCGCGCCGCTGGCCATTTCGAAGGGACGATCGAGCAGGCTCATGAGCCGCGCTCGCAGCCGGCCGTCCATCACCGCTGCAGGAGAATCGCTGGTCGCGCCGAGATCGATGTGGACGCGGTAGGCCGCACTGATCCGCTCCGCCGCCGCGCGTGCCTCGGCCGCAACTGCCTCCATGGTCGTGTCGGACAGGCTGCGCAGGTCGAGCACGAAGCGTGTTTCACCGGCGACCTTGCTCGGCCCGTGCATGGCGGGGTCGGTGAACAACTCCCCCGAGGTAAGAACCAGATCCTCGCCGGCCTCTTCTTGCTGCAGCCAGACGCTCTCCATGTGGTGAAGAAGGGCGACCGTGGCCGCGACGGCGTCGCGCCGGTAGGGACGCCCGACGGCGCCCGAATGAGCATACTCGCCAATGCAGCGCGCATTCCGAAACCGCTTGCAGCCGCGTATGCCGCTCACGACGGCGGCGGGAAGTCCCCGGGCGACCAGCATCGGGCCCTGCTCGATGTGCAGCTCGAGGTATGCCCGGATGCCCGACGGATCGAGGAGGCGCCGCCGCGCCCGGATCGGCTGCGGATCAAAGCCCCGCTGTTTCAGAATCGCCTCGAGGCTCTGGCCATTGTCGGATCTTGGAATCGAGAGGCAGGCGGGATCGAGGAGTCCGAACGCGCCGCCGCTGCCCAGATAGGCGATGTCGAACCAGGCGGACTCCTCGGCGCGGATAGCCATCACGGACAGATCGTAATCGGGCACGAATCGCGCGCGCTTCATCGCCGACAGCACGGATACGCCGGCGACGACTCCCGCCGCGCCGTCGAAGTTGCCGCCCTGCGGCACGCTGTCGAGGTGTGAACCCATGACGATGCGCGGCGCGCTGCGGTCTCGTCCGGGCAGCGTCATCGACAGGTTACCGATCGGGTCGATGGAGACTTCGAGCCCTGCGGCGTCGGCCGCCGACCGGGTGATGTCGTGCGCCGCCTGCTCGCCGTCGCCGTAGCTGTCGCGCACGATGCCGCGGCCGCGGCGCGTGGCACGGCTCAAGGCTTCAAACAGCGACGCAGCCAGGTCGAGATCGGGTTGGATGGCGCCGGCCATGGGCATATCCTCGCGGGCAAGGTGCTCCAGTCCCCTGGGTCTCTATAATTCGAGTCTGAAGAAGGGAGCGTGGGATCGAAGCCAATGTCGAGTCTACTCGCGGGAAAGATAGCTGTCGTCACAGGTGCGAGTTCGGGCATCGGTCGCGCGATTGCCAGCAGCTTCGCCAGCGAAGGGGCGAGTGTCGTCATTGCGGATATCACCGAGCAGCCCGTCGAAGGCGGGGACTCGACGCTCGATATCATTACCCGAGCGGGCGGCGCGGCGTTCTTTCAGAAGACC
>VBNP01000251.1:6626-8128 GCA_005877965.1 Gammaproteobacteria bacterium | reverse complement strand
CACGATGATCAAGCAGCTCGGTGTGTTCACCTCCGAGGTGACGCGCGTCGCGCGCGAAGTCGGCACCGAGGGCAAGCTCGGCGGTCAGGCCCAGGTGCCGGAGGTGACCGGCGTCTGGAAAGACCTCACCGACAGCGTCAACTCGATGGCCACCAATCTGACCGCCCAGGTCCGCAACATCGCCGACGTCACCACCGCCGTGGCCCGCGGCGACCTGTCGCGCAAGATCACCGTCGACGTACGCGGCGAAATCCTGCAGCTGAAAGACACCATCAACACGATGGTGGACCAGCTCAACTCATTCGCCTCCGAAGTGACCCGCGTGGCGCGCGAAGTCGGCACCGAAGGCAAGCTCGGCGGCCAGGCGCAGGTTCCCGGCGTCGCCGGCACCTGGAAAGACCTCACCGACAACGTCAACTTCATGGCCTCGAACCTGACCGCTCAGGTCCGCAACATCGCCGACGTCGCGACCGCCATTGCGGGCGGCGACCTCTCCAAGAAGATCACCGTGAACGTCTCCGGCGAAATTCTTCAGTTGAAGGAGACGCTCAACACCATGGTCGACCAGCTCAACGCCTTTGCCGGCGAAGTCACGCGCGTGGCGCGCGAGGTCGGCACCGAAGGCCGGCTCGGCGGTCAGGCCAACGTGCTCGGCGTCGCCGGCACCTGGAAGGATCTGACCGAGAGCGTCAACTCGATGGCGTCGAACCTGACCGCACAGGTCCGCAACATCGCCGAGGTGACGACCGCGGTCGCCAACGGCGACCTCTCCAAGAAGATCACGGTGGACGTGCGCGGCGAAATCCTGGAGCTAAAGGACACCATCAACACCATGGTGGACCAGCTCAACGCCTTTGCCGGCGAAGTGACGCGCGTGGCGCGCGAGGTCGGCACCGAGGGAAAACTCGGCGGCCAGGCGCTGGTGCGCGGCGTAGCCGGCACATGGAAAGATCTCACCGACGGCGTCAACTCGATGGCGTCGAATCTCACTGGTCAGGTCCGTAACATCGCCGAGGTCGCGACCGCCGTGGCGAAGGGCGACCTGTCGAAGAAGATCACGGTGAACGTGTCCGGCGAAATCCTTCAATTGAAGGAAACGCTCAACACCATGGTGGACCAGCTCAACGCGTTCGCTTCCGAAGTGACACGCGTGGCGCGCGAAGTCGGCACCGACGGCAAGCTCGGTGGCCAGGCTCAGGTCACCGGCGTCGCCGGCACCTGGAAGGACCTCACCGATAGCGTCAACTCGATGGCAGGCAACCTCACCGCCCAGGTCCGCAACATCGCCGAAGTCGCGACCGCGATTGCCGGCGGCGACCTGTCGCGCAAGATCACAGTCGACGTGCGCGGCGAAATCCTTCAGCTGAAGGAAACGCTCAACACCATGGTCGACCAGCTCAACCGTTTCGCGGGCGAAGTCACCCGCGTGGCGCGCGAGGTCGGCACCGAAGGCCGGCTCGGCGGTCAGGCCAACGTGCTCGGCGTCGCCGGCACCTGGAAGG
>VBNP01000251.1:0-6536 GCA_005877965.1 Gammaproteobacteria bacterium | reverse complement strand
ATCCTTCAGCTGAAAGAAACCGTCAACACCATGGTGGACCAGCTCAACGCGTTCGCTTCCGAGGTGACGCGCGTGGCGCGCGAGGTCGGCACCGAAGGCAAGCTCGGCGGCCAGGCGCAGGTGCCCGAAGTGGCCGGCACCTGGAAAGACCTCACCGACAACGTCAACTTCATGGCGTCGAACCTGACTGCCCAGGTCCGCAACATCGCCGAGGTCGCAACCGCGATCGCCGGCGGCGATTTGTCGAAGAAGATCACGGTGGACGTGCGCGGCGAGATCCTACTGCTCAAGGACACCCTGAACACGATGGTCGAGCAGCTTCGCTCGTTCGCCGCCGAAGTGACGCGCGTGGCGCGCGAGGTCGGCACCGAAGGGCGGCTTGGCGGCCAGGCCGTGGTGCCCGGCGTCGGCGGTACCTGGAAGGACCTTACCGACAACGTCAATTTGCTGGCGGCCAACCTTACCACGCAGGTCCGCAACATCGCCGAAGTCACCACCGCCGTGGCGCGCGGCGACCTCTCGCGCAAGATCACGGTCGACGTGAAGGGCGAAATCCTTGAACTGAAGAACACCATCAACACGATGGTCGATCAGCTCAACGCCTTTGCCGGCGAAGTGACGCGCGTCGCGCGCGAGGTCGGCACCGAAGGCAAGCTCGGCGGCCAGGCGCAGGTGCCCGGCGTGGCCGGCACCTGGAAGGATCTCACCGACACCGTCAACTTCATGGCGGCCAATCTCACCGAACAGGTGCGCGGCATTGTCAAGGTCGTCACCGCGGTGGCGAACGGCGATCTGAAACAGAACTTGACCGTGAAATCGAAGGGCGAAGTTGCGGCGCTGGCCGATACCATCAACAACATGACCGAGACGCTCGCGACCTTCGCCGATCAGGTGACCAGCGTCGCGCGCGAAGTCGGCGTCGAAGGCCGCCTCGGCGGCCAGGCCAACGTGCCCGGCGCCGCCGGCACCTGGAAGGATTTGACCGGTAACGTCAACCTGCTCGCCGCCAATCTGACCTCGCAGGTCCGCGCCATCGCGGAAGTGGCGACCGCGGTGACCAAGGGCGACCTCACCCGCTCGATCCAGGTCGACGCGCGCGGCGAAGTTGCCGAGCTCAAAGACAACATCAACACCATGATCGGCAATCTTCGCCTGACCACGGACCTCAACACCGAGCAGGACTGGCTGAAGACCAACCTCGCCCGCTTCACCAACATGCTGCAGGGCCAGCGCGATCTCTCCACCGTGGGCCGGCTGCTGCTCAGCGAGCTCTCGCCGCTGGTGAACGCGCATATGGGCGTGATCTATCAGGTCGACAACGAGGGCCATCCGCAACTGCGCCTGCTGTCGTCCTATGCCGGCGACAGCAATTTTCCGCATCCGCTGTTCGTGCAGTTCGGCGAGGGTCTCGTCGGGCAATGCGGCATGGACAAGCGTCAGCGGCTGGTGGCGGACATCCCGGCCGATGCGACCCCGGTCAACTCGGCGCTGCTGCGGGTGATCCCGCGAAATCTCGTGGTGCTTCCGGTGCTGTTCGAAAACCAGGTCAAGGCGGTGATCGAGCTTGCTTCCATCGGTTCGTTCACCACCTCGCAAATGACCTTCCTGGAACAGCTCACCGACTCCATCGGCATCGTGCTGAACTCCATCGAGGCCACGATGCAGACCGAAGGCCTGCTGAAACAGTCGCAGCAGCTCGCGGGCGAATTGCAGACCCAGCAGAAGGAATTGCAGCAGACCAACGAACAGCTCGAGCAAAAGGCCCAGCAGCTCGCCGAGCGCAACGTCGAAGTCGAGCGCAAGAATCAGGAAATCGAACAGGCCCGCCGCGCGCTGGAGGAGAAGGCGAGCGAACTCGCGCTGACCTCGAAGTACAAGTCCGAATTCCTCGCCAACATGTCGCACGAGCTGCGCACGCCGCTGAACAGCATCCTGATCCTCGGTCAGCAACTCACCGAAAACCCCGACGGCAATCTGTCGCCGAAGCAGGTCGAGTTCGCCCGCACCATCCATGGCGCCGGTACCGATCTCCTCAACCTGATCTCCGATATTCTCGACCTGTCGAAGATCGAATCTGGTACGGTGACGGTTGATGCCGAGGAGATTCTGATGACAAATCTCCTGGATACCGTCGGACGTCCGTTCCGCCACGAGGCGGACAACCGCCAGCTGTCGTTCAATATCGATATCGACCCCAATCTCGGGCGCAGCATCGTCACCGACTCCAAGCGCCTGCAGCAGGTGCTGAAGAACCTGTTGTCGAACGCGTTCAAGTTCACCGGCGAAGGCGGCGTCCGCCTCAGTGTGTCGGCCGCCGTCGGCGGCTGGAGCACCGAACACCCGATCCTTTCGCATTCCCCCGCGGTGATCGCGTTCGAAGTGTCCGACACCGGCATCGGCATTCCCCTCGAAAAGCAGAAGCTGATCTTCGAAGCGTTCCAGCAGGCCGATGCCGGCACCAGCCGTAAATATGGCGGCACCGGCCTTGGCCTCGCCATCAGCCGCGAACTGGCGACGCTGCTCGGCGGCGAAATCCACCTGACCAGTTCGCCGGGCAAGGGCTCTACGTTCACGCTCTATCTGCCGCTGAAATATTCCGGACCGACGGTGGCGCCGCGCGTGCAGGCGCCGGCGTCCTTTAGCCTGCCACCGGTGGAACCCGGCGATACGATCCTGCTGATCGTCGAGGACGACCCGCATTATGCGCGGGTGCTGATCGATCTTGCCCGCGACAAGGGATTCAAGGTGCTGGTCGCCGCGCGCGGCACCGAAGCGCTGGAACTTGCAAAGCAGTTCCAGCCTGCCGCGGTGTCGCTCGACGTGTTCCTGCCGGACATGCTGGGCTGGACGGTGCTGAGCCAGCTCAAGCACAATCCCCTCACCCGCCATATCCCGGTGCAGATCATCACGCTCGACGAAGACCGCCAGCATGCGCTGGCGCGCGGCGCATTTTCCTTCGTCAACAAGCCGACCACGACCGAAGGCGTCAGCGCGGCGCTGTCGCAGATCAAGGAATATGCAAGACCCCGACGCAAGCGCCTGCTGATCGTGGAAGACAATGCCGCCGAGCAGTTGAGCATCAAGGAACTGCTCGACCACGATGATATCGAGATCATGACGACGGGCACCGGCAAGGGCGCGCTCTCCACCCTGCGCGACAATCCCTGCGATTGCGTGGTGCTCGATCTGCGGCTGCCTGACATGAGCGGTTTCGAGGTGCTCGATCAGATCCGCAATGACGATCAGTTGTCGAGTGTTCCGGTCGTCGTATTCACAGGGCGGGAACTTTCCGCCGAGGAAGACGCGGAACTCCACACCATGGCCAGAAGCATCGTGGTCAAGGGTGTGGAATCCCCGGAGCGCCTGCTCGACGAAACGTCTCTGTTTCTGCACCGTGTCATCACGGAATTGCCAATAGAGAAGCAGCGTATGCTGGAGAAACTCAACAGTTCCGACGAGGATCTCGTCGGCAAGACCGCGTTGCTGGTCGACGACGACGCCCGCAACATCTTTGCACTAAGCAGTGTGCTGGAACGGCGCGGCATGAAGGTGCTCACCGCGACCACGGGTCATGAGGCCGTCACCCTCGTCAAGTCAAATCCGGAGATCGCCATCGTGTTGATGGATATCATGATGCCGCAAATGGACGGATATCAGACGATCGGCGTGATCCGGGAAAATCCGGCATTGGCCCGCCTGCCCATCATCGCCCTCACTGCGAAAGCGATGAAGGGCGACCGTGAAAAATGCCTGGAGGCAGGCGCGTCCGACTATCTGGCAAAACCCGTCAACACCGAACAATTATTGCTGGCGATACGCATGTGGCTACATCGTTGATCGGCATGAACACATGATGGACCACGAGAAGGTCAACATTCTTCTGGTCGACGATCAGCCGGCCAAGCTGCTGGCCTATGAGGTCATCCTCAAGGAACTCGGCGAAAACCTCGTCGTGGCCTCATCGGGCCGCGAGGCGCTGGAATATCTGCTGAAGAACGAAGTCGCCGTCATCCTGGTCGATGTCTGCATGCCTGAGCTCGACGGGTTCGAACTCGCGGCGATGATCCGCGAGCATCCGCGCTTCCAGAAGACGGCGATGATTTTCATCTCGGCGATCCAGGTCAGCGACATCGATCGCCTGCGCGGCTACGAGATGGGCGCGGTCGACTATGTTCCGGTGCCCGTGGTTCCGGAGGTGCTGCGCGCCAAGATCAAGGTGTTCGCGGAACTCTATCGCAAGACCCGGCAGCTCGAGCGGCTCAACGCCGAGCTTGAGGATCGCGTCCGCGCCCGTACCGCCGAGCTGGAGCAATCGAACGCGCGGCTTGTGGAAAGCGAGCAGCGCCGCAGCCTCGCGATCGCCGCCGGCAAGATGGGTTCGTGGGACTGGGACTGGGTCAACGGCGACTGGATGTGGGATGAAGGCCAGTATCAGATCCTCGGCGTCGACCCGAAAAGTTTTGTGGTGACCCCCGTCAACATCCAGGCGCTGCTGCATCCCGACGATATCGATGAACAGCGCAAGGCGCTCGCCCAGTTCGCCAAGGGCGCGAAATCCTACGAAGCCGAGTTTCGTATCATCCGCCCCGACGGCGAGATGCGCTGGTGCGTCGGCACGGCGGCCGCAACTCATGACAGGGCTGGCCGCGTCGTGCGCGTCTCCGGCGTCACCGTCGACATCACCGAGCGCAAGCATGCCGAGGAGCGCCAGAGCCTGCTGGCGCGGGAAGTCGATCATCGCGCCAAGAACGCGTTGGCGTTGGCGCAATCCATCGTGCGGCTTACGCGCGGCGATGACGTCAAGGCCTACGTCCAGTCGGTGGAAGGACGGATCAACGCGCTGGCGCGCGTCCACACCGTGCTCTCGCTGTCGAGCTGGCAGGGCGCGGAGATCAGACGGCTGGTCGACGAAGAGCTTGCCCCCTACTCCAACGGCAACCAGATCGCGCTCGCGGGACCGGAGATTCAATTGCAGCCGACCACCGCGCAGACGCTGGCGCTGGCGCTGCATGAGCTCGTTACCAATTCGGCCAAGTATGGCGCGCTGTCGACGCAGGCAGGCCACCTGTCGATCGAGTGGGGAAGCGAGACGGGTCTGTTGCGGTTGGCATGGGAAGAGACCGGAGGACCGCCGGTCCAGGAACCGACGTCACGTGGATTTGGCACACGAAGCGTGATCGCCAGCATCGAGTCGCAGCTTGGCGGTCAGGCCGAATTCGACTGGCGCCCCGAAGGCCTGCTGTGCCGTCTTTCGGTGCCGCTGTCGCCACGCGCCGCCACGCAGGAACGAAGTCAGCATCGCGATACTTCCATTGAAAGACCGCGGGGGGAACGCGCCGCGCGTTCGGCCGACGCTTGAGCGGACGCGAAAAATCGCGCTACGCGACGGCTGCACCTCCGGCAGCGTGCCCAGCGCGAACCGCGTCGATCGCACCGAGCAGCTAGTTGGTATGTATGTAACCTTGAGTTGATTTCCCGGAATCCGTCAATGGCACCGCAGCGGCTGTGGTTCCTCCAGTTGAGTTTCAGCATATCGGCTAAATGGTCCGGTTCCAGGGATGGGATATGGTTCCCATCCGAGGCGGACCGGATGGCGCGAGAGACGCCGGTTGGCGTGGAACAGAAATGCCGACGAACAACGATCGCAATTTCTTCCTGTCGACCATGCCCGCCACCGGCAGCGATTACGTGGTCGCGCTCGCGGTCATTGGCATCTCCACGGTCCTGTTCGTCTGTGCGGCGGTCGTTGCCACGGTGCAGCTCGCGCCAATGCCGGCGTTCATTGCGAGCTACCAGTCCGCGCTCGCGATCAATGACCTGATCACTGCGGTCCTGCTGTATTCGCAGTTCACGATATTGCGGTCGCGGGCGCTGCTGCTGCTCGCGAGCGGCTATCTGTTCAGCGCCATCGCCGCGATCGTCCATGCCCTCTCCTTTCCGGGCCTGTTTGCGCCGACCGGGCTGCTCGGTGCCGGTCCGCAGACAACCGCCTGGCTTTACCAGATCTGGCATGGCGTGTTCCCGCTTGTCGTACTTGGCTATGCATTGCTCAAGGACAGCGATGGCGGCGTCAAAATAAAGGGATCGGCCGGCCGGGCAATCCTGGGCAGCAGCATCGCAGTCGCCGCCGCGATGTCGATCGCGACCTGGATCGTCACGGCCAAGCACGGCATCTTGCCGACGCTGCTCAGCGCCAGCGGCGGAAGTTTTACGCCAATCCTGATCGGCATTCTGTCGACGTTGCTGTTTCTCAGCTTTGCGGCACTCGTGGTCCTCTGGTTTCGGCGGCCACATTCCGTGCTCGACGTCTGGCTCATGGTGGTGATGTGTGCCTGGCTGTTCGACATCGCGTTGTCCGGCGTGTTGAACGCAGCCAGATTCGATCTGGGCTTTTATGCCGGGCGCATTTACGGGCTCTGCGCCGCCAGTTTCGTGCTCGCGGTCCTGCTTTTCGAAAATGTCGCCCTGCAGGCCCAGCTCTCCCGGTTGCTCGGAACGCTCCGCCGCCAGGTCGCCTCCGAACGCGATTATCATTC
>VBNP01000250.1:3505-3977 GCA_005877965.1 Gammaproteobacteria bacterium | reverse complement strand
CCTGATCAAAGGCGTTGATCACATCGAAGCGCACGCTCAGGCCCTTCAGGCCCTCGGCGTCGAAGGCGTGACTCGCGCCGAGATTGACCTGGCGGTAGTAGGGCAGGTGAGCGCCGTTCGGAACGCTGCTGCCATCCGGCAGCGTCAGATCGGCACGCAGGCCCGAGCCCACCAGCAGGTCGCCGCTCAGGCGGGTGCCGCCCCACAGGTAGGATGCGCCGCCGGACATCGTCACCTGCTGCTCGTGGTCGAGATGGATGTAGTGGTCGGCGATGTAGACCAGATCGTCGGCGCCGAAGTTGAACTGGCCGGACTCGATGGCCTTGCCGATGGCGCGCTGGAACGCGACGTTGCCATACGCCTGGAAATGGCCGGCAGTGTAGTTGCCCGTGAATTCCACGCCGTACACCTGGCCGTAGCGGTAATTGAACGGCGTGAGGATGATCGGCGCACCGAACTGACCCTCATCGAT
>VBNP01000250.1:0-3353 GCA_005877965.1 Gammaproteobacteria bacterium | reverse complement strand
CGGCGCCGCGGTGGTGTTCTGGAACTTCGCGATGGTCGTGCCGCCGACCAGCTCGAACGGTGGCGGCGAGAAGAAGCGCGAGTAACCGGCGTGCAGGGTGGTGTTTCCCGCGGGCTGCCACACCAGGTTCACGCGCGGGCTCAGCTGGCTGCCGCTCGAGAATGCCGTGTAATGATCGAAGCGCACTCCGTAGTTCACCACCAGCGCCGCGGCGAGGTGCCACTCGTCCTGCAGATAGGCACTCTCGATCCACTGGGTATTGCGGGTGTCGTCGATGATGCCGAGGGGCACATCGCTGGTCTGAGCACCGGTGGCATCCGTCGGCAGCACCTGCGAGGCGGTGTTGCTGGTGAGACGGTCGGTCTGCGCGTACACCCCGGCGCGCAGCGTATGGGCATCGCTGAGCGTGTAGGCGCCGTCGCTCTGCAGGCCGTAGGCGAGGTCGCGCTTGTAGGCCTGCTGCGAGATGCCGTTGAAGAGCAGGTCGCCGAGACCCGGATCGGGCGAGAAATTCAGGCTCGAGTAGCGGGTGATGAGCGAGGTCTGCACGCTCAGTGGTCCGGCCGAATGCTGCAGGCTCAGCGCGGCGAACCGGGTGATTTCGCGCTGATTCTCGTTCAGCAGATTGCTGATGTAATCCGTCTGGCCGTTGACCGTGACTCCCGGACCGATGTCGGCGGCGTGCACACCGGCGCGGTTCGGAATCTCGAAGCGGCCATCGGAGCTCCCGGCCACGACCGACAGGCGGTTACTCTCATCGAAGATGTGCTCGAAATAGCCGAAGCCGTGGTACTGACTGGTGTGGTCGTGCAGCGGCGTGGAGCGCCCGTCGGGGGACTCGATCCCCAGGCCGTTGCGGATCATGTCGCCGGTGACGAAGTAGGTGTTCGACCCGGTGGTGCCGCCGTAGTTGGCACTCGGCTCGATGGCGGCGTGGCTGCCACCGTACAGGGACATGTCACCGCCGGGCTGCAGCGCGCCACCCTTGGTGGTGAGATCGATGATGCCGGCGCTGCGCAGGCCGTACTCCGCCGGCAGGCTTCCCGTGATCAGCTTCATCGAAGCGATCATGCGCGGCGGGAGCGTCTGCCCGAAGACGCTGATGCCGTCGGGCAGGATGACGCCGTTCAGGCGGAACTGCAGGCCGTTGTGGTCGCCGCGGATGTGCAGCTGCCCGAAGGAGTCCTGGGCGGCGTCGGGCACCTGCAACATGACCTGGTTCAACTGCACGTTGTCCCCGCCCGGGGCCGACTGGATGTCGTTGGAGTTGAAGGTATAGGTGGAGGCACCGGTCTGGGTATCGATCCGCGAGCGCTCCTCGTTCAGATGCTGTGCGGTGACCACGATGGTGGGGAGACCCGCGCCGGGCTGATCGGCGACCTGCGCGATCGCGGCGAATGCGGGGCACATGAGCAGCGCCGCGGCGAATGCGCGCGCAGCGCAGAAACGAATGGTGAACATCGTCCTGACTCCTCGAGATCCATGTCGGCCGGAAAGCCGACTGCGGCGCGGTAGGCGCCGCCCTGAAGCCGGCATCGCCCGCTTTTGGCGGTGCGAGGCCGGGCGGACAGTCAGATCGCGTCAGGCGCGGGAGGACCCCTGGGCAGGTGATGGCCCACGGGGGAGCGCGTGGGCAGGATGATTTCCCGTCGCGTCGGAGCAACGCGCACCACGAGTACCGGCTTGCCGGTGGCTTTCGTGTGAGGCGCCGAGCCGCCGCAGCCGCTGAAGTGCACGCACAGGTCGCAATGTGAGTGCTCGTGCGAGCGATCGCCGAGCCCGTGCGCCGAATACACGCCGGAACAGGCGATCAGCATGCAGGCCGCCACGAGGGCGACCAGGCGATTGCTACGCAAACCGATGCTCAATCAGGCAGTTCCACCTCAGCCGGGCCCGCAGGGTAGCCGCCCCGGGGGAGGTAGGCAACCGCTGGTGCTTATGTGCAATGGCCGCCACCCGCCACCCACGCGTTCGTGCGCCACCCGCCACCCGTGCGTCGGTTCCACGATGTAATAATGAGCCGGTAGCCCGCCCGCACGCCGGCCCCTCGCCGGATGAGGTCTCTTGAAGCTCACCTCCGACTCGCTCGCGACGCACCTCGGGGAACGGCTGTTGCCGGTATATCTCGTTTCCGGCGACGAACCGCTGCTCGCGGCGGAAGCGGCCGACGCCGTACGTGCGCGGGCGCGAGGCGCGGGCTTTACCGAGCGCGAGGTGCATTTCATCGAGCGTGCCGCCGACTGGGACGAGGTGCGCGCCTCCGCCGCCAATCTGTCGCTGTTCGGTGCACGCCGCGTGGTGGAGATCCGTCTGGCGAGCGGGAGGCCCGGCACGGCCGGAAACGCCGCCCTCATCGCACTGCTCGAGGCGCCTGATCCTGACACACTGTTCCTCATTCTGACGCCGCGCCTTGATCGCGACGCGCAGGGTGCCGACTGGGTGCGGGCGGTGGAGGCGCACGGCGCCTGGGTGCAGATCTGGCCGGTCGACAGCCACCGACTGGCGGCGTGGCTCAGGGGCCGTTGCCGCAGGCTGAACCTCGACGCGAGCGATGAGGCGCTCGAGCTTCTGGCGGCGCGCACCGAGGGGAACCTGCTCGCGGCCCACCAGGAGCTGACCAAGCTCGCGCTGCTGGCGCCCGCGGGCCGGGTGACGCCCGATGCCGTACTCGCCGCAGTCGCCGACAGCGCCCGCTTTGATGTCTTCGGGCTGGGCGAGGCGGTACTCGCGGGCGAGACGGCGCGGGCGCTGCGCGTGCTGGCGGGCCTGCGCGCCGAGGGCACGGAGCCGACTCTGGCGCTGTGGGCACTGAGCCGCGCGCTGCGGGACGTGTGGAGCGCTCGCGGCGGCGACAAGCCGCCCGCCTGGCAGCAGCGCCACAGAGCCGCGCTCGAGCAGGCGCTGCGGCGCGCGTCCCGGCTGCCGTTCACGGCGCTTGCGCGGCGCGCGGCGCGCGCCGACCGCATGATCAAGGGCCGTGTCATGGGCGATGCGTGGGACGAACTGGCGCTGCTGGCGGCCGACATGTGCGGGCAGCCGGCCGGGCCAGACCCTTGGCTCACGCGCGTGCGGGCGATGTAAGCGATGCAACCCATCGGCGTCTTCGGTGGCACCTTCGACCCGATTCACTGTGGCCATCTGCGCACGGCGTTCGAGCTGTGGCAGGAGCTGCGGCTCGCCGAAGTGCGTTTCCTGCCCACCGGCAGCCCCCCGCATCGCGCCCGGCTGTACGCGAGTCCCGAACGGCGGCTGCAGATGGTGCGGGCGGCGGTGGCGGATCAGCCGAGCTTCGTGGTCGATGACCGCGAAGTGCGCCGCAGCGGCGTGTCGTATTCGGTGGACACGCTCACGGA
>VBNP01000055.1 GCA_005877965.1 Gammaproteobacteria bacterium | reverse complement strand
GTTCGAATACTTCCTCATCGCACTCGATCTGCCCGCGATCGCCTTCGAGTAGCTCTACGGTGGTGCAGACCGAGGCAATCAGACTTTCAGACGGATTTCAGCAGGCGGACTTCAGGGCGTTGAGCCCGCAGACGTGGCGACGTGCGCGTCCTTGAGGCCTCAGGGAAAGCAGGGGGACACATGAGGGAAGGTCACACCGGGCGCGGTCCGCGGCTCACCGTCATGGCGCTCGCCGCCGTGCTCGCCGCGGGCGGCTGGCCGAGCGCGCAGGCCGTCAGCTTCCAGAGCAGCTCCGGAGACTGGACCGGCAGCTGGGACACCACGATCGGCTACGGCCAGGCCTGGCGCGTCTCGGGCCTCGACTGCCGTCTCGTTGCGATCGCCGACGGCGGCTGCGGATACTCCCCCAACATCGATGACGGCGAGCTCAACTACCGGAAAAAGGCCGCCTTCAGCGAGGCGCTCACGGGCGTCAGCGAGATCGCGCTCAACTACAAGGAGCAGGGCGGAATCTTCCTGCGTGGCTCCGGCCTCTACGATTTCGAGGTCATGAACGCCACCACCGATCACATTCAGCTGACCCATGACGCCAAGGGCGTGGTCGGCAGCTACACGCGCCTGCTGGATGCGTTTGGGTTCTGGCGCTTCAATCTCGGCACCATGCCCGCGGAGATGCGCCTCGGCCGGCAGGTCGTGGACTGGGGCGAGAGCACCTATATTCCGGGCGGCCTCAACGAGGTCAACCACTTCGACGTGACGGCGCTGCAGGTGCCCGGGGCGGAGCTCAAGCAGGCGCTGCTGCCGGATGAGATGGCGGTGTTCAATCTGCAGCTGTCGAAGAACCTGAGCACCCAGTTGCTGTACCTGTTCGACTGGCACGAGGACATCATCGAGCCCGACGGGGCGTACTTCAGCACCAGCGACTTCGCCGGCCCGGGGGGCAATCGAGTGTTCCTGGGTTTTGGAGCGATTTCCGACCAGGGCGTGGATTTCCGTCCGCTGGGCGGCGCCCTGATCGGCAACTTCCAGGCCTACAGCCGCCTGCCGGACAAGAAGCCGTCCGAATCCGGCCAGTTCGGCGTGAACTTCAAGCTCTACCTGCCGAACTTCAGCCAGGGCACGCAGCTCGGCCTCTACTTCCTGAACTACAGCAGCCGCCTGCCGGTGGTGTCGGCGATGACCGGCTCGCAGGCGGGCTTCGGCAATGCCTTCGGCGCGGTCAACGCCGTCGGCGCGGCGGCTCAGGCGCTGGCCGCGGGCCTGCCGTTCGCGGCCGCGGTCGCTACCGGGGCCGCCGTCGGCCAGCAGCGCGCCGCGGCCCTGGGCGGCAACCTGAGCGCCGCGACCGCGCAGCAATACGCCACCATCGGCGCCAACACCCTGCTCGCGGGCGGCAATGTAACCAACCAGGCGAGCAACATCGCGACCCACGAGTACGGCAAGACGGCCGGCCTGTTCGAGGAATTCCCGCAGGACATCAAGATGCTCGGCGTGTCCTTCAACACGCAGATCCAGAAGACCGGCACTGCGTTGCAGGGCGAGGTCACATTCCGGCACAACGTGCCGCTGCAGCTCGGCTCGGTGGAGCTGCTGTACGCGACGCTGGCCCCGTTCGAGGCAGGGATCACGAAGCTCCTCGGAGTGCCGGTGACGCCCCCCGGAACGTGCGTGCCTGCTTCGCCGACCCCCATCACCGGGTGCAACCAGTTCGGGCTCTATGGCCTCGGGCAGAGTATCCGCGGTTACGAGCTCAAGAACACCTGGCACGCCGACTTCACCGCCACCCAGGTGTTCGCCAATGTGCTGAAGGCCTCTCAGGCGGTGGTGGTGCTCGAGGCCGGGGCCGAATACGTTCCGCGGCTCGAGAGTCTGACCAGCGGCGGACCGGTGGGCCGCGGCGTGGAGTACGACGCACCCGGAGCGGCTCTCAGCGGCCAGCCGGCACTCGGTGGGTATCCGGAGTTTCCCGGCCTCACGACGCCGCTTTCCGAGTTTCCGACGGAGTTCTCGTGGGGTTACGTCGTCGCCGGCCGGCTCGAGTACGACAACGTGATTGGCGCGTTGAACGTGTTGCCGCATTTCACCTGGAGCCATGACGTGAAAGGGGTCTCCCCCGGTCCGGGCGGCAACTTCATCGAGGACCGTCATGCGCTCAGCGTCGGACTGGGTGCGAGCCTGCGCTCCAAGTGGGACTTCGACGTGTCGTATACGCAGTACGGCGGGGCCGGCCAGTACAACCTCGTCAACGATCGCGACTTCGTTGCGGCCAGTATCAAATACTCGTTCTGAAGCCGCGCCGGCCCTGCGCGGGCGCGCGAATCATGGAGGGGCTGCAATGAAAACTCTGATCCGGCTGGCTGCAGCAGCGCTGCTGTGCGCACCCGCGGCCTGGGGGGCGGTGAGCCCGGAGGAGGCCGCGCGCCTGGGTGCGGAGCTCACGCCGCTCGGCGGCGAGAAGGCCGCTAACGCCGACGACAGCATTCCCGCCTGGACCGGCGGCCTGAAGTCCGCGGCCGAAGCCGGCTTTCCCGGCTATCACGCCGGTGATCACTACCCCGACCCGTACGCCGGCGACAAGCCGCTGTTCACCATCACCGCGGCCAACCTCGGGCAGTACGCGGCAAAGCTCACCGAGGGTCACAAGGCGCTGTTCAAGACCTACCCGGACTACAAGATGGTGGTCTATCCGACCCATCGCAGTGCGGCCGCCCCGGAGCGCGTCTATGAGGCCACGAGGCGCAATGCGACCACCGCCCGACTCGTTCCGGACGGCAACGGAGTGAGCGGCGCGATCGGCGGTACTCCGTTTCCGATTCCAAAGGTCGGCGTGGAGGTGTTCTGGAACCACGTCACGCGTTATCGGGGCCTCGCGGCGGCTCTGCTGGTGGGGCAGGCGCCGCTCACCGCCGGCGGCGCGTATACGCTGGTGAACTTCAAGGAGGAGTTCTACTTCCAGTACTACCAGCCGGGCATGACGGAAGCGGCCCTCAACAACATCCTGCTGTATTTCACGCAGGAGACCACCGCGCCGGCGCGCCTGGCGGGCGAGGTGCTGCTGGTGCAGGAGACGCTCGATCAGGCGAAGGAGGCACGGCGCGCGTGGGTCTATAACCCCGGCCAGCGCCGTGTGCGGCGCGCGCCGAACGTCGCCTTCGACAACCCGGGCACCAACTCCGACAACCTGCGCACCTCTGATCAGTTCGACATGTACAACGGCAGCCCCGAGCGCTACGACTGGAAGCTCATCGGCAAGAAGGAGATCTACGTCCCCTACAATGCCTACCGTCTGCAGGACGGGAAGCTCAAGTACGGCGAGCTGCTGCGCAGGAACCACATCAACCAGGATCTGGCGCGCTACGAGCTGCATCGCGTCTGGGTGGTGGATGCGACGCTCAAGCACGGCCTCAGCCACCTGTACAGCCGCCGCACGCTGTACGTGGACGAGGATTCCTGGCAGATCCTCGCGGTGGACTGCTACGACACGCGCGGGCAGCTGTATCGCGTGCAGGAAGGGCACGCCGTGAACTACTACGACCTGCCGTCGCTGTGGACGGACCTGGAGCTCGTCATGGATCTGTCGAACGGGCGCTATCTCGCGCTCGGTCTGCAGAGCGAGGAGCCCAAGTCCTACGACTTCAGCGTCAAGCGCACGCCTGCTGACTACCAACCGAGCGTGCTGGAGCGGCGCGGAATCCGTTAGGGTCGCGCATCCGCGCGCGCAAAGAAGGATTTTCGTGGCCGCCGTGCACAGGGGACCGGGCCAGGGGGTCGGCGTTCGCTCAAGCGCGGGACGCAACGCCAGCGCGGCCCCCCGAAAGCCCTTCTTTGCCCTCGCGTGCGCCCTCTCAGTCGCAGTTGCCGCGCGTGCACCCGCCGTACAGCCGCCCGAGTCGTCCGCCGAGCCCGCGCGCCTCGCCGCGCAGTCGCTCCTGATCGCGGTCGCGACCGCCGGCGCGCGCCTGGTCGCGGTCGGCGACCGCGGCGTCATCGTGCTCTCCGACGACCGGGGCACAAGCTGGACACAGGCCCTTGATGTGCCGACCCAGGCGCTGCTCACCGGGGTGTGCTTTCTTGATGGCGCGCACGGGGTCGCGGTCGGCCACGACGAGGTCATTCTCACCACCGCCGACGCCGGAGCAACCTGGAGGCGCACCCACTACGCACCCGAGGCGCAGCGCCCGCTCCTGGACGTGTGGTGTGGCGGCGGCGGACACGCGATCGCCGTCGGCGCCTACAACGCGTACTTCACGAGCGAGGACGGTGGCGCGAGTTGGACGGCCCGCAAGTTCACGGCCGCACCACCGCCCGGGGCGCGCGCGGCGCGCACCGGGCCGTCGGCGGGCGCCGCGGAGCACGGCGCCGCGGGAGGCGGCTATCACCTCAACCGCATCGTGCCCGCCGGCGCTTCGCGGCTGTACATCGCCGCCGAAGCGGGGCACCTGTATCGCTCGGATGATGGCGGCGCGACCTGGCATGAGCTCAGCCCGCCCTACGAGGGATCGTTCTTCGGCGTGCTGCCGCTGCCGGGCGAGGCGGTGCTGGCGTTTGGCCTGCGCGGCCACCTCTACCGCTCCGAGGACGCGGGTTCCAGCTGGCGCAAGATCGAAACCGGCACGGTGGCCCTGCTCGATGGCGCGGCCCGCTTTGATGATGCGGGCGTCGCCATCGTGGGTCTTTCCGGCGTAGTGCTCGTCAGCCACGACCACGGCCGCACCTTCACCCTGGCGCAGCAGAGCGATCGGGCCGGGCTCTCCGCCGCGGTGCCGGTGGGCGAGGCCGAGCTTGCGGCGGTCGGGGAGGACGGCGCCAGGCTCATCAGCCTGAGGGACGCGCCTGGCGGCGCGCGCGGCGCGCGCTAGTGGCCGGCGCAGGCGTAAGCGGCGATGTCGTGCCCACCGCGCTCGCGGGGCGGCTCGAGCGGCTGATCTTCGGCCATCGCACCCCGATCCTCGCCCTGTTCGCGCTCGGCACGGTGTTACTCGCCGCGCTGGCGGTGCGCGGCCTGCGCATCGACTGCTCGTTCACCAAGACTCTGCCGCTGCGGCACGAGTACATGCGCACCTACCTCGACCCGAGGGTGGCGGAGTTTCGCGGCGGCAACCGCGTACTGATCGCGCTCATCGCACGCGACGGCAACATGTTCGCGCCGGAGTTCTTTGCGGCGCTGCGCAAGGCGACCGACGCAGTGATCGTCATGGATGGCATCGACCGCACGCGCGTGCAGTCGATCTTCACCCCGAACGTGCGCTACCTCGAGGTGGTCGAGGACGGCATCGAAGCGGGCAACGTCATACCGGCGGACTTCACGCCCACCCCCGAGAACATGGCGCGGGTGCGCGACAACATCCGCAAGGCCGGCATCCTCGGGCGCCTGGTCGCCAACGACTTCTCCGGCGCCGTGGTGAGCGCGATCGTGCTGGATCAGGATGCGCAGGGCCAGCCGGTCGATCCGATCAAGGTCGCCCACGAGCTCGAACTGCAGGTGCGCCGGGGCCTCGAGGGTCACGGGATCGACGTGCGCATGATCGGCTTTGCCAAGGTGATGGGTGACATCGCCGACGGCGCCGACTCGGTGGTGCTGTTTGCGGCGATCACGCTGGTGCTCACGCTGCTGGCGGTGCGCCTCTACTCTCAGTCCTGGCGCGTCGCGTTCGTGCCGGTGCTGTGCGCGGGTGTAGCGGTGATCTGGCAGCTGGGCGCGCTGGTGTTGCTGCGTTACGGCATCGACCCCGTCGGCCTGCTGGTGCCGTTCCTGGTGTTCGCGATCGGCGTCAGTCACGGCGTGCAGAAGATCAGCGCCGTGAGCGACGCCGCGCTCGCGGGCCTCGGCAGCATGGAGGCCGCGCGCCGCACGTTCCGGCAGCTGCTGGCCCCCGCGGTCGTTGCACTGCTCGCGGACCTGGTGGGTTTCGTCACGATTCTGATGATCCCGGTGCAGGTGATTCGCGAGATGGCGATTACCGCGAGCATCGGCGTGGCGATCGTCATTCTGACCGACCTGGTGCTGCTGCCGGTGGTGGTCTCCTACGTGCACTTCGATGCCGGTTATCGCGCACGGGTGCAGCGGCGCAGCGCTTACCTCGCGGCGCTATGGCGGTGGCTGTCCGGCATCACCGGCCGGGGGCCGGCGCTCGCCATCATTGCGGTCGCTGCAGTGCTTGCGGCACTCGGCTGGTGGAAGGGACGCGAGACTCCGATCGGCGACACCCAGACGGGCGTGCCGGAGCTGCGTCCCGACTCGCGCTACAACCGTGACAACGAGGTCATCACCTCCAGGTTCGACATCGGCGTCGACGTGCTCACCGCGATCGTCGAGTCGACCGAACCGGTGTGCGTCAGTCACGAGCTGATGAGCGCAGTCGACCGCTTCGGCTGGCACATGCGCAACGTCGCCGGCGTGCAGGACGTCATCACGCTGCCGTTCATCGCCAAGATCGCGATCGCCGGCTGGAACGAGGGGAGCCTCAAGTGGCGCAGCATCCCGCGCGAGCAGACCCAGCTCACGCAGTCGACGCGTTACATCGAGACCAGCACCGGGCTGCTCAATGACAACTGCGACGTCGTGCCGGTGATGATGTTCCTGGCCGACCACCGCGCCGGCACGATCGAGCGGCTCGTGACCGCCGTCAAAGGCTGGCGCAACGCCAACCCGGTCGCCGGCGCGCAGCTGCGCCTCGCCGCGGGCAACGTGGGGGTGATGGCCGCCACCAACGAGACCGTGAAGGCCAAGGAGATGATGATCCTCGCGGGCGTGTTCGCTGCGGTCCTGGTCATGTGCCTGCTGACTTTCCGTTCCGTGGTGGGCACCGTCCTGGTGGTGGTGCCGCTGGCGCTGGTATCGGTGCTGGTGTACGCGGTCATGGCCCTGGTCGGCATCGGCCTCAAGGTGTCCACGCTGCCGATGGTGGCGCTCGGCGCCGGCATCGGCGTCGACTACGGCATTTATCTCTTCAGCCGCATGCAGGAATTCCTGCACCAGGGACTGTCGGTGCGCGACTCCTACGAGCGCACACTGCGCGTCACCGGGGCCAGCATCATCTTCACCGGCATCACGCTCGCCATCGGGGTCGCCACCTGGGTGTTCTCGCCGCTCAAGTTCCAGGCCGACATCGGCATCATGCTGACCTTCATGTTCCTGGTGAACATGCTGGCCGCGATCATCCTGCTGCCGGCGCTGGCCGCGTGGCTGATGCACCCGCAGGGCTCAGGCGCCGCAGCGTCATCGCGCTCCGCGCGCTAGCGCAGGTACCCCAAGCCGTGCGCCATCAGCGCCGCACACGCGAGAATCACGATGATCGCGCTGAGCTCGAGCATCAGGCACAGCCGCACACGCCGGGTGCGCGCCTCCGGCACCTCGGGCGCCATGCCGGCCTTCAGGCCTCTGCTCCACGACAGGAAGGTCAGGGTCGGATAGATCGAGATCAGTGCCGCGGCGATGAACGCGGTGAACTTGATGAGAAAGTACAGATCGTGCCAGTAGTACTCGCGTCCCTTCTCGAAGAAAGCGACGCGCAGCATTCCCACCACCAGCACCACGGTCGCGGACGCGCCGAACAAGAAGTCGGTGCGCAGCAGCCGTCGCGCCTGAGCCAACGACAACGGCGGCTTGAACAGGGCGACTTCCACCGCCAGCGCCGCGACCACCGTGAAGGCGGCGAGGTGGTGGAGAATGGCCATCGCGGCGGATGCGTACATGTCGACACTCCTTGGCGTGACAGGCGCGTGAGCGCCCGCTCTTCAGTCGTCGAGGGCGGGCCTGGCGCGCAGGCGCTTGGTGCGCCGCAGCCGCGTCTTGTGCTCGAGGCGGCGCTCGCGCGCGGCGCGCGTGGGTTGGGTGGCCTTGCGCGCTTTGGGGGCGGTGAGCGCGCGGCGGATGAGGTCGGTGAGCCGCTCCTGGGCCTCGCGGCGGTTGTGCTCCTGGGTGCGGTGGTTGCGCGCGATGATGAGAATCGAGCCGTCCGCGGTGAGCCGCCGCCCGCTCAAGGCCTTGAGGCGCGCCTTGACACCGTCCGTGAGCACCGCGCTGCGCTCGAGATCAAAGCGCAGCTGCACCGCGGTCGCTTCTGGCCGCCCGGGCCGCCGGCGCGCACGAACGACAGCGACAGCTCGCTGTCGGGAATCTCGATACCAGCGGCGACCCGCAGTGACACGGCGCCAGAGTTCTCAGTCGGCGGCCTGGTCGAGCCCCGGTGGTCCTTGCGTGAGCGGGCCGGGCAGTGCGCGCGGCGGGCGCGACCGGAGGATGCGCGTCTCGTGCTGCGGCACGGGAATCGTCACGCCGTGGGCGCGGAAAATGCGCCAGATCGCGCGGTTCACATCCGAGCGCACGTTGTTGACGCCGTTCACGGGATCGGCGATCCAGAAGCGGATCTCCAGCCGCATGCCGCTGTCCTCGAAGCTGATGAGGCGCGATACCGGCGGCGGATCGTGCAGGATGCGCGGATGATTCTCGGCTGCCTGCAGGAGGAGCTTGAGCGCGACCTCCGGATCGTCGTCGTAGCTCACGTTCACCGGCAGCTTCAGGCGTACGCGCTGATCCGAATAGCTCCAGTTGATGAACGGGCTCGTGATCAGGTTCTGGTTCGGTACCAGGGTGTCGACGCCGTCGCGGTCCCGCACCACCACGTAGCGGCCGCGCAGCTCCTGCACCCAGCCGAAATTGCCGGCGCTCGCGCCGGCCGTTGAGGTGAAGCTGATGACGTCACCGGGCTTGATGGACTTGTCCATCAACAGCACGAAGCCGCTGACGAAATTGCTCGCGACCGCCTGCAGACCGAAGCCCAACCCCAGGCCGATGGCGCCGGTGAGCACGTTGAGCGTGGTCACATCAACGCCGGCGGCGTTGATCCCCAGCAGCATGCCGAGCCCCAGCAACAGGAAGTAGGCGAACTTCGAGACTCCAACCCGGGTCGACACGGCCAGCTGATCGAGCTGCATGACGTGGCGCTCGATCGCGCGCGCGATCAGGCTCGTCATGACCAGGAAGGCCGTGACTATCACGAGGCCTTTGAGCAGGCCCCACAGGCTCAACTGCGTTCGTCCCGGAACCAGACTGACGCGGTTGAGGGCGGCCTCGAGCACGTCCAGCCAGCCGAGCAGCGCCACCGCCGCGATCACCCACAAAACGAACGTGATGCGGTTCTCCCGGGTGCCAAGCCAGGAATCCGGGCCGAGCATCAGGCCGAGCAGGTAGACGCCGAAGCGCAGCAGCACCAGCGCGCCCACGATCCTCACCGCGCCGTCGATGACGGCCGTGGGCGTCGCGAACGCGGCCAGCGCCGCGTGCCCGGCCAGCAGCGTGACGAGCGCCGCCACCAGCGGCGCCAGGATCAGCGCGCCCTCCAGCGTGTGGTCCAGCCAGTGTGGCGGGTGCTGCACGGCCGCGGTGGCGCCACGAGCCCGTCGCACGCGCAGCGCCCGGGCAACCAGCAGCGCGCACACGCCCGCGACCAGCAGCGCGAGCACCGCGCCGAGCACTTGCGGGGATGTCAGCCGCAGCAGGACCGCGCTTACGGCGGTGTCGGCGCTATCCATCAGGCGTTGAGATCCGGGATCAGCTCGCTCTCCAGGCGCGCGATCTGGTCCTTGAGCATGAGCTTGCGCTTCTTCAGGCGCTTCACCTGCAACTCATCCACGTGCAGATCGAGCGACAGGCGGGAGATGACCTCATCGAGATCACGATGTTCGATGCGCAGCTGACGCAGTTTCTCCACGTTGCGGAACAGCTCGCGGTCGACGTTGTCTTCGATTTCCGCCATACGGGAACGGCCCACGATCGGAAGCTGAATGGGCTTTGGACGGCCTGGGGCTGCTGGCGGCGGCCGCCAAAGGGCTGAGCTTAGCTCAAGCGGCGCCCCGAGTGCCACGGCGGCACGCCTCGCGCCCGAAGCCGTGCCGGTCGGTCGCCTCAGCGACCCCGGCCGCGCTGCGAGCGGCCGGGGGGCGACCCCTTGTGGCCGCGCGCGCCGCCCCCGCGCGCGCCGCCCCCGCGCGGGCCGCCCCCGCGCGGGCCGCCGTGCGAGCCGCCGCCGGGACGGCGCTCGCCGTGACGGCGGTCGCCGGGACGGTGGGGCCGGTGCGAATGCACCGTCGCGCCCGCCACCACGCCGGTGGCCAGCAGCTCCGGGGCGATCGGGGCGAAGGGGATCTTGTGGCCGACATAACTCTCGATGTCCGGGAGCGACACCGCGTACTCCTCGCACGCGAAGCTGATGGCATCGCCCTCGGCGCCGGCACGGGCCGTGCGGCCGATGCGGTGCACGTAGTCGGGCGGATCCTGCGGCAGGTCGAAGTTGAACACGTGACTGACATCCGGGATGTGCAGGCCCCGCGAGGCCACGTCGGTGGCGATCAGCACCGCCAGAGCGCCCTCGTGGAAGTCGCGCAGGAAGCGCAGGCGCTTGTGCTGCGGCACGTCTCCGGAAAGCGCCTGGGCGTGGAAGCCGTTGGCTTTGAGCGTGCTCTCGAGCCGCTCGGCGACGCGCTTGGTGTTCACGAACACCAGGGTGCGGTGGGCTTCGCTCTGGCGCAGCAGGCCGATGAGCAGCGGCACCTTCTCCTCCATGGAGGGGTAGTACATGATCTGGCGCACCTCATCGACGGTCATCTTGTCCGGTTCGATGCGCACGGTTTCCGGGTTGTTCATGTGCTCGTAGGCGAGCTCGAGCACCCGGTGCGAGAGCGTGGCCGAGAACAGCATCGACTGGCGCCGCTCGGGATGCGGCAGGCGGCGCAGGATGTAACGGATGTCGGCGATGAAGCCCAGATCGAACATGCGGTCGGCCTCATCGAGCACCAGCACCTGTGCGTGCCGCAGCTCGTACACATGCTGCTTGAAGTAATCGATCAGCCGCCCCGGCGTGCCGATCAGCACGTCGCACCCCTGGCTGACTTCCAGGCGCTGCTTCTCGTAGTCGATGCCGCCGAAGACCACCGAGTGCTTCAGTCCGGTGTGGGCGCCGAGGGTGAGCGCATCGCGATGGATCTGCACCGCGAGCTCGCGGGTGGGTGCCACGATGAGTGCGCGGATCGAGGTGGGGCTGCGACTCGCCGCGGTGGGACGGGTAAGCAGCGTCTGGTACAGCGCGACGAGGAACGCGGCCGTCTTGCCGGTGCCGGTTTGCGCCTGGCCGGCGACGTCCCGGCCCGCAAGCGCGATCGGCAGCGTCTGCGCCTGGATGGGCGTGCATTGAGTAAAGCCCGCCTGCCGTATGCCAGCCATGACCTGAGGCAGCAGGCCCAGCGAGGCGAATGCGACGGAACCAGAATGTGAGTCAGTCATCAATTAGATCTGGAGTGTGATCGGAAACATGCGCCTGAGGCTTGCAAAAGCGGCCCGGAAGCGCTACAAAGTGTGTCAGTCAGCGGGCCAACAGGCTCCGCACCTGCCGAGCCGGTTTCCTTAAGTCCCTTAAGGTCCATACTCAATCACGAGTTATTAGTGTAACCGTTTGGCGGGTGTTTCTGGCATCGCTTTTCGGGCACCTGTTGCCGACCCGCTCCCGGATTTCCTATTCCCAAGCGATTTTTTGCGCTCTGTATTGACGGAGGTTGAAACCGCGTGAGTAGCCCGCACATTGTGCATACTACGGACGCCACTTTTTCGCAGGACGTCCTGAAGTCCGACAAGCCCGTGCTGCTGGACTTCTGGGCCGAGTGGTGCGGTCCGTGCAAGATGATCGCGCCGATCCTCGATGAGATCGCCAGCGAGTACCACGATCGCATCAAGGTCGCCAAGATCAACATCGACGAGAACCCGCAGACGCCGCCCAAATTCGGCATCCGCGGCATCCCGACGCTGATTCTGTTCAAGAACGGCACGGTCGAGGCGCAGAAGGTCGGCGCCGTATCCAAATCCCAACTTTCGGCATTTCTGGACAGCAACCTGTGAGAGGCTATCTCGGCAATCAGGGCCGCAACCGGCCCAACAAGGGTCCGCGCCACAATCGTGACGGCAACCGCGGCAATAATGGCGGACGCCCCGATGAGATGATGCACGAGCCGGAGGTGTTCGAGGCCGACGACTCCGAAATCATAAGCCCGGCGGAGCTGACGCAGTCGCGCAGCTCGATGAACCTGACGGAGCTCAAGTCCAAGCCCATCCATGAGCTGGTGAAGCTCGCCGAGTCCATGGGGCTCGAGAACCTCGCCCGGTCGCGCAAGCAGGACATCATTTTCTCGATCCTGAAGGCGCACGCGCGCAACGGCGAGAACATCTACGGCGACGGCGTGCTCGAGATCCTGCAGGACGGCTTCGGCTTCCTGCGCTCCGCCGACGGCTCCTACCTCGCCGGTCCCGACGACATCTACGTGAGTCCCAGCCAGATCCGCCGCTTCAACCTGCGCACCGGCGACACCATCTCCGGCCTGATCCGCCCGCCGAAGGACGGCGAGCGCTATTTCGCGCTGCTGAAGGTGGGCGAGATCAACTACGATTCGCCCGACAGCTCGCGCCACAAGGTGCTGTTCGAGAACCTGACGCCGTTCCATCCGACCAAGCGTCTGAAGCTCGAACGCGGCAACGGCTCCACCGAGGATCTGACCGCGCGCACCATCGACCTGGTCGCGCCCATTGGCAAGGGCCAGCGCGGCCTGATCGTGTCCCCGCCGAAGGCCGGCAAGACGATGCTGCTGCAGAATATCGCCACCGCCATCACCTCCAACCATCCCGAGGTCATCCTCATCGTGCTGCTCATCGACGAGCGGCCGGAGGAAGTCACCGAGATGCAGCGCACGGTGAAGGGCGAGGTGGTGTCGAGCACTTTCGATGAGCCCGCCGCCCGGCACGTGCAGGTGGCGGAGATGGTCATCGAGAAGGCCAAGCGCCTGGTGGAGCACAAGAAGGACGTGGTGATCCTGCTCGATTCGATCACCCGGCTCGCGCGCGCTTACAACACGGTGGTGCCATCCTCCGGCAAGGTGCTGACCGGCGGCGTGGACGCCAACGCGCTGCAGCGTCCGAAGCGTTTCTTCGGCGCGGCGCGCAATATCGAGGAGGGCGGCAGCCTCACGATCCTCGCCACGGCGCTCATCGATACCGGTTCGAAGATGGACGACGTCATCTACGAGGAGTTCAAGGGCACCGGCAACAGCGAAATCCACCTCGACCGGCGCATCTCCGAGAAGCGCGTATTCCCGGCGGTCAACATCAACCGCTCCGGCACGCGCAAGGAGGAGCTCATCACCGACCAGGGCGAGCTCGCCAAGATGTGGATCCTGCGCAAGCTCCTGCACCCCATGGACGAGCTGGCCGCGATCGAATTCCTGCTCGACAAGATGAAGGACACCAAGTCGAACGGGGACTTCTTCGAGGCGATGAAGCGCTAAAGCCCGCTCACCGCGCCTGAGCTGCGCGCCTGAAACGCGCGCCTTCCCGGCGATCGCAATCGCGTTCCAACAGCCCGGCAATTTCGCCCCGCGCACGCAAGTCAGTCGCCGCGGGGCGACGCTGGCACATGGCGCCCTCGAATCAGTAAGATGCGCGCAACCCGCGCCTCATGCGGGAGGAGTCCACAGCGCATGCGCAATTGGCTCGCGGTCGCCGCGGTGATCCTGGGCGTACCGACCGCACCGGCGTTTGCCGACCGCGACCACGATCCGAATTCCGGGGCGCCGCTGCCGCCGCAACGGCACGAGACTCCGAGCCCTATCACGGATCATTTCTACATTCGCGGCACTTTCTATGACCCGCAGGTGCGCACCAACTTCCGGGTCGATCGGTCCTTCCAGGGGATGACCGGCACGCCCGTGAACGGCGAGAACGAACTGGGACTTCCCGACCGCCTGCGCCAGGGGCGCGTGGAATTCATGTTCCGGCTGCGCGAGCGCAGCAAGGTGCGGGTCGACTACTTCGAAGCCGATCGCTCGGGAGCTAAGGTTCTTGCCAACGACGTCGTCTTCGGCAACCAGACCTTCGCCGCCGGCCAGCTGACGCAGACCTCGCTCGACTGGCGCCAGTTCGATATCACTTACGGCTACTCGCTCTTTCGCAACGATCGCTTCGAGGTCGGCACGGGCCTCGGCATCTACTTCCTGCAGGTGGATGCGATCGGTCAGGTGCCGGCGCAGAACCAGCGACAGGAAGTGACGGCGGCGACCCCGTTTCCCGCCCTGCCGCTCGATCTGACGTGGTGCATCTCCCGGCGCTGGGCGGTGACGGTGCGGGGAGCGTACCTCAAGGCGAGGCTCAGCGGCTTTCGCGGCTGGTATGCCGACAGCGACGAGAACCTGCAGTACCGCTGGAATCCCAACTTCGTCATCGGCCTGGGCTACGCGTCCATCCGCACTTCGCTCACCCGCAGAAGCGGCACCTTTCCGGGCGCGTTCGCCATGAGCATCAGCGGACCGGAAGCGTTCGCGCGCTTCAGCTTCTGAGGAGGCACCGGCGCGTTTTCACGGGAGCGGGGTCACCACGTAGGCGCGCGCGAAGCTCTCGGGCATGCGCACCGCGCGGCCCGAATCGAGGTTGATGCACACGTAGTCGATGCACGCGCGCGCCAGCGTCCGCCCATCCCCCTTGCGCCGCACCTGGAAGCGCCGCTGCGCGCGCAGCCGCCCGTCGGCGCTCACGATCCAGGTTGCGGTCTGCACCACATCGCCCGTCACCGCCGCGCGCAGATACTCGATCTCGAGGCGATGCGCCGCCATGCCGCGGCGCAAGGCGACACATCGCCCGAGCGGGACGCCGAGCGCCGCGGAATGCGACCAGGCGGCGCGGTCGAGCCAGGTGAGGTACACGGCGTTGTTGACGTGTTCGTAGGCGTCGATGTCCTCGGGCTGCACCGTGAGCTCGATGACGTGAGGGGCGGGGTGATCGAACTGCACGACGCGGCGGCTAGCGGAGCGGTTCGCGCTGCACTGCGCGATAGCCGATGTCGCGCCGGTACTGCACGCCGGGCCAGCGAACCGTGTCCGCGAGCGCATAGGCCGCGCGCTGCGCCTCCCAGACGCTCGCGCCGAGCCCGACCGCGCACAACACGCGACCGCCGTTGGTCAGCACCTTGCCGGCCTCCACCCTGGTGCCGGCGTGAAAGATCTTGCCCGGCAGGCGGGCGGCTCGCTCCAGACCCTCGATGGCGTCGCCCTTGTGCACCCTGTCCGGGTAGCCGGACGCGGCCAGAACTACGCCGAGCGCCGCGCGCGGATCCCACTGCGCGCCGACTGAAGGAAGCGCGCCGCACAGCGCCGCCTCGCACAACAGTGTGATATCGGACTGCAGGCGCATCAGGATCGGTTGCGCCTCCGGATCGCCGAAGCGGCAATTGAACTCCAGAACCTTTGGTGTGCCGTCGGGCGCGATCATGAGTCCGGCGTACAGGAATCCGGTGTAAGGCATGCCGTCGGCGGCCAGTCCGCGGATCGTGGGCTCGATGACCTCGCTCATGATGCGGGTGTGCAGCCTTGGGGTGACCACCGGTGCGGGCGAGTAGGCGCCCATGCCGCCGGTGTTGGGTCCGCGATCGCCGTCGTCGCGGCGCTTGTGATCCTGGGAGCTGGCGAGCGGCAGGCTGTGCGTGCCATCCGCCATGACGATGAAGCTCGCTTCCTCGCCGGGCAGGAACTCCTCGATCACCACCTCGCGGCCGGCCTCACCGAACCGGCCGGCGAACATCGCCTGTGCCGCGGCGTGCGCCTCCTCGATGGAGTCGGCGATCACCACACCCTTGCCGGCGGCCAGGCCGCTCGCCTTGACCACCAGCGGCGCGCGCTGGCTGCGCAGCCACGCGGGATCGAAGCTGGCGTGCGTGAAGGTCGCGGAGTTCGCCGTGGGAATGCGGTGACGGCGCAGAAATTCCTTGGCAAAGGCCTTGGAGCCCTCGAGCCGTGCGGCGGCCCGGCTGGGTCCGAAGCACTTGAGTCCCCGGGCGGCGAAGGCGTCGACGACGCCTGCGACCAGCGGTGCCTCGGGTCCGATGATGGTGAGGTCGACAAGCTCGGAGGCGGCCAGCTGCACGAGCCCGGCGACATCCTCGGCCGCGACGTTCACGTTGCGTACCCCGGCTTCGCCCGCGGTGCCCGCATTGCCGGGAGCCACCAGCACGGCCGCGACGCGCGGGGAGGCGGCGCACTTCCAGGCGAGCGCGTGCTCGCGGCCACCCCCGCCGACGATGAGAACTTTCATCAGTGCCGGAAGTGGCGCATGCCGGTGAACACCATGGCCATACCATGTTGATCGGCGGCCGCGATGAGCTCCGCATCGCGCTTGCTGCCGCCCGGCTGGATCACGGCGCGGATGCCGTAGCCGGCGGCCACGTCGAGGTTGTCGCGAAACGGCAGGAACGCGTCCGAGGCCATGACCGAACCGGCCAGCGTGAGCTCCTCATCGGTGGCCTTCATCGCGGCGAGGCGCATGGAGTACACGCGGCTCATCTGACCTGCGCCCACGCCGAGGGTGGCGCCGGCGTGCGCGAGCACGATGGCGTTGGATTTCACGAACTTGCACACCGCCCAAGCGAATCGCAGGTCCGCGAGCTCCGCATCCGTCGGCTTGCGGCGCGTGGGCACGGCGAGCTCGCCCGCCGGCAGGCCCGCCAGATCGCGCGACTGCGCCAGCAGTCCTGCGCTGACGCTGCGCAGCTCGAGTTCGCCGCCCGCGAGCTGCGGGGGCTCCCCGAGCACCAGCACCCGTACGTCGGGCTTGCCGGCCAGCACCCGCGCGGCCGCGGCGTGCACGGCGGGTGCCGCCAGCACCTCGACGAACTGGCGCTCGAGGATCGCGGTCGCGGTGGCCGCGTCGAGCTCGCGGTTGAAGGCGATGATGCCGCCGTACGCGGAGCTCGGATCGGTGCGGTAGGCACCCTCGTAGGCGTCCAGCGGCGTGGCCGCCACGGCGACCCCGCAGGGGTTGGCGTGCTTGACGATGACGCAGGCGGCCTGCGCGAACTGGCGCACGCACTCGACGGCGGTATCCGCGTCCGCAATGTTGTTGTACGAAAGGTCCTTGCCCTGCAGCACCTGCGCCGCGGCGACGCCGGCACCGCGCCCGGCAGGGTCGCGGTACAGCGCCGCGCTCTGGTGAGGATTTTCCCCGTAACGCAGGTCCTGCACCTTCTCCAACAGGAGCGACAGGGTCGCGGGGAACGCCTGGCGCGGCGGCGCCTGCTGTGCGGACAGGTAGGCGGCGACCGCGGCGTCGTAGCGGGCGGTATGGGAGAAGGCTTTGGCGGCGAGGCGTGCGCGCGTGGCCAATTCACTGCCGCCCTGGTGCGCGTCGAGCTCAGCGAGCAGCAACGGATAATCCGCCGGATCGACCACGACCAGCACCGATTCGTGGTTCTTCGCCGCGGCGCGCAGCATCGCCGGCCCCCCGATGTCGATGTTTTCCAGGGCGTCGGCGTAGCGGCAGCCGGGCCGGGCCACCGTGGCGGCAAACGGGTAGAGGTTCACCACCAGCAGATCGATGGGCGCGATAGCGTGCTGCGCCATGACGGCGTCGTCCACACCGCGGCGGCCCAGGAGCCCGCCGTGAATCTTCGGATGCAGGGTCTTGACCCGACCGTCCATGATCTCGGGAAAGCCGGTGTAGGCGGCGACCTCGCGCACCGGCACGCCGTGCTGCGTGAGCAGCTGCGCCGTGCCGCCGGTGGACAGGATCTCGATGTTGCGCCCGGCGAGGGAGCGCGCCAGCTCGAGGAGGCCGGTCTTGTCGGAAACCGAAAGGAGCGCGCGGCGTACCGGCGGCGGCATGGGCTTCATCCCTCAAAGGCGCCGGCGGCGCCGGCGGCTCAGGAGCCGGCGAGCCCGAACTGCTTCAATTTCTTGCGCAGCGTGCCGCGGTTGATGCCGAGAATGTCTGCGGCGCGGCTCTGGTTGCCTTGCGCGTAATCGAGCACGACGCGAAACGGCGGCTCCTCGACCTCGCGCAGCACCAGGTCGTAGAGGCGGGCGGGCCGGTGACCGTTCAGGCTGGTGAAGTAATCGCTCAGGGCGCGCTCGGCATGATTACGCAGGGGCAGTTCCCGCCCGTTGACTCGGGCGATGATGGCTTCGCGAGTCCGCGCCTTCTTTCTTGCGGTCATTGTGAGTCCCCCCCGACAGGGAAAAACCGTTCGTCAGGCCGCCGCGGCAGCCTCGCTCACCCAGTCCTCGAAATGCTTAAGCGCGTGCGCGAACTGTGCGGCCGTGCTCGCAGCCCCCATGAGGTCCCGGCGGATCTCCGCCGGCTCATCCAGCAGGCCGCAATACCAGCCGAGGTGTTTGCGCGCGATCCGGACTCCACTCTCCTCGCCGTAAAAAAAGTACAGGGAGTCGAGATGCGCCAGAATGATATCACGCAGCTCGGCGCGCAGCAGTGGCGGCGGCGCGATTGCGTTTTCCAGGTGGACGTTGACAGCGCGGAAGATCCAGGGCGCACCATGACTCGCGCGCCCGATCATTACTCCGTCTGCGCCCGTGAAATCAAGTACCTCGCGCGCTTTTTTCGGCGTAGTGATGTCGCCGTTCACGAACACCGGGATCCGGACGCGTGATTTGATGGCGCGGATCGTGTCGTATTCGGCCGCGCCTTCATAAAAATCCGCGCGCGTGCGGCCGTGCACCGCGAGCGCGGCGATGCCGCACTCCTGCGCGATGCATGCAATGTTCGCGCCGTTTCTGTGCTCGCGGTCCCAGCCGGTACGGATCTTGAGGGTCACGGGCACGTCGACCGCGTTCACGACCGCCTGCAGAATGCGCGCCACCAGCCCCTCGTCGGTGAGCAGCGCCGAACCGCATAGCCTGCCGCACACTTTTTTTGCCGGACACCCCATGTTCAGATCGATGATCTGCGCGCCGAGGGCCACGTTGGCGCGCGCCGCGTCTGCCAGAGCCTGCGGGTCGGCGCCGGCGAGCTGCACCACGCGCGGCTCGGGCTCGCCCTCGTGGTTCATGCGATGGCGCGATTTGGGCGTATTCCACAGCCGCGTGTCGGACGTGATCATCTCGGAGGCCGCCAGGCCGGCGCCGAGTCGGCGGCACAGGACGCGGAACGGGCGATCGGTCACCCCGGCCATGGGCGCGAGCACGACAGTTGAGGGCAGCATGTAAGGTCCGATCCGCAAGCGACACCTCATTCTCTGGCGCGACATTCTCCGGCGCCACGCGCTAGCGCGCGATGGCGTCGTTGGCACACGTGACCTCCCCGCCGCGGGTTGGCAGGCAGGCGTCGATCTCGAATCCCACGGCATTGGCGCCCGGGTCCACGAAACCCATCTCCGTGTCGATGCGCTCGCCCGCGGAAAGTAAAGCCGGCGCCGGCCTCGCGTGTGGCAGGTACAGCTGCGGCTCCACGTCGCGCGCGGCGATCCGGTTGCCGAAGCGATCCTGCAGCGTGACGCGCAGCACCGGCAGGGGCTGAGGCTGTGCTGCGCCGTTCTTCACGCTGGCGCGCACGGTGATCACGCCGGCGCTCGCCGGCTCCACGGAGGCGCCGAGCTGGCGGACTTCATACGCCCGCAGATCCCAGTGCGGCGCCAGCGGCACGCCGAGGGACGCGTACAACGCGGTAAGCGAGCGGTGGAAGCGCGCCATGGCGGCGAGCTCGTCCCGATAGTGATTCACAATCTGCGCGAGCAGCAGCAGCAGCGCGAGGCCGGTGCCGGCGCTCCACAGGTGCGGCCGCAGGCGCGCCATCCCGGCGCTCGGGCCGGCGCGCTCACCGAGCCGTGTCTTGCGCGGCGCTCGTGCCTGACTCGCGCCGCTTCGCGCTCTCACGGGGGCTTCGGGCGCGGGGCCTGCGGGCGGAGTCGCCGGCCGCGGAGCGGGCTGCGGCGCCTCCCGCGGGGCCGGCTGCGGCGCAGCTCCGGAGGCGGCAGCCGGCGCGCGCGGCGCCGGGGGCGCCCGGCGCGGCGCACTGCTCGGCGAAGGCGTTGCCGGTGGCGGTGCAGCCGTCGGGGCCGGCGGCTCCGGGAGATCGACCTGCAGTATGGAGGCCAGCAGCTCCGGGTCGATTTCCACATCGATCTGGGAGTCGGAGTCCGGCGGCGCCTGCGCGGCCTCCTGATTCGCGGCGATCATGGCCTTGAAGGTTCCCGTCGCCGCCGTCCACAGCGGGTTCGGCGGCGGTTCGACGAACACGGACGACACGTCGGTCTTGCTGGGATCGAACTCGAGCGCATCCTCCGGGATCGCCTCCTCGTCGGTCACGCTCTGCGGTGCAGCGCTCGGGGACGCAGGCGGTGGGGTCGGCGCGGCCGCGGGGGCGGGCGGCGCAGGCTCGACGCTCTCCGGGGAGACTTGTTCCTCCTCCGTGAGCCGCGCGAGCGCATTGAACACGCTCGAGCAGCGCCCGCAGCGCACATAACCCTGGGCGACGCGCAGATCCTCGGCGGTCACCACCAGGGTCAGGGCACACTTTGGACAGATTGTGAGCATGACAGAGCTGCGTCGCCGGGCGTCAATGGCGGCGTCCGGCGAGGCCCACCCACCCGTCGCGCTCGCCGAACGGGGCGACATCAAAGCACGCCGCGTAAGCGGCTGTCACGTCGGGGACCTCGTGCTGCATGAGCCCCGCGAGCACCACTTCCCCGCGCGCGAGCAGCAGCGATGCGAAGCGTGGCGCCAGCGTGCACAAGGGTCCCGACAGAATGTTCGCCAGCAGCACATCGGCTCCGGCCGGCAGCGTGTCGGCGAGATCGTGGACCTGCACCTGCTGCGCGACGCCGTTCGCCCGGGCGTTGGCGCGCGCCGCCGTGAGCGCCTGGGGGTCGATATCGAAGCAGTGCACGTGTGCCGCCCCGAGCTTCGCGGCGGCGAGTGCCAGCACACCCGAGCCGCAGCCGTAGTCGATGACACGTGCGCCGGGCGCGAGGTGCGCGTCGAGCCACATCAGGCACAGCGCCGTGCTCGGATGACTGCCGGTTCCGAACGCCAGCCCCGGATCGAGCGCCACCACGACCGCACCGGGCTCGGTGACGCGCTCATGGTGCGGGCATACCCACAGGCGCCGCCCGAAGCGCAGCGGGCGAAAGTCTCTGAGCCACTCGCGCTCCCAGACGCGCTCGGCCGGCTCGTGCGCCTCGATGAGGGCGGGGTCCAGACCCAAGGCCGCGCCGAGCGCGTGCCTGATGCCGCTCGCGTCGTCGGCCCGCACGAACAGACACGTCACGCGGGTCCGCGGCCACAGACGGAACTCTCCGGGCAGCGGCTCGAGCACCGCATCATCACGCGCGTCGAGGAACGTCACCGCACTCGCGCCGCAGGCCCAGCAGGCCTCCTCCGCGGCTTGTGGATCCAGCGACCCGAGATCGAAGGTCAGCGTAAGGAGCGCGGCCACCGCCTAGCGCAG
>VBNP01000054.1 GCA_005877965.1 Gammaproteobacteria bacterium | reverse complement strand
AGCTCGAGGCGAGCTGCTCGAGCACCACGTCGTCGACTTCCAGCCCGCAGCGCTGGATGCACTTCTCGATGTTCTGCGCGGCGCTGTCGGCGCCGGTGACGATGTGCACCTTGGCCTCGAGGCGCACCCCCGACATGCCGATCGGGTCGCGGATGCCCTCCTGGCCGTCGACCAGGAACTCCTGCGGCAGCACGTGCAGGATCTTCTGGTCCGCGGGAATGGCCACCGCCTTGGCGGCATCGATCACGTGCTCGACGTCCCCATGCGTGACCTCCTTGTCGCGCACGCCCACCACGCCGTGGGAGTTCAGGCTCCGTACGTGGCT
Organism: Gammaproteobacteria bacterium; assembly: GCA_005877965.1. Lineage (GTDB taxonomy): Bacteria > Pseudomonadota > Gammaproteobacteria > Steroidobacterales > Steroidobacteraceae > 13-2-20CM-66-19. Next base: position 24,293 of record VBNP01000054.1, on the reverse strand, counting down.
GCCGGCGATGCCGGCGAACACCGAGTGGATCTCGCAGCCGGCCATGAGCTCGGCTTCCTCCACCGCCCGCTGGATGGACTGCACCGTGGACTCGATGTTGACCACCACGCCCTTCTTCAGTCCCCGCGAGGGCTGTGAGCCCAGGCCCAGAAGCTCGATCGAGCCGTCGAGTCCCACTTCTCCCACCAGCGCCACGACCTTGGAGGTGCCGATGTCGAGCCCGACGATCAGATTTCTGTCCGTACGCTTAAGCATCGTGGCCACCGTCGCGGCCGGCGGCGCGGGCGGCATTGCCGCGCCAGCCGATGGCAAACCCGTTTGTGTAGCGCATATCCACGTGGGCGATGTCCTCGCCGCGCTGCGTGACGATCTTCAGCGCGGTGTTCATGAATTTCTCGAAGCGTTCGTCCACCTGGCGCCTTCCGAGGCGCACGGTGACGCCGTTGGCAAGATCGAATTCCCAGGCGCCGCGGGCATCCAGGCGCATGGCGGTGAGGCGCAGACCCGCCTGCGACAGGCGTCCCTCCGTGGCCAGATAGCGCTGCGCCACCAGTGACTCCTTGCCGTCGGGGCCGGCGAGCTGCGCCAGCTCCGGCGGAATGTGCGGCTCGTCGGAATCGAACAGCTCGCCGCGGGTGTTGAGGAGCCCCCTCTCGCCCCAGCGCGCCGCGGCGGTCTGCTCGATGACCAGCACGTTCAGGCCCCGCGGCCAGGCGCGCTGCACGCTCACCGCATCCACCCACGTCAGGGTGTGGATGGCGTGGCGCACCGCGGCGAGGTCCACCGACAGCAGGCCCGCGCCGTGCACCTTCTCTTTCACGACCCGCTCGACGTCCACCGGCGCCACGCGCTGGAAGCGCCCTGTCACGGCCACCGTCTCGATGGGTTGATCGAAGGCCCACGACACCGCGCTCACCGCCGCCGCGATCGCCGCCAGCGCGCCCACCGTGAGGCCAAGGCGGCGCCAGTCGATCGCCGGCACTCGCGCGCGCGCTTCCGAGGGTTTGCGGCGGTTTTTGGGGCGGCCGAACATGAGCTACACCGGGGACTCACGACTTGAGGCGGGCCGGCGGGTGAAACTGGTCTCGAGCACGCGCCACACCAGCTCGTCGAAATCGACATCGATCGCGCGCGCCGCCATCGGCACCAGGCTGTGGCTGGTCATGCCCGGAACGGTGTTGATCTCCAGCAGCATCGGCCTGCCGGCGGCGTCCATCATGAAATCCACCCGCCCCCAGCCCGAGGCGCCGGCGGCCTCGAATGCGGCGAGCGCCAGATTGGCGAGATGTCCCTCGGCGCTGCGCGACAGGCCGGACGGGCAGAAGTAGCGCGTGTCGTCGCGGAAATACTTGGCCTCGTAGTCGTAGAAGGTGCGGGGCGTCTCGATGCGGATCGAGGGGAGCGAGCGCTCCTGCAGGATCGCCACGGTGTACTCGGGGCCCGGGATCCACGCTTCCGCAAACACCAGCGTCTCGAGCCGCGCGGCGAGCGCGTAGGCGGCGGGCAGATCCGCGGCGCGCTCGACCTTGCTCATGCCGACGCTCGAGCCCTGGGTGGCGGGTTTGACGATCAGCGGCAGCTTGAGGCGCTCGAGCGCCAGCTCGAAATCCTGCGCGCCGCGCAGCTCCACGAAGTCCGCGGTCGCAACCCCGACGGCCTGCGCCAGGCGCTTGGTACGCAGCTTGTCCATGCCGATGGCCGAGCCCATCACGCCGCTCCCGGTATAGGGAACGCCGAGGTATTCGAGCGCGCCCTGCAGCGTGCCGTCCTCACCGCCCGGACCGTGCAGCGCGATCCACACGCGCTCGAAGCGGCGGGCGATCAGATCCGACAGCGCCGCATCGCGCGGATCGAAGGCGTGCGCGTCCACGCCGCGGCGCTCGAGCGCAGCGAGCACCGCGGTGCCCGAGAGGAGCGAGATCTCACGCTCGCTGGAGTCGCCGCCGAACAGCACCGCCACGCGCCCGAACTCGCCCGCCGCGGTGACGCGGCGCAGTTGGCGCGCTTCGTAGCTGAGGCGCATGGCTTACGGCACTCCCACGATCCGCACCTCAGGGTGCAGCGCGACGCCATGCACGCGCTCGACCGTGTCGCGCACGTGCGCGATCACGCGCTCCAGGTCCGCGGCGCTCGCCCGGCCGTGATTGATGATGAAGTTCGCGTGCTTGTGCGACACCGAGGCATCGCCGATGCGAAAGCCTTTGAGCCCGGCGACCTCGATGAGGCGCGCGGCGTGATCTCCCGGCGGGTTGGTGAACACCGAACCGCAACTCCACTCGCCGATCGGCTGCGACGCCTTGCGCCGCTCGAGCAGCGCGCGCACCTCGCTCTCGTGCGCGCCGGGACGGTGCTCGAAAGTCAAGGTCGCGGCGATGAACCATTCCTCGGGCGCGGGCGCGACGACCTGGCGGTAGCTGACGCGGTACTCCCCGGCCGCGCGGCTGTGCGTGTGGCCGCCGCGGTCGATGGTTTCCACGCTGAGCACGTGGCGCCAGGTTTCCCCGCCGAAGGCGCCGGCGTTCATCGCCAGGGCGCCGCCGAGGGTCCCGGGAATGCCGGCGAAGAATTCCGCCGGCCCCAGGCCCCACTTGATGCAGTGCCGGGCGATGCGCGCACAGGCGACACCGGCCTCAACCTGCACCGTGGTCTCGTTGAGGCGCGTCAGGGCATCGAGCGTGCCGTGCAGGCTGACCACGACCCCCTTCAGGCCTCCGTCGCGCACCAGCAGGTTGCTGCCGAGCCCGATGAAGTGGATCGGCACATCAAGGGGCACGGTGCCCAGGAACGCCGCCAGCTCGGCGCGGTCGCGCGGATTGAAGAACACCTCCGCAGGTCCCCCGACGTGCCAGGAGGTGTGCCGGCTCAGGGGCTCATCGCGCCGCACGCGCACCTGGAACTGCGGGGCCACGGCGAGCGTCACGCGGTCCTTCCCGGCGGCAGCAGGGCCGCGAGCGCCGCCGGCAGCGCGTGCGCCACGGCGCTGATGTTGCCCGCGCCCATGGCGACGATGACGTCGCCATCGCGGATCACGTCCTTGAGCGCCTGGGCGAGCTCCTCGACCTTCTCGACAAACAACGGCTCGAGCAGCCCGCGGCCGCGCACCGCGCGGCACAGGGCGCGGCCGTCGGCGCCGGGGATCGCGGCCTCGCCGGCGGCGTAGACCTCGGTCACGCACAAGGCGTCTGCGCCTGAAAGCGCCTTGCCGAAATCGTCGATCAGGTCGCGGGTGCGTGTGTAGCGGTGCGGCTGAAACGCGAGCAGCACACGCCGGCCGGCGTAGCCCTGGCGCACCGCCTCCAGCGTCACCGCCACCTCGGTGGGGTGATGGGCGTAGTCATCGACGATGCTGACACGGCCCACCGCGGTGAGCACGTCGCCGATGTGCTGCAGACGCCGGTCGATGCCCTGGAAGCCGGCCAACGCCCGCAGGATCGCCTGATCGTCGATGTCGAGCTCGGTGGCCACCGCGATCGCCGCGAGTGCGTTACGCACGTTGTGAACGCCGGCAAGATTCACCGTCACGGCGAGCGGCGCCGCTGCCGCTCGCCTGACCTGGAAATGCGTCTGCAGCCCCGCGGGGCGCAGGTCCTCGCCGCGCACGTCCGCGCCCGCGTCGAGGCCGTAGGACAGGATCGGCCGGCTGACCTCCTGCACGATGCTGCGCAGGTGCCCGTCGTCCGCGCACAGCACCGCCAGGCCGTAGAACGGCAGGTTGTGCAGAAAGTCGACGAAGCTCTGCTTGAGGAGCCCGAAGTCCCCGCCGTGCGTGCTGAGGTGATCGTTGTCGATGTTGGTGACGATCGCGATGAGGGGCTGCAGGTGCGTGAACGAGGCGTCGCTCTCGTCGGCCTCCGCGACCAGGTAACGCCCGGCGCCCAGGCGCGCGTTGCTGGCGGCGCTCTTCAGACGCCCGCCGATGACATAGGTCGGGTCCTCGCCGCCTTCGGAGAGGATGCTGGCGATGAGGCTGGTCGTGGTCGTCTTGCCGTGCGTGCCGGCGACCGCGATGGAATAGCGGAAGCGCATCAGCTCACCGAGCATCTCGGCGCGCGCCACCACCGGAATGCGCGCCTGCAGCGCCGCCCGCACTTCCGGGTTGTCGCGCGGCACCGCGCCCGAGGCGACCACCACATCGGCGCCGGCGATGTTGGCCGCCGCGTGACCGATGGTGACGCGTGCGCCCAGTCCCGCGAGCCATTGCGTCACGGCGCCGGCGCGCAGATCCGAGCCCTGCACGCGGTAGCCGAGATTCAGCAGCACCTCGGCGATACCGCTCATGCCGCTGCCGCCGATGCCGACGAAGTGGATGGTGTTGATGCGCCGCATGCGGTCGCGCCGCTCGGGCTTGACGCGACGCTCGACGCTCACGCGCTCGGGCAAGGTGCGCCGCTCGCCGTTCACGCCGCCCTCCGCGCCAGCTCCAGGCATGAGGCGGCGAGTTCATCCGCGGCGCGCGGCTTGGCGAGCAGGCGCGCCCGCTCGGCCATGGCGAGGAGCTGGCCGCGGCCGGCGCACAGGCGCTGCAGCTCCGCGGCGAGGCGCTCGGCGCTGAGCTCGCGGTCGGGTATCACCACCGCCGCGCCGGCGCGCACCAGGTACTGGGCGTTGTACGCCTGGTGATCGTCCACGCTTCCCGGGAAGGGCACGAGGATCGCGGCCACGCCCACCGCGGCGAGCTCGGAGACGGTGAGCGCGCCGGCGCGGCAGATCACCAGGTCCGCCCAGCCGTAAGCCTCGCTCATGTCCTCGATGAACGGACGCACATCCGCACGCACCCCCGCCTGGGCATAGCTGGCGCGCCCGGCGTCGATCCAGCGCTCCCCCGCCTGGTGACGCACGTCGAACGCGAGTGAGCCCGCCACGCGCTTCAGCGCAAAGGGCACGACGGCATTCAGCCGCGTGGCACCCTGGCTGCCGCCGATCACGAGGATCCGCACCGGCCCGCCGCGCCCGGCGAAGCGCTCCGCCGGCGGCGGCACGGCGCTGATATCGGCCCGCACCGGATTGCCGATGGCGCGCGCGTGCACGTCGTGTCCGAAGCTGCCCGGAAAGGCCTCCAGCACCTGGCGCGCCAGGTGCGCAAGAACGCGGTTGGTGAAGCCGGCGACGGCGTTCTGCTCATGGATGACCAGCGGCCGGCGCGTGAGCCAGGCGGCAAGCCCGCCGGGACCGGTCACGAAGCCTCCCAGGCCGACCACGACCACCGGCCGGTAGCGCCACATCACGCGCAGCGCCTGCACCAGGGCCAGACTTAAGCGAAATGGCGCCGCCACCCAGGTGAGCACGCCCTTGCCGCGCAGCCCGCCGACCGACAGCCGCTCGATCGGAATGCCCTCCGCCGGAATGACGCGCGACTCCATTCCCCGCGCCGTGCCGAGCCAGATGACCGGGAGCGACTGCTCACGCAGCAGGCGCGCCAGCGCCAGCGCCGGGAATACGTGTCCACCCGTGCCGCCGGCCATGATGAGGATCGGGCGACTCATGCCGCGCCCCGCACCGTGGCCGAACCGCGCTGTTCGCGCAGCGTCTCGTGATACACGCGCAACAGCAGTCCCGCCCACGCGAGCCCGACGATCAGGCTCGAGCGGCCGTAGCTCATCAGCGGCAGCGTCAGGCCCTTGGTCGGTAACGCGCCCATGTTGACGCCGACGTTGATGAAGGCCTGGATGCCGACCCACAGGCCAAAGCCCGCCGCCAGCAGGCTCGGGAACCTGAGTCCCGCCTGCGAGGCCAGCCGCGCGATGTAAAAGCTGCGCCAGATGAGGCCCAGGAACAGGGCCAGCGTCAGCGTCACCCCGAGCAGCCCCAGCTCCTCGGCCAGCACCGCGAACAGGAAGTCGGTGTGCGCCTCCGGCAGATAGAACAGCTTCTGCACACTCTCGCCGAGTCCCACGCCCAACCACTGGCCGCGGCCGATGGCGATCAGCGACTGGGTCAGCTGGAAGCCGGTGTTGTAGGGGTCCGCCCACGGATCGAGAAACGTGGTCAGGCGGCGCAGCCGATAGCTGGCGCTGACCGCGAGCACGGCAAAGCCCCCCGCCGCGATCGCGGTCATGGCGATCACGTAGCGCAGCCGGGCGCCGGCCAGGAACAGCAGCGCAAAGCCGGTGGCGAACAGCACCGTCGCCGCGCCGAAGTCCGGCTCGAGCAGCAGCAGGGCGCTCACACCGCACAGCAGCCCCAGGGGCTTGCCGAGTCCGGCGAAGGACTCGCGCAGCTGCGTCTCGCGCCGCACTGCGTAACTGGCGAGGTACACCAGCACCAGCACGCGCGCCAGTTCCGAGACCTGGAAGTTGATCCCGGCGAGGCGCAGCCAGCGGCGGCTGCCGTTGACCGCATGCCCGAGCCCGGGAATGAGCACCAGAGCCAACAGGCCGATCGCGAGCACCAGCAGCGGCACGCCGGCGCGCTCGAGGAGCGAGGTGGGGATCGAGAACATCAGCGCCGCACAGCAGGCGCCGATGAGCGTCAGCAGCAGCTGGCGCTCGAGGTAGTAGAACGGCTGGCCGGTGTCCTGGCTGGCGATCGACACCGAGGCGGAGGTCACCATCACCAGCCCGAGCAGCACGATCCCGAGGACCAGGGCGAGGGTCACCTGATCGAGGTGCACGCCGCCGCTCCTGGCGCTGGAACGTGCGAATCCCAGCAGCGCGTAATGGGCCGGCGCGCTCATGCGGCGAGCTCCTGCACCGCTCGGCAGAACACCGCGCCGCGATGGCTGTAGTCGCGGAACATGTCGAGGCTCGCGCACGCCGGCGACAGCAGCACGGTGTCGCCGGGAAGCGCGGCGCGCGCCGCCGCCCGCACCGCCTCGGGGAGCGTCGCGCAGGTCTCGAGCGTGCACACGCCCGCGAGCACGCGCGCGATGAGAGCGGCGTCGCGCCCGATGAGCACCGCATGGCGCACCTTGCCGCGAAATGCCGCCGCCAGAGGCGCGAAGTCCTGATTCTTGCCCTCGCCACCGGCGATCATCACCAGCGGCCCCGCCATGCCCTCGACCGCGGCGAGCGTGGCGCCGACGTTGGTGCCCTTGGAGTCGTTGATGTAGGTGACGCCGTGCACGTCGGCCACCCATTGCGAGCGGTGCGGCAGGCCCGCGAATGCGGCGAGCTCTTGCAGCATCACCGGCAGGGGGAGCGCGAGCGCCTCGCCCAACGCCAGGGAGGCGAGAGCGTTGGCGGCATTGTGAAGCCCCCTGATCTTCATGGCCGACACCGGCATCAGGGGCGCACCAAGGCGAGTCAGCCACCATTCGCGCTCGCGCATGGCCACCGCGTAGTCGGCGCCGATGGCGGCGCGCAGCGAAAAACTCAGGGTGCGCGGCGCCGCGCGCGGCATGGCCATCACCAGCGGATCATCGAGATTGATCACCGCGGTGTCGCAGCGGGCGAAAATGCGCGCCTTGGCGGCGGCATAACTCGCCACGCTCGCGTAGCGGTCGAGGTGATCGGGGCTGACGTTCAGCACCGTGGCGGCGCGGCACTCGAGTGTGGCCGTGGTCTCGAGCTGAAAGCTCGACAGCTCTAGCACGTACAGCTCGGTGCCCTGGGTGAGCAGATCGAGCGCCGCTTCGCCCAGGTTTCCGCCGGCGCGCACGCGCACTCCGGCACGCTGCGCCATGCGTGCCACGAGCGTGGTGACGGTGCTCTTGCCGTTGGTGCCGGTGATGCCGACCACCGGCGCATCGACCGCGCGCGCGAACAGCTCGATATCGCCCACGATCGTGAGCCCGCGCCGGCGCGCCTCGGCAAAGAACGGCTCGGCGAGCGACACCCCGGGGGATGCGACCACGCACACCGCGCCCTCGAGGAGGGCCGCATCGAGCCCGCCGGCGCGCACCACGATGCCCGCATCGAGCGCGCGCAGTGCGGCAAGCTCCGGGGGCGCTGCGCGCGTGTCGGTCACCGCCACGCGCCAGCCGCGCGGCAGCAGATGCCGCGCGCACGACAGCCCGGTGGCACCTAAGCCCACGATCACGGCGTACGGTGCGCTGGCGGTGTTGGCGCTCATCGCAGTTTCAGCGTCGCAAGCCCTGCGAGCACCAGCAGGAGCGAGATGATCCAGAAGCGCACGATCACCTTCGGCTCCGCCCAGCCCTTGAGCTCGAAGTGGTGGTGGATCGGCGCCATCCTGAAGAGGCGCCGCCCGGTGAGCTTGAAGGAGGCGACCTGCAGGATCACCGAAGCGGTCTCGAGCACGAACACCCCGCTCATCAGCAGTACCACCAGCTCCTGGCGCACGATCACCGCCAGCACCCCGATGGCCGCTCCGATCGCCAGTGCCCCGACGTCGCCCATGAACACCTGGGCGGGATAGGAGTTGAACCACAGGAAGCCGAGGCCCGCTCCCGCGAGCGAGGCGCAGAAGATCAGCAGCTCGCCCGCGCCGCGGATGTCGGGAATCTGCAGGTAGTGCGCGAACACCGCGTTGCCGCTGGCGTAGGCGAAGATCCCGAGCGCCGAGGTCACCAGCGCCGCCGGCATGATCGCCAGCCCGTCGAGCCCGTCGGTGAGATTCACGGCATTGCTCATGCCGACGATCATCAGATAGGAGAGCACCATGAAACCGAAGGCCGAGAGCGGCGCGTGAAAGCCCTTGAAGAACGGCAGAAACAGCGTGGTCTCCGCCGGCTCGGTGGCGGTGTAGTAGAGCGTCGCGGCGGTGGCGAGCCCCGCCACCGATTGCCAGAAATACTTCCAGCGCGGCACGAGTCCCCTGGGGTTGCGCACCACGAGCTTCAGGTAGTCGTCGTAGAAGCCGATGAGGCCGAAGGCGAAGGTGACGCCGAGCACCGTCCACACCAGGCGATTCGACAGCTCCGCCCACAACAGCGTGCTGACGAGCGTGGTCACGAGGATCAGCGCGCCGCCCATGGTCGGGGTGCCGGCCTTCAGCAGGTGGGTAGGCGGGCCGTCGTCGCGCACCACCTGCCCGATCTGGTAGCGCGACAGGCGCGCGATCAAGGGCGGTCCCACCAGCAACGACAATCCCAGCGCCGAGGCGGTGGCGAGGATTGCGCGGAACGTCAGGTACGCAAAGACGTGCAGGCCGCCGATACGGCTGACGAACTGTTGTGTGATCCAGTAGAGCACTCAATGCCCGCCGGTGCCGGCAGTGGGGGCGGCGGCAAGCGCATCCACCACGCGCTCGAGGCGGTTCACGCGCGAGCCCTTGATGAGCAGGCGCACCTGCGGGCCGGCCTGGCCGAGCTCCCGGGTGAGCGCGGCGGTGAGGGCCGCGGCGTCGGGGAACCACTGCGCGCCCGCGCCGAAGCTGTCCACCGCGCGCGCCGCGAGCGCGCCGGTTGCATACAGGCGTTCGACGCCGTGCGCACGCGCAAATTCGCCGATCTCGCTGTGCGCGGCTTGAGCGAACTCGCCCAGCTCGGCCATGTCGCCCAGCACCAGCCACCTGCGGCCGGCGAGCGAGCCCAGCACTTCGATGGCGGCACGCACCGAGGGGGGATTGGCGTTGTAGGAGTCGTCGATGAGCCAGGCGCCGCTCACCGCCTGCTTGAACTGCAGCCGCCCGGGAACCGCGCGCACCGCGGCCAGACCCGCCGCGATGTGCTCGAGGCTGGCGCCGGCGCTCGCCGCGGCGGCGGCGGCGGCCAGCGCATTGGCCACGTTGTGGGCGCCGCCCACGGCGAGTCGAATCGCGGCGCTGCCCGCGGGGGCGCTGAGCCGGAACTGGGTGCTGAACCCCTCGGATCCGACCGAGGTGCGCAGCTCGATCGCGTTGAAGTCCGCGGGCTCCCGTAGCCCGAACGTGACCACGTGCGCCGGCGTGAGCGCACGCCACAGGCCCGCGAACTCGTCGTCCGCATTGATGACGGCGGTGGCTTCGGCGGTGAGTCCCGCGACCATCTCGCCCTCGGCGCGCGCCACGCCCTCGAGGCTGCCGAAGCCCTCGAGGTGCTCGGCCCCGGCATTGGTGATCATGCCGATGGTGGGGCGCGCGATGCCGACCAGGGCGGCGACTTCGCCGGCCCGGTTGGCGCCCATTTCCACCACGGCGAAGCGATGCGCGGGCGTCAGGCGCAGCAGCGTCAGCGGCACGCCGATGTGGTTGTTGAGATTGCCGCGGGTGGCGAGACAGTTGCCGGCCTGCCCGAGGATCGCGGCCGTCATCTCCTTGGCGGTGGTCTTGCCGTTGCTGCCCGCCACGCCCACCAGTGCGCCGCGAAACTGCGCGCGCCAGGCTCGCGCGCCGCGCTCGAGCGCCGCCTGGGTATCGGGCACGATGATCTGCGGCAGCTTCACCGGCCGCTCGGCATCGACCAGCGCGCCGGCGGCCCCAAGGGCGAGCGCCGCGCCGACGAATTCGTGGCCGTCGAACCTCGGTCCCCGGAGCGCGACGAACAGCTGTCGCGGCTCAAGCGTGCGCGAGTCGCTCACCACGTCTGTGTACGCGGCATCGGCCCCGGACAGTCGGCCACCACAGGCGCGCGCAAACTCCGCCAGCGTGCGCTTCATGCCGGCAGCCTCGCGAGCTCGGCGCTCACAACCGCCTGGTCGCGGAACTCGCGCCGCGCGCTGCCGTGGATCTGGTAGTGCTCGTGTCCCTTGCCGGCGATCAGCACCACGTCCTCGGGGCCCGAGCGCTGCAGCGCCATGTGGATGGCGAGCGCCCGGTCATGCTCGATGACGAGCGGCGCGCGCGGCACCACGCCGGCGAGGATGTCCGCCACGATCCGCGCGGGATCCTCGCTCCGCGGGTTGTCGTCGGTCACGATGATGTCGTCGGCGAGCTCGGTCGCTACCTTTCCCATGAGCGGACGCTTGCCGGCGTCGCGGTCGCCGCCGCAGCCGAATACCACCCGCAGCTGTCCGCGGCAGTGCAGGCGCGCCGCGCGCAGCGCGTTGGCGAGCGCATCGGGGGTATGCGCGTAGTCCACGATGGCGAGCGGGGTGCGCCCGCGTCCGCCGAACATCTCCATGCGCCCGCTCGCCGCGCGGCTCGCCGACAGCGCGCGCACCGCGTCCGTGAGCGGGATGTTCCACGCCAGCAGCACCGCCAGCACCGTGAGCGCGTTGTCGGCGTTGAACTCGCCCATCAGGCGCACCGGCAGCTGCGCGTTCCCGAAGCTCGACTCCACCTCGATGAGCAGCCCGCCCGGATCGGGCGTGATGCGTGCGGCGCGCACGAACTGCACGCCGCGCGGCAGCGCCGCCGCGGCGCGCGTGGTGACGGTGAGGCTCGCCGTGGAGCCCTCCTCGGCCAGGCGCGCCCCGAACGGATCGTCGACGTTGATGACCCGGTGTGCGAGCCCGGGGGAGGCGAACAGGCGCGCCTTGGCCGCGCCATAGGCCTGCATGGTGAGGTGATAGTCAAGATGATCGCGGGTCAGGTTGGTGAAGGCCGCGGTGTTGAAGCGCACGCCGGTGACGCGCGCCTGGTCGAGCGCGTGCGAGGACACCTCCATGCTCACGCATTCGGCGCCGAGGGCGCGCAGCGCCGCGAGCTGGCGGTGAATGCTCACCGCATCCGAGGTGGTGTGCAGGGTGGGCGTGAGCTGCGCGGGCAGGCCGACACCGAGCGTGCCGATGTAGGCGGCCGGCCGGTGGCAGTGCTGCAGCGCCTGCGCCAGCAGCCATGCACAGGTGGTCTTGCCGTTGGTTCCGGTGATGCCCGCGACCGTGAGTTGCTGCGAAGGCGCACCGAAGAAGCGATCGGCGATGAGGCCGGCGCGCTCGGTGAGCTTGGGCACCGCGGCGACGAAGGTGCCGACCGGCAGCTGCGGGGCCGCCTCCCCGGTGTCGCCATCGCGCTCGTAAAGCACGGCGCGTGCGCCGCGCGCCACGGCGTCGGCGGCGAATTCGAGCCCGTGATGCGTCCGTCCCCGGCAGGCGAGAAACAGCGCCCCGGGCGTGGCGGTGCGGCTGTCCAGCGTCACATCGCTCACCAGCACCTCCGCAGGCACGGCGGCAAAGCCTGCGGTGAGGTGCGCGAGGGAGCGCGCCATCGCCCGGGCGCCCGTGTGCGCCGCTGCGCTCATGGCAGCGCCGCCGTGCGCGTGTCGCCGAGGGCGGGGCTGGCCGGCAGTTCCTCGGGCGCCTTGACGGGCTGGTCGGGTGCCACGGCGAGCAGGCGCAGCGCGCCGCCGATCACCCTGGAGAATACGGGAGCTGCGACCTGTCCGCCCATGTGCAGTCCCGCGCTCGGCTCATCGATGACCACCACCGCGGCCAGGCGCGGCTCGCTCGCCGGCGCCACCCCGCCGAACACCGCCATGTAGCGATCGGTCGAGTAGCCGCCGGCGGTGGCTTTCCAGGCGGTGCCGGTCTTGCCCGATACGCGGTAGCCCGGGATGGCCGCGAGCTTGCCGGTGCCGTCCGCGGCGACCACCGACTCGAGCATGCCGACCAGTTCGCGGCAGACTCGGATTCCGAGCGCCCGCTCACCGGGCGCCGCTCCCTCGACGCGCAGGAACGACACCGGACGGGCGATGCCGAACGCGCCGATGGTTGCGTAGGCGTGCGCCAGCTGCAGCGGCGTGACCGACAGGCCGTAGCCGTGGGACATGGTGACGATGCCGATGGGACGCCACTGCGCGTAGGCAGGCAGGAGACCCGCCGACTCCCCCGGATGGTCCAGATCTCCTGCGGCGGCAGCGTGAGGGCGATGTGCGCCATGCCGACGTTCGAGCTCTTGGCGAGCACGGTGGCGATGTCGATCGCGCCGTAGTTGTGCTCGTCCTCGAAGATCTTCGCGCCGACCTTGAAGAAACCCGGCGAGGTGTCGATGACGGTGCGGTTGTCGTATTTGCCCGAGGCGAGCCCGGCGACCACGAAGAACGGCTTGATGGATGAGCCGGGCTCGAAGATATCGGTGGCCGCGCGGTTGCGATAGACGCCGCTCTGGATCTGGTCGCGGTCGTTGGGATTGTAGGCGGGCTGGTTCACCATGGCGAGCACCTCGCCGCTGGCGACGTCGAGCACGACCGCGGAGCCGGCGCGGGCGCGCTGATCGCGGATCGCCGCCTTCAGCTCACGGTACGCGAGGTACTGGATGCGCAGGTCGATCGACAGCACCAGGTCGCGCCCCGGACGTGCCGGCCGGATGCTCTCCACGTTCTGGACGATGCGTCCGTAGCGGTCCTGGATGACACGCTTCGCGCCATCCTCGCCGGCGAGCCAGTGATCGAAGGCGAGCTCCAGGCCCTCCTGCCCGGCATCATCGACGTTGGTGAACCCGAGCAGGTGCCCGGTCACCTCGCCGGTGGGGTAATAGCGGCGGTACTCGCGCGAGGTGTACACGCCCGGGATCCCGAGCGCCTTGATCTGCTCGGCTTCCGCGGGCTGGCGATGGCGCGCGAGATACAGGAACTCGCGCTCGAGATTGCTGGTGACGCGGCGCGCGAGTTCCTGGCGGTCGAGCTGCAGCGCGCTCGGTGGCGAGCGCCAGCTCGCGCGGATTCACCCACACCGAGTCCACGGGCGTGCTGACCGCGAGCGGCTCGCCGTAGCGGTCGGTGATGGTGCCGCGGTGCGCGGCGATGTCGAGCACGCGCGAGAAGCGCGCATCGCCCTCGCGGGCGAGAAAACCGTGATCGACGAGTTGCAGGTTCACCGCACGCCACGCCAGCGCCAGCGCGCTCACGCCCAAGAGGCCCTGCAACAGGTGCGCCCGCCAGCGGAACGAGCCCGGCGCGAGCTTGCGTGCGCTGCGCATCTTCATGGCGCGATGATCTCGATCTCCTTCGGGGGCGGCATCGCCATGTGGAGCTTGGCGCTCGCGACACGCTCGACGAAGGCATGGGTGGACCAGGCACTCTGCTCGAGCTGCAGCTGGCCCCATTCGATTTCCAGGTTGTCGCGGCGCGCGTTCAAAGCCTCGAGCTCGACGAACATCTGCCGTGCGCGGTGCTTGCAGTAGACGGCGCCGGCCGCCGAGCCGAGCGCCGCGAGCCACAGCAGCGGCATGGCGATGATGAGCGTAGCGCGCCCGCTCACGCGAGTCGCTCCGCCACGCGCAGCAGCGCGCTGCGGGCCCGCGGGTTCTTCTCAAGCTCCGCCGGCGCCGGCCGGCTCTTGCGGCCGATGAGCTTCAGGCGCGGCCGCGCCCCGGCGGGCACGAGCGGCAGATCCTTGAGGGCCGGGTCGATCTGCGACTCGCGCTGCATGAAGCGCTTGACCACGCGATCCTCGAGGGAATGGAAGCTGATGACCGCGAGGCGCCCGCCGGGCGCGAGAGCCTCGAGCGCGCCGCTCAGGCCGCGCTCGAGCTGCCCCGTCTCGTCGTTGATGAACATGCGCAGCGCCTGGAAGGTGCGTGTCGCGGGATGCTTGCCAGGCTCGCGCGTGCGCACGGCGCCGGCGATCAGGGCGGCGAGCTCGCCGGTGCGGGTGAGCGCGCGCGTGCGCCGCGCCGCTGCGATGGCCTGCGCCACGCGACGCGCGAAACGCTCCTCCCCGAAGGTGGCGATCACCTGACGCATCTCGTCAACGCCCGCACGAGCGATCCACGCAGAAACGGGTTCGCCCCGCGTCGGGTCCATGCGCATGTCGAGCGGGCCGTCAGTTCGGAAGCTGAACCCGCGCTGCGGATCATCGAGCTGCGGCGAGGACACGCCGAGGTCGAAGAGCACACCGCGGCAAGCACGATCATGCGCATGTGCCGGCACGAGCGTGACGAGGTCGGCAAACGACGCGTGCACGAGCGTAAGCCGCATTTCGTCGGCAAAACGCTGCCGGCCGGCCGCGATGGCCTGCGGATCCCGATCGAGCGCGAGCACGCGGCCCTCTCGACCCAGGGCCTGGAGTAGTAATGACGTATGACCGCCACGCCCGAACGTCGCATCGACATAGTAACCGTCCCCCTCCAGAGCGAGTCCCGCGAGCGCCTCTGCGGCGAGCACCGGTATGTGCTCATCCACCTGCGAAGCGGAACCGCTCCGCCCCCATGAGTGCGCTTGCCACGGGCTACGCCCAACCTGTCGAAAACCCCTTACAGCGACAGTGACTCGAGCTCGGAGGGCAGATCGGTCGGGGTTTCCTCGTTCGCCAGCCAGGAGTCGCGGCGCTCGTTCCAGCGCGCCTCGTCCCACAGCTCGAAACGATTGCCCTGACCGATCAGCATTCCGTGCCGCCCGAGCTTGGCGAACTCGCGCAGCTCAGGCGGCAGCAGGACCCTGCCATGCCCGTCGAGGGGCAGATCGGTCGCGTGGCCTACCATCAGCCGTTGCAGCCGGCGCGCGGTCGCGTTCAGGCTGGGCAGGCTCATCAGCTTGCGTTCGATCTGTTCCCATTCGGGCAGGGGATAGATGAGGAGGCACTGGTCCTTGTCGACGGTGACGACCAATTTCCCCTGGGCGAGCTCGGTGATCTGCTCCCGGTAGCGGTTGGGCATGACCATCCGCCCCTTGTCGTCCAGGGTGATCTTTGTTGCACCGCGAAACATAACCCGTCAGGGCGAGATCGCCCCATTCCCCCCCACTTTCTCCCACTGGGCGCCACTATGGAATCGGGGGCGAGCTATGTCAATTCAAATAGTGAGAAATTCGTCGCAGTCACAACGACTTATGTGAAAAACCACAGTGTCGGGAAAGCCCTACGGCGCGTTCACTGTTAACAATCAGCGGTTTGCCCGACCCAGTTTATACAGTGGTTCACGGAAAGCGCGGCCGTGCGGCGGCTCAGGCCTCGAACGCGTGGCGGATCCACTCGATGCGCGGTGCGGCGCCGTGCGGATCCCGCACCACGATGACGTCGAATCGCACCGGCAGGCGCGCGAGGTCCGCACGCTGCTGCAGGAGCTGGCTCGCGGCGCGTGTGATGCGCTGCTGTTTGCGCCGGTCGACGCTCGCCGCCGCGCCGCCATAGGCGGCGCTCGAGCGGGTGCGCACCTCGGCAATGATCAGCAGCTGCGCGCCCCGCGCGATGAGGTCGAGCTCGCCGAGCCGGCGCAGGTAGTTGCGTTGCACGATCTCGAACCCTTGCGCGCGCAGGAATTCGGCAGCCAGCTCCTCGGCGCGTCGACCGCTTTGCTGTCGCCCGGTGAGCATCGCCCGGATCAGGTGTTGGTTGTCAGGTGTTATATCGAATCAAGGCTCCGGCGCCGGCAACAACCGCAGCTCGCCGTTGTGCAATTGCGCCCAGCCCATCTCGCGGTGCACGCGCCGCTCGGGATCGACACTCAGGCGTCCGGTCAGACCCTCGAGGCTGATGTTGCCCGGGGCGCCGCGCTGGCGCAGCGCCTGCGCCAGGCGCAATGCATCGAAGCCGAACGCGAACAGCCGGCCGCGCTGCGGGCCGCCGCTGGGCCACGCCTCGCGGGTGGCGTTGCGCACGGCGTCCGCCAGCTCCCCGCCCAGCATCCACGGCATGTCGGGGAACATCAGACCGTCGAGTTCCTCGTTGGCGCGCACGTCCGGCTCGAAGGCATCGGAGGTCGCGTAGGTGGGTATGTCACCGGCGTAATGAAAGCGCAGCTGCGGCCGCAGCAGGCGTTCGGTGTTGGCCTGCGCCGCAGCGAAGATGAACTCGATGTCGCCGCGACGCCGCGGCTCGAACTGCAGCCTGGTACCGAGTGCGGACTCCAGGCGCCGGTAGCGCGCCGTGCTGTCGCTGATGCGCAGCACCTCGGTGATCGAAGCGGTGTAGTCGGTGCGTGAGGCATCGATGACCGCGGTGCCGAGGAGCTCGCCCCCGCCGCCCTGCAGCTCCTGTTTGAAAGCGGCCAGCACCCGCTCGCCCCAAGCGCCCGCCGGCACCAGCGCCACTCCGCGGCGGTGATGCTCCTCCAGGATGCGCCGCGCCGCGAGGCGCGCCTCGTCCTCGGGCGACAGCGCGTACTGATAGAACTGCGCCGGCGCCGGCTGTTCCGCCGGCAGGAAATTGAGCGCCAGCAGCGGTGCACGCGCCACGGAAAACTCGGCCGCGGCCGCCACCTCTTCGCGCGTCAGCGGGCCGACGATGAAGTCGGCCCCCTGTTGGGTCGCCTGCGCCAGCGCCTCCGCCACGCTGTGCGTGCCGGTGTCGTAGACGCGCACCCGCGGTCGCTCAGCCGCCCGGACCTGGTAATACGCCGTCATGAAACCATCGCGCACGCTGATGGCGGCGGCTGCCGCGCGGCCGGTGATCGGCAACAGCAGCGCGATGTGCGGCCCGATCTCCTCCTCCGGCGCTGCGCCGGGGAAGCCGCCCGCGGGGCGGCCGGTCGCGCGCGCCTGCAGTTCGTGATAGCGCGCCGCCTGCGCAGCGCTGCGCGGTTCGGCGATTGCGGCGAGCTGCTGCAACGCCTCCTTCCCCTGGCCGCGCTCGATGGCGAGCTCGACGTTGGAGAGCGCGCGCTCGCTGCTCTGCTCCGCGGACAGCGGGCCTTCGGGCATCGCCAGCACGCGCGCCGCGTCCTCCGCATGGTGGGCCGCAAGGTAGCCGCGCGCCGCGCGCAGCAGGAGCGCGTTGCGCTCCGCACCACCGTTCTGGGCCGCCAGATCCTCGTACACGCGCGCCGCGCCCGCGGCATCGCCGGCACGCTCGAGCGCCTCGGCACGCTCGATGGATGGCGGGAGCCCCGCGCGCTCGGTGAGACTCGCACAGGCGCTCAGCAGCATCGCGGCCGCTGCAACCAGCACGAGGCGGATGATCGGGCGTATGAGCGGCATCGGTTGATGGGCCTGTCGTGGGCGCGCAGGATGCGGTGGGGCCGCGGATCCCAGGCGGCATGAGGCGGGGATTATAGTGGGCAAGAGCAACGGCAGGCTGCAAGTCGTCGCCACGCCGATCGGCAACCTCGCCGACCTGAGCACGCGGGCGCGCGAGGCGCTGCTCAGTGCCGACGTGATTGCCGCCGAGGACACGCGTCACACCCGCGTACTTCTCACCGCCATCGGCATCGCTAAGCCCCTGGTGTCGCTGCACGAGCACAACGAGTCGCAGCGCACGCCGCAGCTCCTCGTGCGGCTCGCGGCCGGTGAAACCGTCGCGCTGGTGAGCGATGCGGGCACCCCGCTCCTGTCGGATCCCGGGTTCGAGCTGGTGCAGCGCGCCGCACAGGCCGGCCATGACGTGCAGGTGATACCCGGCCCATCGGCGATCACTGCCGCGCTCGCGATCGCCGGGCTGCCGACCGCCCGGTTCTGTTTCGAGGGCTTTCTGCCGGCGCGCGCGCACGAGCGGCGCGCGGCGCTCGCCGCTCTCGCACGCGAGCCCCGCACGCTGGTTCTTTTCGAAGCCCCGCATCGCATCCTCGCGACGCTGACCGACATGGCGGCGGAGTTCGGCGCCGAGCGACCCGCTGTGGTCGCGCGCGAGCTCACCAAGGCACACGAGACCGTCTACCGCGGCACGCTGCGCGAGTTACTGGCGCGCGCGCAGGCCGAGGAAAACCTGCGGCGCGGAGAGATCACACTGGTGGTGCAGGGCGCCGCAGCGGCCGCGAATGCCGTCGATCAGACTCTGTTACGCCGTGCCGTGGACCTGCTCGCGAAGGAGCTGCCACCCGGCCGCGCGGCGGCCATCGCGGCGCAGCTGACCGGGGCCACCCGCGCCGCGGCCTACGCGCTCGCGACGCGTGGCGCCTCCGCAGCGGGCGCCGCGATCCCGGGATCGGAGGATGGGGAGCCTCGTCGCGGACGCCAATAGGCCGGGGCGTATCGCGTCCCCGCCACACTCGCCGTACAGCGGCCCGTCAGCCGGGACTTAGGGGCCTCAACTTCCCGAGCGGTGACGCTCGAGACAGGTTCCGCCATGGTCCTGCGCCGCCCTCGCGCACGAGGCCGCATCGTAGTAGTAACACTTGCTTTCGCCTCCGCCCACGAGGCAATAGCGAGCGTCCTTGTTGAATCCCGTGGCGACTCCGGTATGCCTGTCGATACAAGCAGCGTGCCGCTCCACGGCGACTCGCGCGCAGCTCGCTTCGTCGTAGTACTTGCAGTCCGCGCCGAGGCCGGATCCCACGACACAGAACGGCCCCGCGACGCATGCCGCCGATCCGGCCAGTCCGATCGCACTCATGAGTGTCTTCAGTTTGCGCACAACGCCTCCCGTGAGCACTTTGAATCGCGCAGTGTGTTGGTGCCCGCTAGGTTGACCAGCACAAAGAGTACGTGGTTCCGTGCCGCGTTTCACGTGCCGGGAACTCCGGCGCCCCGGCCACTCGGGGCAGCGCCCGCTGCTCCGGCGTCCGGCCCTGCGCGTGGCCCGGCCCTCGGAACGGCGCGATGCGAGGTTTTGCAAAGAGAATCAACGGCATGCCCCTCGCTCCGTTTTCGCCGCACAGAACGCTCCCTGCGTCTGTGCCTTGAGCATGAGCTTAGTATTGCGCTCGCCCGAATCGCCGCCCGATTTTCGGCTCCTTGCACTCTCCGATACCGCCGGACGCAGCCGGAGATTGCGAAAGCCAAGGCGAAAAACGCCTGGCGGGAATATCCTTCAGATGTCGAGCAAGCGCGGGGCAAGAGGGTGCCGACGTCAGCGCTCGAAAACACCGTCGACCCAGCGGCACGCGAGGCGTTCGAGGGAAGCGGGGTGCCGGAGTCGCCCAATCGGCGCATTGCGTGGGCCGGTGCGCTCTCGGTTGGCCTGCATCTGGTGCTCTTGCTGACGATTGGGGTAGCCGGCGTCGAGTCGATGAAACCGAGCTCAGCCCCAGCGCTTCGGGTGTACGTCGAGTCGCGGCCTAGCCGGCGCGACGACGATGAGCAGGATCGCTCCGGCCCGGTTGAGGCGCCCGCCGCGCCGGCCGCCAGGCCAGGCGAAGAAGAGTTGCTTTCTGCCGCTGCCCCCAGTCGATCCTCGAGTGTGCGGTCGCGGCCGAGAACGGCGGCTCCGACTGCGCCGCCGGCAGACGCTGCATCGAGCACGACAGCCTCGCAGGATGAGTCGGCCGAGAGCACTTCACCCTCCGAAGAGGCGGCGGTTGTCACGACTACCGGTGCCAGCGAAAGCGAAGCCCCGGGACATGCCGAGCCCGCGGCCAGGCAGCCCGGTGTTGACATACCGGCGGCTCAGCAATCCATGCTGAGCCGTTGGGTCATGCAGGCGGCACAGAAGCTGCAAGACGCGAATCTCAGGCAAGCGCGCCTGTCGTTGCAACATGAGGGGCGGCAATACGTCGCCTTGTTGGAGAGACGGCCCGCCGCCGACAGCATGGACATCGAGCGAGTGACCGTCGTGATCTCTACCGAAGAGAATGGCAAGCGCTTACAAACCCGGCTCGAGATGAAGCGCCTGGCGTTTTCGCACTTCGCGCAGCTCGTGGACCAGTGGGACACCGGAGTGCAGCTCCATGATGATGAGATCGTGGGCCGCTTCCACAGCAATTCGCAGATTAACATCGGCTACGATCGTAGGGTTGCGCCGAGATTCCTCGTCGTCGTCACAACGGCGGCGCGCGGATTTACACTTGCGACCGCGGACGGGTACCGGCGAAATGATGAAATCTTCCGCGGGGGCTTTGAAACGCAGGCCGGACGAATAGTCCTGCCCGCGAGCCCTGCAGCCCTGGTGTCCGAACCTCGGACCGCGGGCCCGGGAGTCCAAGCGTTCGACCATGACACCCGTATTACCTTCTACCCCGACGGGACCTACGGCTGGCAGCCGATCGGCGGTGGCAGCCCCGAGCATAGACAAGTGATGAGCGAACCGGCGTACATCCTCGGTACCCGGCACGCGACGATCTGTGTGCACGGCACCGTGCGCGGCAAGGTGTTGGTTTATTCGCCGGAGCGAATTGTCATCGAGGGCAGTGTGATCTATGCACACGACCCGCGCCTGACAGCGGATGCCGACGATTACCTGGGCATCCTCTCGGGCAAAGACGTCGAGATCGCCCGCCCGGAGCTAACCGGGCCGGGCGATGTCGAAATACACGCCGCGGTATATGCGCGCCGCCGTTTTGTGGTCACCGACGAAGACGCCCCGCGACACGGCACGCTGCGTATCTATGGCAGCCTCACTGCAGGCTCGTTATCAGCAACCGAACCCCGCTATGCGACCCGATACGAGTTTGATAAGCGCTTCGAGTACGAGCGTCCGCCGGGGTTCCCGATGACCGACCGTTATGAAATCGAGAGCTGGGATACGCAGTGGCAAGCGCCCGGAGACCAAGCCTCCGCGGATGGCGCAGAATCCACCTCACCGCCGACGGGTTGAACAACGCGGCGCAAGCCGCGCGCAGTATCCGATTTGACTTCGGCGCGCGCCCCCGTATGGTGATCCGCGAGAGTCGGCCGGGCAGTCGCTGCTTTTGCCAGCCATGGCGCAGGTGGAGGAAAGTCCGGGCTCCGGCGGATCGGGTGCCAGGTAACGCCTGGGGGGCGCGAGCCCACGGAAAGTGCAACAGAGAGCAGACCGCCCAAGTCCCTCACGGGACCGGCAAGGGTGAAACGGTGCGGTAAGAGCGCACCGCGTCGGTGGCAACACGCGACGGCACGGTAAACCCCACCTGGAGCAAGGCCAAATAGGGAAGCCGCCTCCGCCCCTCACCGGGCGGGCGCAGCGCTGATCCGCGCGCGCTTCCGGGTAGGCCGCTAGAGGTCCACGGTGACGGGGACCCCAGAGGAATGATTGCCCTCGACAGAACCCGGCTTACAGGCCGACTCTTTTTTATGCGCTGCGCGCAGGATTCAACGGGGTTCGCAGGAGCGAACCCCGTCCGTAAATCCGGCAGAGCGCCGGGAAGATAAAGATGAAGAGCTCCCCCGCCACTACTTGACGACTTTCAGCTGCGGGCGGCGCGGACCGCCCTCCTCCGCCGGGGTCGGCTGCGTCGGCGGCTCCGGACCCAGGTCCTGCTCGGAGAACACCATGCCCTCGCCGGTCTCGCGCGCGTAGATGCCGAGCACCGCAGTCACGGGAAACCTCACGTGGTGGATCACGCCGGCGAAGCGCGCGTCGAACTCCACCTCCTCGTTGCCGAGGCGCAGGCGCTGGGTGGCGCCCTCGCTCAGGTTCAGCACGATCTTGCCGTCCTTCACGTAGGCACGCGGCACATCCGCGCCTTCCCGCCCCGCATCGACGATCACGTGCGGGGTGTTGCCGCACTCGGCGATCCATTGATGCATCGCGCGCAGCAGGTAGGGGCGCTTGGGCAACACCTTATTCATGGCGCTCTACAGCCATTCATGGCGCTTTACAGCCGCATCTCCTGCTCGCGCTCCGACAGGCCCTCGCGGAATGCCGGGCGCGAGAACACCAGCTGCGCATATTTCTCGATCGGCTGGGCCTGCGGCGGCAGATCGATCTCGTAGTAAGGCAGCCGCCACAGCACCGGCGCAATGGTGGCATCGACCAGCGAGAACTCGTCCGACAGAAAGTACGGCTTCACCTTGAACAGCTCGGTGCTCTGCAGAATCGTATCCCGCAGGATCTTCTTCAGCTTGAGGCTCTGTTTCTTGTCCGGCTCCTGATCGATCTGGCGCGCGAGGGTGTACCAGTCGCGCTCGATGCGGTACAGCGCCAGCCGGAACTGCGCGCGCGTCACCG
Organism: Gammaproteobacteria bacterium; assembly: GCA_005877965.1. GTDB lineage: Bacteria > Pseudomonadota > Gammaproteobacteria > Steroidobacterales > Steroidobacteraceae > 13-2-20CM-66-19. The sequence goes on along the minus strand of VBNP01000054.1, from coordinate 1,863 downwards.
GATCGACCGGCATCAGCGGCGGATGCGGGAAGCGCTCGTCGAGATATTCGATGATGACGCGCGAGTCGTACAGCACCAGATCCCGGTCCACGAGCGTGGGAACGCTGTGGTAGGGGTTCAGATCGAGCAGATCCTCCGGAAAGCGCCCGGCCTCCACGCTGACGATATCGATGCTGATGCCCTTTTCGGCCAGCACGATGCGCGTGCGATGACTCCACGGGTCATTGGGCGCGGAAAACAGTGTCATGATGGATCGTCTGCTCGACAAATTCCGCTCCTGCGACCCGTCTTCTTGGAGGCGCCCGCTGCCGCCGGCGCCCACGTGCGACGGTCAGTGCACGTCCTTCCAGTACTCGCGCTTCACGAGCCAGGCGAGCCAGGTGAACACCAGCAGAAACAGCACGACCCAGACACCCAGTGCGCGACGCGCCGTTTGCGTCGGTTCGCTGACGTAGTCGAGGAAGTTCACCGTATCGCGCACGAAGCTGTCGTAGTCCGCGGCGCTGAGGCGTCCGGGGGCGATCTGCTCGAAGTGATCGAACACCGGCTTGTCGGTGGCCCGACCCGCCGCGGCGGTGCCGGCCGCTTGCCGGTATACGGCGCGCTTGAGTCCCTCCAGCTCCGAGAGCACGTGCGGCATGGCCGTCGCCGGCAGCCGCAGGTTGTTGGCCCCGGTCTGAGTCGCGGAATCCAGGTAGAACGTCCTCAGGAACTGGTAGAGGTAGTCCTGACCGCGGGCCCGCGCCATGAGTGTCAGGTCCGGCGGGGTCTTGCCGAACCAGTCTTGCGCATCCGCCGCCGGCATGCTGGTGAGGATGTACTGCGCGGGTTTGTCGCCGGGCGGCAGCAGATCCTGCTGCAGCAGCCGCGGCGGAACGCCCAGGTCCTGCGCCAGGCGTGACCAGCGCTCGTACTTGAGGGAATGACACCCGAGGCAGTAGCTGACGAAGTTGCGCGCGCCGCGCTGCACCGAGGCCATGTCCGATACGTCGTTGGCGGCGTGCCAGCTCTGCCAGTCGGCGCCGAACGCGGCCGGGACTTGCGCGCCGACGGCGGCTTGCGGACCGCCCGCCGCCTCCTCGGCCGCCCACGCGCCGTGCGTGGCGGCCGCTGCCGCCGACAGCAGTGCCGCGGCCAGGAATCCGCGCCGGCCGCGCCCGGCTTCAGTGCGCATGGAAGACCACGCGGTCGGGCACGGGCTTCACCGGGTCGATGCGGCTGTAGAACGGCATGAGCAGGAAGAACGCGAAGTAGATGGCCACGAAAATGCGCGCCAGCACCACATACAGGCCTTCCGCAGGCTGCAGGCCGAGGTAGCCGAGCGCCACGAACGACACCGCGAACAACGCCAGCGCCGTGCGCGAGATCCAGCCCCGATAGCGCATGGACTTCACCGGCGAGCGGTCGAGCCAGGGCAGGAACAGGAACGACACCACCGCCAGCAGCATGAGCAGCGCCCCCATGCGCTGATCCGGCACCGCGCGCAGCATCGCGTAGTAAGGCGTGAAGTACCACACCGGCGCGATGTGCTCGGGTGTCGATAAAGGATTGGCGGGCTCGAAGTTCGGCGCCTCGAGGAACAGGCCGCCGAGAGTCGGTTTGAAGAACACCACCAGCGCGAACAGCAGCAGGAACACCCCGACGCCGACCACGTCCTTGACCGTGTAGTAGGGGTGGAACGGAATGCCGTCGAGCGGCTTGCCGTCAGCGCCCACCTTCTCCTTGATCTCGATGCCATCGGGGTTGTTCGAGCCGGTGCGGTGCAGCGCCACCAGGTGCAGCATCACCAGCAGCAGCAGCGCCAGCGGCAGCGCCACGACATGCAGCGCAAAGAAGCGGTTCAGCGTCGCATCGGCAATGCCG
>VBNP01000053.1 GCA_005877965.1 Gammaproteobacteria bacterium | reverse complement strand
TGTCTGCTGCCGTTCGAGGCGAAGTTCTACGCCCAGCACGGGGTGCCGGCGGTGTTCGTGGGGCATCCGCTGGCGGATCAGATTCCGCTCGCGGTCGATCGCGAGGCCGCGCGGCGCGCGCTCGACCTGCGCGGTGAAGGCCCGCTGGTGGCGCTGCTGCCGGGCAGCCGCCTGACCGAGGTCACGCGGCTCGCGGCGCCGTTCGCCGCAGCCGCCGCCCACATCGCCGCGCGGCGGTCCGGATATCGCTTCATCGCCCCCATGGCGTCCCCCGCGGCGCGTGAGGTTTTTGAGAAGGAAGTCGCGCAACTACCCGATGCGCCTGCAATTCGTGTGCTGGAGGGCCAGGCGCAGGCGGCGCTCGCGGCCTGCGACGCGGCGATCGTCGCCTCCGGAACCGCAACCCTGGAGGCGCTGCTCAGCGCGCGGCCCATGGTCGTCGGGTATCGCGTCAGCCCCGTCACGGCCTTCGTGCTGCGGACCATGGGGCTGGTGAAGGTGCGATACTTTTCGCAACCGAACCTGCTCGCCGGCCGGCGCCTGGTGCCGGAGTTCTTTCAGGAGCAGGTGAGCGGCGCGGCGCTCGGGCAGGCGCTGCTGCAGGAGCTCGAGGATCGCGGGCACGTGCGTGAGCTGCTGGAAGAATTCGCCTCGGTGCATCGCACGCTGCGCCGCGGCGGGGCCGCGCGGGCGGCGGATGCGATTCTGGCGTGCGCCGGGCGCACGAGCGGCGCGGACGGCGATCATGCCGAGGGCTGAGGGCGTGCCGGCGCGGCCATGCCACGATCTGGCGCGCGTGGCCGGCGTCGACGAGGCCGGCCGCGGGCCGCTCGCGGGACCGGTGGTGGCGGCGGCGGTGATCCTGCATCCGCGGCGGCGCATACGCGGACTCGCGGACTCGAAGCTCCTCTCGCCGCAGCAACGCGCGCGGCTCGCGCCCATCATCCGTGCGCGCGCCCTGGCGTGGGCGATCGGCTGGGCCGATCGCGACGAGATCGATTGCCTGAACATACTGCAGGCCACGCTGCTCGCCATGCGGCGCGCCCTGCTCGCGCTGCCGGTGTGTCCGACCCACGTACAGGTCGACGGCAACCGCTGTCCGTGCATCGCCGACCTGCCGCTCGCGTGCACGCTCGAGGCCATCGTGGCGGGGGATGCGCGGGTGGCGGCCATCAGCGCGGCTTCCATCCTGGCGAAGGTCTACCGCGATACCATGATGGAAACGCTCGATCTGTGCTATCCGGGTTTCGAGCTGGCGGCGCACAAAGGCTACGGCACGCCCGCGCACCTGACCGCCCTGCAGCGGCGTGAGCCCTCGCGCCTGCATCGCCGCTCGTTCAGTCCGCTGCGCCAGGACGAGGATCCCTTGACAGACCCCGGGCTCGAGCCTTAATTCGCGCACAGATGCCACACGGTTTCGTTCATCTGCGGCTGCACACCGAGTACTCCCTCAGCGACAGCGTGGTGCGGGTGCCGGAGCTCATCGCCGCGGTGGCCGCCGCCGCCATGCCGGCGGTCGCGGTGACCGACCAGGGCAATCTCTTCGCGATGATGAAGTTCTATCGCGAGGCGCTCAGGGCGGGCGTCAAGCCCCTCGTCGGGGTGGACCTGCAGGTAGCGGAGGAAGGCGAGCGGCAGCCGCCGACGCGCCTCACCCTGCTGTGCCAGTCGCCGCAGGGCTACCGCAACCTGGCGCGCCTCGTCAGCCGTGCGTACCTCGAGGGGCAGGAGCGCGGTACGCCGCGCATCGAGCGCGGCTGGCTGTCGGCCGCCGGGCTCGAGGGCCTGATCGGCCTGTCCGGGGCAACCGAGGGCGACATCGGCCGCGCGCTGATTCATGCCCGCGAGCGCGACGCCGAGCGCTCGCTCGATGCGTGGCTCACGTTGTTTCCCGGGCGCTTCTACCTCGAGCTGCAGCGCCTCGGCCGGCCTTTCGAGGAAACCTACATTGCCGGCGCGCTCGCGCTCGCCGGCCGCAGCGGCGCGCCGGTGGTGGCGAGCAACGACGTGCGGTTCCTCAAACCCGAGCAGTTCGAATCGCACGAGGCGCGCGTCTGCATTCACGACGGCACGCTGCTGGCGGACTCCGGCCGTGTGCGCCGCTACTCGCGCCAGCAGTACCTGCGCACGCCGCAGGAGATGGCGGCGCTGTTCGCCGACGTGCCGGAGGCGCTCGCCAACTCCGTGGAGATCGCGCGCCGTTGCAGCCTGACGCTGACACTCGGGGAGGCGCGCCTGCCGCAATATCCGCTGCCGGCCGGGGTGAGCACCGAGGAATTCCTGCGCGCCGAAGCCGCGCGCGGACTCAGTGCACGCTTCAGCGCGGCGGTGAGCGCGCCGCCGGCTTACCGCGAGCGCCTGGAGCGCGAGCTGCAGGTGATCTGCCAGATGGGCTTCGCGGGCTACTTTCTCATCGTGGCCGATTTCATCCGCTGGGCGCGCGAGCACGGCGTGCCCGTGGGTCCGGGCCGTGGCTCCGGGGCGGGCTCGCTGGTGGCCTACAGCCTGCAGATCACCGACCTCGATCCGCTCAGGTACGACCTGCTGTTCGAGCGCTTCCTGAATCCCGAGCGCGTCTCGATGCCCGATTTAGACATCGACTTCTGCATGGACGGCCGCGATAAGGTCATCGATTACGTCGCGGGGAAGTACGGGCGCGAGCGCGTGTCGCAGATCATCACCTACGGCACCATGGCCGCGAAGGCCGTGGTGCGCGACGTCGGCCGCGTGCTCGGCATGGCCTACGGCTACGTCGACCGCATCGCCAAGCTCATTCCCTTCGAGCTCGGCATCACGCTCGAGGGCGCGCTGGAGAAGGAGCCGGAGCTCAAGCGCCTGTACCAGAGCGAGGACGAGGTGAGAAACCTCATCGACCTGGCGCGCTCGCTCGAGGGTCTGACCCGCAACGCCGGCATGCACGCCGGGGGTGTGGTGATCGCCCCCTCGGTGCTGACCGACTTCGCGCCGCTGTACCGCGATGCGTCCGGCGGCAACGTCGTCACCCAGTTCGACAAGGACGACGTCGAGGCGGCGGGGCTGGTGAAGTTCGACTTCCTCGGGCTGCGCACGCTCACCATCATCGAGCGCGCCGCGGCGCTCATCAACCGCACGCGGCCGCCCGAGGCGCCACCGCTCACGGTGAGCACGCTGCCCATGGACGACGCGCCGACCTACGCGCTGCTCAAGTCCTGCCGCACCACTGCCGTCTTCCAGCTCGAGTCGCGTGGCATGAAGGATCTCATCCGCCGGCTGCAACCGGATTGCTTCGAGGACGTCGTGGCGCTGGTCGCGCTGTTCCGGCCGGGCCCGCTGCAGTCCGGCATGGTGGATGATTTCATCAACCGCAAGCACGGCAGGAGCGATGGTCCGATCGATTACCTGCATCCGAGCCTCGAGCCGATCCTCAAGCCCACCTACGGCGTGATCCTCTACCAGGAGCAGGTGATGCAGATCGCGCAGGTGCTGGCGGGCTATACGCTCGGCGGCGCCGACCTGCTGCGGCGCGCGATGGGCAAGAAGAGCCCCGAAGAGATGGCGCAGCAGCGCTCGGTGTTCGTCAGCGGCGCGGTGGCGCGCGGGGTACGCGAACAGGTCGCGGTGCACATTTTCGACTTGATGGAGAAGTTCGCCGGCTATGGTTTCAACAAGTCGCATTCGGCCGCCTACGCCCTGCTCGCCTACCAGACGGCATACCTGAAGGCGCACTACCCGGCGGAGTTCATGGCGGCGGTGCTGTCGGCCGACATGGATCACACCGACAAGGTGGTGACGCTCATCAAGGAATGCACCGATCTCGGCCTCGCGGTGCTGCCGCCGGAGGTCAACGCCTCGGGCTACGAGTTCGCCGCCTGCGGCGAGCGCAGCATCCGTTATGGGCTGGGGGCGGTGCGCGGCGTGGGCCAGGGAGCGGCCGAGGCGCTGATCGCCGAGCGCACCGCGCGCGGCGCGTACTCGAGCCTCGAGGATCTGTGCCGCCGCCTCGACCTGCAGAAGGTCAACCGGCGCGTCCTGGAGGCGCTGTTGCGTGCCGGGAGCCTCGATGGCCTGGGCGAGAACCGCGCGACGCTCATGGACCGCTTGGGTGCCGCCATGCATCTCGGCGATCAGAACACCCGCGCGCACGCGGCGGGGCAGAACGACCTGTTCGGGCTCTCGAGCGAGGAGCGCGCCAGCGCCGCACCCGCGCGCGGCGGGCCGGTGCTGCCGGAGTGGAGCGAGGCGGTGCGTCTGGCGGGGGAGCGCGAGACACTCGGCCTGTATCTCACCGGCCATCCGCTCGCGCGCTTCGAGTCGAGTCTGGCGCGTTTCGTGTCCCACCGCATCGGCGACCTGGTCAGTGACCGGCCGGTCGCCGGGCTCGACGGCGGTCGCTTCGGCGCCGGCAAGCCGGTTACCGTGGCGGGGCTGATCGATGAAGTGAAGAAACGCGGGCCGCGCGTGATCCTGACACTCGATGACCGTACCGGGCGCATCGAGGCCATGCTGTTCGAGGAGACCTGGCAGAAGCACCGTGATCTGATCGCCAAGGACGCGCTGGTGTTGGTCGAGGGGCTGTCGCGCTTCGACGAGTTCAGCGACGCCTGGCGGCTGTCGGCGCGGCGCATCAGCGAGCTCGACAAGGTGCTGGAGCAGGAGGCGCGGCGCCTGGTGATCCGCTGCACGCACACCGACGCTCCCGCGCTGTGCGAGCGGCTGGCCACAATCCTCGCGCCGTGGCGTCCCGGGCCGTGCCCGGTCACCATCGAATACACGGGCCGTGAGACCTGCGGCGCGCTCACGCTCGGTGGGGAGTGGACGGTGCGCGCCAGCCGCGAGCTGCTCGAGCAGCTCGAAGGCCTGCTCGGGCGCGGCGCGCTGCAGGTCGTTTACGGGGCGCCGGCGGCGAGCCCGGGCCCGTCATTCTCCGCCGACGGCCGCTGAGTTAGGATACCCTGCACGCATGGCCGTCGCGTTCCTCGACTTCGAACAACCGATCGCCGAGCTCGAAGCGAAGATCGAGGAGCTCAGGCACGTGACCTCGGAGAACAGCGAAGTCAACATCCAGGACGAGATCGGCCGGCTGCAGGCGAAGAGCCGGCAGCTCACGATGAGCATCTTCGCCAATCTCACGCCCTGGCAGATCACGCAGCTCGCGCGCCACCCGCACCGGCCCTACACGCTCGATTACGTCAACGCCATCAGCCGCGAGTTCAACGAACTGCACGGTGACCGCATGTACGCGGACGACGGGGCCATCGTCGGTGGGCTGGCGCGCATCGACGAGCGCGCCGTCATGATCATCGGCCATCAGAAGGGCCGCGACACCAAGGAGCGCGTGCGCCGCAACTACGGCATGCCCAAGCCCGAAGGCTATCGCAAGGCGCTGCGACTGATGCGTCTCGCCGAGCGTTTCGCTCTGCCGCTGGTGACGCTCATCGATACCCAGGGCGCATACCCCGGCGTCGGCGCCGAGGAACGCGGCCAGAGCGAGGCCATTGCGCGCAACCTCTTCGAGATGTCGGTGCTGCGGATTCCGATCGTCACCGTGGTCACCGGCGAGGGCGGCTCGGGCGGCGCGCTCGGCATCGGCGTGTGCGATCGCCTGATGATGCTCCAGTTCAGCACCTACTCGGTCATCTCGCCCGAAGGGTGCGCCTCCATCCTGTGGAAGAGCCAGGACAAGAAGGAGGTGGCCGCCGAATCGCTGAACCTCACTGCCGACCGGCTGCACAAGCTCGGGCTGGTGGATGAGGTCATCGAGGAGCCCCTGGGAGGCGCGCATCGCGATGCCGCGGCGACCGCCGCGAGTCTCAAGGCCGCGCTGATCCATCATCTGGACGAGCTCGACGGGGTGCCGCGGGATGAGCTGCGCGCCACGCGCGCCGCCAAGATCGCCGGCTTCGGCGTGTTTGCCGAAACCGCGGCGTAAGGCCGTGCCACGCGCGGTGCGCCGCGGGACCGAGGGCTTTAGCCCGCGCTCACTCAACCGGCGTCTGGCACAGCTGCTGCCCGGCTTCCCCGACGTCGCCGTGTGCGTCGCTTTCAGCGGCGGGGTGGACTCCACCGCTTTGCTTGCGGCGCTGGCGCAGCTCGAGCGCCCGCCGCTCAAGGTGCGCGCCCTGCACGTCGATCACCGCCTGCATCCGCACTCGGTCCGCTGGGCGGCGCACTGCCGGCGCGTGGCGCGCGCCCTCGACGTGCCGCTGCAGGTGCGGACCGCGGACATCGCGCGCACGCGCGGCGAGTCGCTCGAAGCCGCCGCGCGCGCCGCGCGCTATCAACTGCTCGCCGCGGCGCTCGCGCCGCAGGAAGCGCTGCTGACGGCGCACCACGAGGACGATCAGCTCGAGACCGTGCTGTTGCAGCTGCTGCGCGGCGCGGGTCTCGCCGGCATCGCCGCCATGCCGGCACGGGCGTCGTTTGCGCGCGGCGCTCTGGTGCGCCCGCTCCTGAGCTGGTCGCGCGCCGAACTCACCGCGTGGGTGCGCTCGCAGGGGCTCGAATGGATCGAGGACCCGGGCAACGCCGAGCTGCGCCGGGATCGCAACTACCTGCGCACGCGCGTGCTGCCGTTGATCCGGGAGCGTTGGCCCGCCGCCGCGGCCACCGTGGCGCGCGCGGCGCGCCATGCCGCGGAAGCGCAGCGGCTCCTCGATGCCCTGGGTGCCGCCGATGTCGCGCGCGCGAGCTTCGGGCCCATGCTGTCGGCGCAGCGGCTGCGCACGCTGCCGCCCGAACGGCGCCGCAATGCGCTGCGGTTCTGGATCACGGCCGCGGGGCACCGCGCACCGCCGGCAAGCCGGCTCGAGGAAATTGCCGGTCCGCTGCTGCAGGCGCGCGCCGATGCGCAGCCCTTCGTCACGTGGGAGGGCGCGCTGCTGCGCCGCCAGGCGGACCTGCTGTCGCTGCGCGCCCCCTCCGGCGCCGGCGGCCCGCCCGGCGCGCAGCGCGGCGCGCTTGCGCCCGGCGGCGCCCGGCGTGCGGCGGCGCAGCCCGCCGCTTCCGCACCGCGCCTCGGGGAGGTGAGCTGGCGGTGGCGCAGGCGCAGCACCTGCGCGCTGCCCGGGCCGTGCGGGAAGCTCACGCTGAAGCGCGATGCGCGCGGACCGCTCGATCTGGACGCACTCCCCGCCACGCTGACCGTCCGCGCACGCCGTGGGGGCGAGCGCCTGCGGCCGCTGCGGGGAGGGCGGCGTCGCGCGCTCAAGCGCCTGCTGCAGGAAGCGCGTGTGCCGGTGGCGGAGCGCGCGCGACTGCCGCTGGTTTTCGCCGCCGAGACGCTGATCGCGGTCGCAGGTCTATGGCTCGATGAGTCGGTGCAGGCGAGCGCCGCGACCCGGCGGCGCGCCCGCCTGATCTGGAGCGCGGCGGCCTGAGCGAACCCGCCGCACATCGGGGCGCGCAGATGTGCTAACCTGCTGGCCCGTCGTGGTTCCGCGGATTTTGTGGCGGCGACTTCGTGCGACGGGAACTCCCTGACTTACATATGACGCGGTTTGTATTCGTCACCGGTGGCGTCGTGTCCTCATTGGGCAAGGGCATCGCTTCCGCCTCGCTGGGCGCGATTCTCGAGGCCCGCGGCCTCAAGGTCGCGATGGTCAAGCTCGATCCGTACATCAACGTCGACCCGGGCACCATGAGCCCGTTTCAGCACGGCGAGGTGTTCGTCACCCAGGACGGCACCGAGACCGATCTCGACCTCGGCCACTACGAGCGTTTCGTGCGCACCACTACCGGGCGCAACAGCAATTTCACCACCGGGCGCATCTACGAGCGCGTCATCGCCAAGGAGCGCCGCGGCGATTATCTGGGCGCGACCGTGCAGGTCATCCCGCACATCACCGACGAGATCAAGCGCAGCATCAAGCTCGGCGCCGACGGCTCGGATGTGTGCATGGTCGAGATCGGCGGCACCGTCGGTGACATCGAGTCGCTGCCGTTCCTCGAGGCCATCCGCCAGCTCGGCGTCGAGCTCGGCCGCAGCAACTGCGCATTCATGCACCTGACGCTGGTGCCGATAGTGGGGGGCTCGGGCGAGATCAAGACCAAGCCGACGCAGCACTCGGTGAAGGAGCTGCGCGGCATCGGCATCCAGCCGGACGTGCTGCTGTGCCGCTGCAAGCATCCGCTGCCCGAGGAGCAGCGGCGCAAGATTGCCCTGTTCACCAATGTGGAAGAGCGCGCGGTGATCTCCGCGGTCGACGCGGACGACATCTACAGGATCCCGATCCTGCTGCACGAGCAGGCGCTCGATGACATCGTCGTCGACAAGCTGCGCCTGCAGGTGCCGCCCACCGATCTGGCCGAGTGGCGCCAGGTGGTGAGCGCCAAGTCCAATCCGGACGGCCAGGTGGACATCGCCATGGTCGGCAAGTACGTGCAGATCCGCGATTCCTATCTGTCGCTGCACGAAGCGCTGATGCACGGCGGGTTGAAGACCCGCACGCGCGTCAATATCCACTACGTCGAATCAACCGATATCGAGCAGCGCGGCACCCACGTGCTCAAGGGCGTGGACGCGATCCTCGTGCCCGGGGGCTTCGGCGAGCGCGGCATCGAGGGCAAGATCCAGGCGGTGCGCTACGCGCGCGAACACGGCGTGCCGTACCTGGGGATCTGCCTCGGCATGCAGGTGGCGATCGTGGAATTCGGCCGTCATGTGCTGGGGCTTGCGGATGCCAACAGCACCGAGTTCAACCGCGCCGGCCCGCACCCGGTGATCGCGCTCATCTCCGAGTGGCAGGACCCGGTGCGCGGCGTGCAAACGCGCGACGCGGGCTCCGCCAAGGGCGGCACCATGCGTCTGGGGGCCCAGGAGGTGCTGCTCGGGGCGGGCACGCGGGCGCGCGAGATCTTCGGCCGCGACGCCATCATGGAGCGCCATCGGCACCGCTACGAATTCAACAACAACTACCTCGACCGCTACCGGCAGTCGGGCCTGCGCTTCTCGGGGTTCTCGCGCGACGGGCTGGTGGAAGTGATCGAGCTGGCCAACCACCCGTGGTTCCTGGCGACCCAGTTCCACCCGGAGTTCACCTCCACCCCGCGCGACGGGCACCCATTGTTCAGCGGCTTCGTGCGGGCGGCACGCGCGCAGCGCTCAGCGCAGCTGCCGCAGGCGGCGGGCGCGTGAGCCATGCGGCTGACCGGACATGAAGTCGGAGCCGGACGGCCGCTGTTCCTGATCGCCGGGCCCTGCGTCATCGAGGGCGCAGCCCTCACCCAGGAGATCGCCGGCCGGCTGAAGGAGATCACCACCCGACTCGGCATCCCCTTCATCTTCAAGGCCTCCTACGACAAGGCCAACCGCTCATCCGGCGCCAGCTTCCGCGGCCCCGGGATCGAGGCGGGCCTGAAGGTTCTCGACGACGTGCGTCGCGCGGTCGGCGTGCCGGTGCTGACCGACGTGCACGAGGATACCCCGCTCGCCGAAGTGGCCGCGGTCGTCGACGTGCTGCAGACCCCGGCGTTCCTGTGCCGCCAGACGAACTTCATCGTCAACACCGCCTCGCAGGGCAAGCCCGTCAACATCAAGAAGGGGCAGTTCCTCTCGCCGTGGGAGATGCAGAACGTCGTCGACAAGGCGCGCTCCACCGGCAACGAGGCGATCCTGGTGTGCGAGCGCGGCTTCTCCTTCGGCTACAACAACCTGGTGTCCGACATGCGCTCGCTGTCGATCCTGCGCGCCACCGGCTGCCCGGTGGTGTTCGACGCCACCCACTCGGTGCAGCTGCCGGGCGGCCAGGGCTCGGCCTCCGGCGGCCAGCGCGAGTTCATCCCGGTGCTGGCGCGCGCGGCGGTCGCCGCCGGGGTGGCGGGGCTGTTCATGGAGACGCATCCGCACCCGGAGAAGGCGCTGTCGGATGGTCCGAACGCCTGGCCGCTCGAGCGCATGGAGCCGCTCCTCGGCACGCTGTGCGAGCTCGACCGGGCGGTGAAGAAAGCGCCCTTCGAGGAATCCCTGCTGTGAGGAACTCAAGCCGATGAGCCGCATCACCGATATCCGCGGGCGCGAGATCATCGACTCGCGCGGCAACCCCACCGTCGAGGCCGACGTGATCCTCGACACCGGCGTGCTCGGCCGGGCGGCGGTGCCCTCGGGCGCCTCCACCGGCACGCGCGAGGCGGTGGAGCTGCGCGACGGGGACCAGACGCGCTACGGGGGCAAAGGCGTGCTCAAGGCGGTGGCGCACGTGAACACGCAGCTGAAGGCGGCGCTGGTGGGCCAGGATCCGCGCGACCAGGGCGGGATCGATCGGCGGATGATCGAGCTCGACGGCACCGAGAACAAGAGCAGGCTCGGCGCCAACGCGATTCTCGGCGTGTCGCTCGCCGCCGCGCATGCGGCGGCGAACGATGCGCGCGTGCCGCTGTACCGCTATCTCGGGCAGCTGATCGGCGGGCAGCGCGAGCCGCTCATGCCGGTGCCGCAGATGAACATCGTCAACGGCGGGGCGCATGCCGACAACAGCCTCGACATCCAGGAATTCATGATCCTGCCGGTCGGTGCGCCCACGTTCCGCGAGGCGCTGCGCTGCGGCGTCGAGGTGTTCCACGCCCTCAAGAGGCTGCTCGCCGAGCGGGGACTGTCGACCGCGGTCGGGGACGAGGGCGGTTTTGCGCCGAATCTCGAGTCGAACGAGGCGGCGCTCGAGCTCATCCTGCGGGCCATCGAGAAGGCCGGCTACCGGCCGGGGATGGATGTATACCTGGGGCTCGACGTGGCGAGCTCGGAATTCTTCAAGGACGGCCGCTACCAGCTCGAGTCCGAGAAGCGCAGCTTTTCGGCCGCCGAATTCACCGGCTACCTCGCCGAGCTTGCCGGCAAGTATCCGATCATCACCATCGAGGACGGCATGAGCGAGTCCGACTGGGACGGCTGGTCGCAGCTGACACGCGCGCTCGGGCAGAAGATCCAGCTGGTGGGCGACGATGTGTTCGTGACCAACAGCAGGATCCTCAAGGAAGCGATCGAGCGGCACATCGCCAACGCGATTCTCATCAAGCCGAACCAGATCGGCACGCTCACCGAGATGCTCGCGGCCATCGACATGGCCGAGCGGGCGCACTACGCCTCGGTGGTGTCGCATCGCTCCGGGGAGACCGAGGACACCACCATCGCCGACATCGCGGTCGCGAGCGCCGCCACGCAGATCAAGACCGGCTCGCTGTCGCGCTCGGATCGCATCGCCAAGTACAACCAGCTGCTGCGCATCGAAGCCGAGCTCGGTGCGGTGCGTTATGCCGGCCGGCAGGCATTTCCGCTCAGAATATAGCGCTCGGCTGCGCAGCATGCGGGCGGCGGTGATAGACCATCGGAGGGTACCTGAGGATGATGTCGTCCGACAGTCCCGCACCCACGCGGGCAAGCCAGGAGTAGACATGGCCGGCGAGTTTCCCATCGTGTTCGCCCTCTATCCGCGCGTCACCCAGCTGGATTTCACCGCACCGCTCGAGGTCTTCGCGCGCCTGCCCGGAGCCGCGATCGTTCTGGCGGCCGTCCGTGGCGGCGAGCTCGCGGTGGACAGCGGCGTCACCTTCGCCAACGTGCGGCCGCTGGCCGAGGTGCAGGAATGCGCGCTGCTGTGCGTCCCGGGCGGTTTTGGCACCGCCGCCGCCATGGAGGATCCCCTGTACCTGGAGGCGCTGCGCCGCCTGGCGGCGCGGGCCCGCTACGTCACTTCCGTGTGCACCGGATCGCTGCTGCTCGGCGCCGCCGGCCTGCTGCACGGGAAGCGGGCGGCTTGTCACTGGGCGTTTCGCGAGCTGCTGCCGCTGTTCGGCGCCATCGCGGACTCGCGGCGCGTGGTGCGCGAGGGAACGCTGTTCACGGGCGGCGGAGTGACGGCGGGAATCGACATGGCGCTCACGGTCATGGCGGAGATAGCGGGCCAGGACCTGGCCGAAGCGGTGCAGCTGGCCATCGAGTACTCACCCGATCCGCCGTTTGACTGCGGTCGTCCGGAGGCCGCGCGGGCCGAGATCCTCGCCGCGGTGCGCCGGCGCTTCGACGCCGGCTGGCCCGGGCGCTTAGCCGCCGCACAACGCGCGAGCGCTGCGCTGCCCGGCGCCGCCGCGCCGGCCCACTGAGCGCTTCGCGCGCAGCACCCGGTCTGATACGCTGTCGGGCCCATGAAATGGCTCGCCGCTGCGCTGGCTGTCGCCGTCATCCTGCTGCAATACCGGGTGTGGTTCTCTGCGGACGGAGTTCGCGAAGTCGAGCGGCTGAAGGGCGCGGTTGCGACGCAGCGGGCCGACAACGAACAGCTCGGCGAACGCAACCGGCAACTCGCGGCCGAGGTGCGTGACCTCAAGACCGGCATGGACGCGCTCGAAGAGCGCGCCCGCAGCGATCTGGGCATGATCGCCCGCAACGAGACGTTCTACCAGGTGGTTCCCGCCCGACCGGCCGACGCCAACCACTCCCCGACCCGCACCGCAGCGGCTCGCTGAAGTCCTGGGGGTCGTATCCTGCCGATGCGTTACTGGCTCGTCATGCCGGCCGCAGGCTCAGGTAGCCGTTTCGACGCGCACGCGCCGAAGCAATACGCGCCACTCGAAGGACGCACCGTGATCGAATGGGCGCTCGCGCCGTTTCTCGCCGATGCGCGCTGTGCGCATATCATCGTGGCGCTGGCGCGTGCGGATACGGGTTGGGAGCAGGTGGCCGCGCGCCTGGACGCCCGGGGCAGCATCCTCACGGCCGTCGGCGGCGGTGCGCAGCGCAGCCAGTCGGTGCGCCTCGCGCTCGCGGGGCTCGAAGAGCGCGCGGGGGCCGATGACTGGGTGCTGGTGCATGATGCGGCCCGGCCGTGCCTCGGCGCGGCGGAACTCGAGCGCCTCCTCGGGGAGCTCGGCGCGCACCCGGTCGGAGGGCTGCTCGCGATCCCGGCGACGGATACTCTGAAGCGTGCGCACCGCGGCTCAGGCACGGGTGCAGGCGTGGCACAGACGGTGGATCGCTCGGGGCTGTGGCGGGCGCTCACCCCGCAGATGTTCCGCTACCGGCGACTGTGCACGGCGCTCGATCAGGCGCACGCGGCCGGGCGTTTCCCCAGCGACGAGGCGCAGGCGCTCGAGTGGCTGGGCGAGCAGCCGGTGCTCATCGAAGGGGCGGCGACGAATCTCAAGATCACCACCGGCGCGGATCTGGTGCTGGCCGCGGCGGTGTTACGGGCACGGCACGCTCAAGCGGCCCCTCGGGACAGCTCATGAGAATCGGCTCGGGAATCGACGTGCATGCCTTCGGCCCCGGTGATTTCATCATGCTCGGTGGGGTACGCATCCCGCACTCGCACGGCGTGGCGGCACATTCGGACGGG
>VBNP01000248.1 GCA_005877965.1 Gammaproteobacteria bacterium | reverse complement strand
CTGATCGAGGCCATGGACGCCGGCGCGGACTACGTCGGCACCATCCGCAAGAGCCGCCAGGACGTGCTGTGGCGCAAGGCGGCCTCGCGGCTGATGAATCGCCTGCGCGAGAGCACCACTTCGATCCGCATCACCGATCAGGGCTGCATGCTGCGCGGCTACCATCGCAGCGTGGTCGATGCGCTCAACCACTGCACCGAGATGAGCACCTACGTGCCCGCGCTCGCCTTCACCTTCGCGCGCCATCCGGTGGAGATCGAGGTGGCGCATGCGGAACGCGCGGTCGGGCAGACCAAGTACTCCCTGTATCGGCTCATTCGCCTGAACTTCGATCTGATGACCGGGTTCTCGGTGGCGCCGCTGCAGTTCTTCTCCATGGCCGGCGGGGTGATCGCGCTGAGTTCCCTGATCCTGGTCGTATACCTCGTGATCCGCCGCCTGATCGTCGGTCCCGAGGCCGAGGGTCTGTTTACTCTGTTCGCCATCGCCTTCTTCCTGATCGGCGTGGCGCTCATCGGCCTGGGAGTGGTCGGCGAGTACGTGGGCCGCATCTACGAGCAGGTGCGCCAGCGCCCGCGCTACATGGTGGCGGCGGTCCTCGAGCAGGGGGACCACGGCGCGGCGGAGCGGCTGGCACCGACGGGTGCCGCGCAGCTGTCCGCGCCGCTGGCGAGCGCGGTGCGCGTGCGGGGAGCGTCGGAGTGAGCCGCGCGCGAGCCGTCGTCTTCGCCTATCACGATGTCGGAGTCCGGTGCCTCAAGACCCTCATCTCCGCGGGCTTCGAAATTCCGCTGGTGGTCACCGTCGGGGACGATCCGCGCGAGGCGCACTGGTACGCGAGCGTCGCGGCGACCGCGGCCGACTATGGACTCACGGTGATCGCACCTGCGCAGGCGAGCGACTCCCAACTCGAGCGCGCGCTCGGCGAGCTGCAGCCGGACTTCATCTTTTCCTTCTACTACCGCTCGCTCCTGGGCGCGCCGCTGCTGCGCGCCGCGCGCCGGGGCGCCCTCAACATGCACGGCTCGCTGCTGCCGAAGTACCGCGGGCGCGCTCCGGTGAACTGGGCGATCCTCAGCGGCGAGCGCGAGACGGGCGCGACCCTGCACTACATGGTCGAGCGCGCGGATGCCGGCGACATCGTCGACCAGCTCGCCGTCCCCATCCTGCAGGATGACGATGCCCGGGAGGTGTTCGCCAAGGTCACCGTGGCCGCCGAGACGATCCTGGCGCGCTCGCTGCCCGCTCTGCTCGCCGGCACCGCGGCGCGCAGACCGCAGCCCCTCGTGCCGGGCCAGTACTTCGGCCGGCGCGAGCCCCGCGACGGGTGCATCGACTGGAGCCGACCGGCGCCGGAAATCCACAACCTGGTGCGGGCGGTGGCGCCACCCTTTCCGGGTGCGTTCGCGCAAGTCGCCGGCGAGCGCTGGCAGATCCATCGCACCCGCGTGAGCGCGCGCCGCGCGCCCGCAGGCGTTGGGGTGCGGCTGTTCGCGGCCGACGGGGAGTGTCATATCGCCTGTGCCGATGGCGGAGTGCTGACCCTGCGCGCGGCCGCTGATGCCCGGGGGGCCATCGACCTCGCCGCCCTGGCGCGCCAGCTGGCGGCGCCTGTGCCGCTCGCCTGACCGTGCCGTTCGTTGCCCTCAAGATCGACGTCGACACCTATCGCGGCACGCGCGAGGGCGCGCCGCGGCTCGCGGATCTGCTGCAGCGGCTGGGCGTAGCGGCGACGTTTCTCTTCAGCCTCGGCCCCGATCACACCGGCCGGGCGATCAAACGCGCCTTGCGCCGCGGCTTCCTTGGCAAGGTGAAACGCACCTCCGTGCTCGAGCACTACGGCCTGAAGACGCTGCTCTACGGAGTCCTGCTTCCGGGCCCGCACATCGGCCGCAGCTGCGCCGCGCAGCTGCAGGACATTGCACGGCGCGGGTTCGAGGTCGGCGTGCACGCCTGGGATCACGTGCGCTGGCAGGACCGGGTCGCGCGGGCGAGTGAGCCGTGGACGCGCCGCGACCTCACCCTCGCCCGTGATCAGTTCACGGAAATCTTCGGCCGGGCACCGCTCGTGCACGGCGCGGCCGGATGGCAGACCAACCCTTACGTACCCGTCCTGCAGCGCGAGCTCGGTTTCCGCTACGCCTCCGATACGCGCGGTACCGGTCCGTTCGTGCCGCTGCTCGACCACGGCGCCGCCGTGGTTCCGCAGCTGCCGACCACCCTGCCGACGCTCGATGAGCTCATCGGCCGCGCCGACCTGCGCGGCGTGGATCCCGTCGATCACCTGCTCGCCGTCACGACTGCCGCGCCCGCGCGCGATCACGTGTTCACGCTGCACGCCGAGCTCGAAGGCGGCGCGTACCTGCCCTCGTTCGAGCGGCTGCTGCGCGCGTGGCAGCAGCGCGGTACGCGCCTGGCGGACCTGGCGACCTATGCCGGGCAGCTGGATTTCACCAGCCTGCCGCGCTGCAGCATCGTGGCCGGCACGGTGGAGGGGCGCTCGGGCAGGCTGGCGTTGCAGTCGCAATGGAAGAAGTGAACGCCGGGCGACGGCTCGTCGGCGCCGCCCTGGGACTGGTCGCGGCGCTGCTCTCGGCCTGCGTTCACTACACGCCACGGCCGCGCCCCCCCGAACGCATCGCCACGGACTTTACGCAACGCACCTTGAGCGATTCGCAGCTGCGCGCCCTCCTCGATAAGCAGCTGCCCGCCCGCGCAGGCGCCTGGCCGCGATCGCAGTGGGACCGCGCCGATCTGCTGGTTGCCATGTTGTACTTCAACGACGGCCTCGCCGCCGGGCGGGCCAGTGCGCGGGTCGCGACCGCCAGCACCCGCACGGCGCGTGAGCGCCCCAATCCGACCGTGACGCTCATGTCCGAGTATGCGAACCAGCACGACGGCACGCCGCTGTGGCTGTGGGCCGTCGTCACGGATTGGCTGCTGGAGGCGGGAGCCAAGCGCGGCGCGCGCATCGCGCTCGCCGACTTGAGCGCCCAACGGGCGGGCTACGATCTTGCCGAGCTCACCTGGAAGGAGCGCAGTGCGCTGCGGCGTGCGGCCGCGGACCTGCTGATCACCCAGCGGGAGATTGCCCTGCGTGAAACAGTCAGCACCGACCGCCAGGCCCAGCTCGACATGGCTCGCCGGCGCCTCGAGGCGGGCGCCGCCACCCGCGGCGACCTCGACCGCCTGGTGCGCGATGCGCTGCAGGACGAACAGCAGCTGCACGATGCCAGGCGGCGCGCGAGTCTCGCGCGCAGCGCGCTCGCCGGCACGGTCGGCGTGCCGGTGAGGTCCCTGGAGAGTCTGAAGCTCGGTTGGGAGCAGCTCGACGATCCGTCGGCGGTCGATGCACTGCAGCTCGAGCGCGCTCGCGATGACGCGTTGCTCGCGCGCGCCGACGTGCACGGCGCGGTGGTCGCTTACAGCATGGCCGAGCAGGCCTTGCGCCTGGAGGTGGCCAGGCAGTACCCGGACGTGCACCTGGGTCCCGCGTACACGTGGGATCACGGCATCAGGCGCTATCAGTTCAACCTCGGTCTCACGCTGCCGCTGCTGAACCGCAATGCCGGCGCGATCGGTGAAGCCGAGGCGCGGCGCGAGGAGGCCGGCGCGCACCTGGAGGCCACGGTCGCGGGCGCCTGGCAGGAAATCGACGAGGCGATCCGCCAGTGGCGGCTGGCCCGCGCGCGGCTCACCGAGGCGCGCGGGCCCGTCTACGACGCCGCGCAGCACATCTACGCCGAGACGGCGCGCGGCTTCGAGGCCGGCGCCAACGACCGCACCGAGCTGGTTGCGGCGCGCGTGGCGCAGACGCTCGCGGAGCTGCAGGTGCTGGATGCGGTGCGCACGGCCCAGGAGGCGCTCGCAACCATCGAGGATGCCTTGCGCCGGCCGCTCGAGGGCCCGGAGCTCACGCTCACCGCAACCCTGGCGTCCCCGCCGGTGGGAGTCACGAGATGACGAGGTACGCGCGGGTGCGCCCCAGTTTGGGCGTGCTGCTGGCCTTAGGCGTCGGTGCGGGCGGCGCGGGTCACGCGCAAGGGAGCGACGCCCCGCCGCGGCCGATTACGGTGAGTGCCGCCGAGCAGGCGCGGCTCGGAGTGCTGACGCAGGCCCTGACCGCGGCGCCGGCGCCGGCGGGCCTGGCGAGCACCGCCCGGGTGCTCGACCCCGGACCGCTGATCCAGCTCGATGCCGATCTGGCGGCGGCGTCCGCGAGTCTCGCGGCCTCGCGCGCCGAGGCCGGCCGCACGCGCAAGCTGTACGCGCAAGATCGCACCGCCTCGGCGCGCGCGCTGGAGGCGGCGGAGGCACAGGCGCAGGCCGACCTGCAGCGCGTGAACGGCGCGCAGCGGCGGCTGTTGCTCGAGTGGGGCGACGGCGTGGCGCGCCTTGCGGCCCGGCGCCGCGCCGCGCTGCTGAATGATCTGGCGCACGTGCGCTCGGAGCTGGTGCGGGTCGAGCTGCCCCCGGAAGCGCCGGCGCCCCCGGCGGGCGCCGTCATCCGCCTGCAGAGCAGCGCCGCAGCAACGGTGATGCAGGCGAAGGTGCTCGGCGTGTTGCCGGTCGCGGATCCGCGCCTGCAGACGCGCGGGGTGCTGGCCGAGCTCAGCGGGGCGCAGGCCACGCTCGCCGTCGGGCAGATGCTGAGTGCGCAGTTGCCCGGCTCCGGCGCAGCTCCCGGGGTGGTGCTACCGCGCGGCGCGCTGCTGCGCAGGGACGCGCAGGTGTGGGCGTACGTGCAGACGGCGCCGAGCACTTTCGTGCGCCGCGAGGTGACCGGCTACCGTCCGCTCGCCGCGGGGTGGTTCGTCTCGGACGGTTTCGCGCCGGGCGACCGCCTCGTCATCGCCGGCGCCGCCGCATTGCTCGGCGTCGAAGCTCCGGCTGCCGACAGCGGGGACTAGATGCTCGCCGCGATCATCCGCTGGTCGCTGCGCTTTCCGGTGGTGGTATGCGCGCTGGCGGCGATGCTCGCGGTGTATGGCGTGCTGGTGCTGGCGCGCGCCAGGTACGACGTATTCCCGGAGTTCGTGCCGCCGCAGGCGACGGTGCAGACCGAGGCGCCCGGGCTGGTCGCCGAGCAGGTGGAGCTGCTGGTGACGCTGCCGATCGAGCAGGCGATCAGCGGCGCGAGCGGCGTGACCGCGGTGCGCTCCCAAACGATCTCGGGACTCTCGGTGGTGACGGTGGTGTTCCAGGAAAACCTCGACCCGTACCGCGCGCGGCAGATCGTCGCTGAAGCTCTGGAGCAGGTCACCGCACGGCTGCCGCAGGGCGTGAAGCCGCCCAAGCTCGAGCCGCTGACATCCTCGACCATGGACCTGCTGAAGCTCGGCTTTCTGAGCGAGCGGCTCTCGCCGATGCAGTTGCGCGAGCTGGTGCAGTGGACTATCCGCCCGCGGCTGCTCGCGGTTCCCGGGGTGGCCCGGGCAACGCTCTACGGAGGCGACGAGCGGCAGCTGCAGGTGCAGGTGGAGCCACGCGAGCTGAACGCGCGCGACCTGGCTTTCAGCGACGTGGTGGCGGCGGTACGTTCCGCGACCGGGGTGCGCGGCGGGGGTTTCATCGAGACTCCGAACCAGCGCGTGCTCATCGAGAGCCGCGGTCAGACGCTCGACGCGGCGGCGCTCGGCGCCGCGGTGGTGCCCACCGCCCCGGTGGCGCCCACGACGCCGGCGGCCGCTGCCAGCGCGGCGACGCCGCTGCGGCTGCGTGACTTTGCCACCGTCACCGACGGGGTGGCGCCGAAGTTCGGCGACACGCTCGTCATGGGCAAACCGGGCGTGCTGCTGAACCTCTCCAGCCAGTACGGCGCCAACACGCTCATCGTGACGCGTGCGCTCGAGGGGGGGGCACTCGCGGAGCTTGCCCCGACCCTGCGCGCACGTGGCGTAACGCTCTACGCGGGACTGCACCGGCCGGCCAACTTCATCGAGAACGCGCTCGCCGGCATTCGCCTCGACGTCGTGCTGGGCGCGGTGCTGATCACGCTGGTGCTGTTCCTGTTCCTGCGCGACCTGCGCAGCGTCGTGGTGGCGTTCGTTTCCATTCCGCTCGCGCTGCTCGCCGCCGTAATCGTGGTGGACGCCGTCGGCTGGACCATCAACACCATGACCCTGGGGGGACTCGCGGTGGCGCTCGGCGTGGTGGTGGATGATGCGATCATCGGCGTGGAGAACATCGTGCGGCGCCTGCGTGGCACGCACGCCCACGGCAGT
>VBNP01000247.1 GCA_005877965.1 Gammaproteobacteria bacterium | reverse complement strand
TTGAAACATCCATAGAGGGTTATGATAGACCTGGACATACCAAAAGTAACCTGTAAAATAATATTCAGAGGTTATGGACTCATACCCAGCATCCGCGGTGGCGGCGCCGGCGTTCGACCTGAGCGGCGGGCACCCGGCGCTCGATCTGGTCAATACACTGGACCACCGCTTTGGCGGCGAAGCGCCCGTCGAACTGCTCGTCGACTACGGCGCTCTGCTCAGGTTCGCGCGGCAGACCGAGCTCCTCGACCCAGGGCAGGCGCGCCTGCTGGCGAAGTCGGTCAGGCCGCAGGCTGCCGCGCGGGCCTTGCGCTCGGTACGGGAACTGCGCGAGGCGATGGCGGCTGCGTTTTACCGGAACGTGGAGGGCCGCCCTCCGCCGGCCGCCGACATCCGCACGCTCGAGCGGCATTTCCTCGCTTCGGAACGGCATCGCGAGCTGCACTGGCAGGAAGCCGCGGCGCGGAACGGGCAAGCGGGGATGGCCTGGCAGTGGGGTCGCTTCGAGAAAGAGGCGGAGCTCCCGGTCTGGATCCTCGCGGAGCGCGCTGCGCAGCTCATGCTATCGGATGCGATGCCGTGGGTGCGCGCCTGCGGGGCGGACACCTGTCGCTGGCTCTTTCTCGACACGAGCAAGAATCACACCCGCCGGTGGTGCAACATGAAGGTTTGCGGGAACCGCATGAAGGCGCGCAGATTCCAGGCGCGTCGCGGAGCCGAGCGCTAATCCGAGGAACCAAAGCGATCGGGCTCGCCGATCGCCGGCAGGCCATCCTGTGCTGGCCGCATCAGGAGAAGCGTGAATGCCAATCGTCAGCAGACGTTCCTTCGTGCAGATGGCTGCCGCGATCGGCGCGGCGGCGGCATGGGGCACAAGTGCTCCGAAGCCCTCCAGGCTTACCTGGCAGGAGCGTCGCGAGCGTTTCCCCGAGGGGGTCGCTTCCGGGGACCCGGACGAGCACAGCGTCTTGCTGTGGACGCGCTGCCCGCAGCGCGAGCCGGGCGCGCTGCTGAGTCTGCACGTCGAAGTCGCGGAAGATCCGGGGTTCCACCAAGTCGTCGCGACCGCCCGAGTCCCGCTATCCGCCGCCTCTGATTGGACCTGCCGCGTGCTCGTCGGGGGCCTGAAGCCTGCGCGAGCTTATTGGTATCGCTTCACCGACCCGGCCGGCAACGGCAGCCGCGTGGGCCGTACGCTCACCGCGCCGCGTGTGGACGATCCGCGCGCCGTCTCCTTCGCATTCGTGAGCTGCCAGAATGCCAACCTCGGAGCGCAAAACGCCTACCGCAGAATGATTTTCGAAGATGAGCGCGCCGCGGAGGCAAACCGCCTCGGCTTCGTGTTGCATCTGGGTGACTTCATATATGAGATCGTCTGGTATCCGCAGGAGCGGCCGCAGGGAATGTATGACCGCCGCGTGCGCGACCTGCTGCGCTACCCCGACGGCGAGAAGATCGCTGACTTTCACGTGCCCACCACCCTTGACGGCTACCGCACGGTCTATCGGGCGTATCTGCATGACCCGGACTTGCAGGACGCGCGCGCGCGCTGGCCGTTCGTCAATATGTGGGACAACCACGAGTTCAGCTGGCTGGGCTGGCAGTCACTGCAGAAGTTCCAGGGCCGGACCCGGCCGGCGCAGACGCGCAAGGTCGCCGCGAACCAGGCGTTCTTCGAGTACCAGCCGGCGCGCATGGCACGGCCGCACGACAGCTCGCTTGAGCGCTTCGAGCCGCCGCTGGTCGTGGACGCAGCGATCACGCGCTTTGACGACAACGGTCTCGGCCAGGAACCCAACAACCTGGCCGCGCTTGCCAGCCTCAGGGGTTATCGCGCGCTGCGCTGGGGACGCAACATCGAGCTCATCATCACCGACCAGCGCAGCTACCGCTCGGAGGAGCCCACCGGCATGGAGGAGGCAAAGGCGCTCTCGAGCAGTGATTTCCCCGAGATGATCCCGCAACAGGTGATGGAGATCCTGGATGCCGGACGCGCATACGACGGCGGACATCCGCCGGCTATGATCGCCTCGGCCGACCGGACGGTGGAAATCGCCAACTTCTGCAAGGACCGGCCTGCGCAAACTATCCTGGGCGCGGAGCAAAGGACCTGGTTCCTCGGGCGGCTGAAGCAGTCGCAAGCCACCTGGAAGATCTGGGGGAATACCGTCGCGACGCTCGACATGCGTGCCGATCCGCAAAATTTGCCGGCGGGCGTGGGCAAGCCCTGGCCGTGGCACGGCTACGCGGGCTTCCCCGGCGGGGACTACGGCAGCGCGTATGTGGAACGCGGCCAGATCTATGACTTCGTGCAGCAGCACGGTATCAGCGGCTTTGTGACCGTGGCCGGGGACCGGCACAGCTTCTGGGCGGGATTGGCCGCAAAGGCGCTCCCCCCTCGCCCGTTCAATCCGGTCGGAGTGGCCTTCGTCACCGGCTCGGTATCCGCCCCCGGGCTGGTCGAGGCCCTGGAACACTCGCTGCCGCAGGATCATCCGCTGCGGGCCCTGTACCTCGGACGTGGACCTCACGATGACGGACCTCGCCCGACGCTCAACATGCTGCTGCGACACGGGGTGCGCTCGTGCCTGGAATATGCGAGCAGCGGGGATGCGGCGCGCGCCCGCAAGCTGTCGAACCCCGAGCTGTCTCCTCAC
This sequence comes from Gammaproteobacteria bacterium, assembly GCA_005877965.1. Classification (GTDB taxonomy): domain Bacteria; phylum Pseudomonadota; class Gammaproteobacteria; order Steroidobacterales; family Steroidobacteraceae; genus 13-2-20CM-66-19. The sequence continues at coordinate 4,375 of VBNP01000247.1, read as the reverse complement.
GTCGCGTTCGTGGACATGGGCGGACACGGATATGCGGTAGTGAGCGCTACCGGCACGGCCGTCGAGGCAGAGTTCGTGTGCATTCCTCGTCCCCTGGAGCGCAGCACTCGCGAGGACGGTGGCCCGCTCGCATACCGGGTGCGGCACCGCGCAGAGCTGTGGCGCGCCGGAGAATTCCCCCGTTTGACGACCCGGATCCTGGAAGGGACTCCGACGTTCTCCATCTGAAGGCGGGCGTCGGCAATCTCTACCTGACGGCATCCTTGAATCGCCTATCTAGGTCTGAGTGGCCGCGTCGCGCGCAACCGCGTTCGCTTCGCCAAGCGCGTCCACCACCGACCAGGGTGGCAACGGAAATCGGGCGCACGCAGTCGCAAGCCATTGCCGAAAGGCCGCGACTTTTTCGAGTGCAAGATGCGCCGGCGGACACACGAAGTGGTAAGCGTGCCCGGAGCGAACTGCCCGACCGGCGACGGCGAGCCGACTCATCGCGACTTCGTCCGCGACCAGGGACCAGCGTGAGAGCGCGAGTCCCTGGCCCGCCTGCGCGGCACGCACGATGGCGATTGCATCATCGAATGCGGCGCCCGAACTCGGCCACACTTCGTCGGGACCCCCTTCGAGCAACCAGGCGGTCCACGGCTCATAGGTGCTATGCAGCAGTCTGTAGCGCTTGAGATCCCGCGCCTCGGCAATGGGTCCATGGCGCTGCAGCAGCGCAGGCGTGCACACCGGGACCAGCCACTCGTCGAACAGCTTCTGCACGTGCAGGCGGGGCCAGGTTCCCGCACCAAAACGGATCGCGGCGTCCATTCCCGTCTTGACGAAATCGACGAGCTCCGTGGAGGTGTGGATCTGCACGTCGATGCCCGCATGGTGCGAGGTGAAATCCGGCAGTCGTGGGAGCAGCCATTGCGCAAGGAAAGAGGCGATCGTCGTCACGCGCAATGGCCCGGAGCCGCGGTCGGCGCGCGCCTCGTCGATCGCACGCTCGAGATCTGCGAGCGCCTGTTCAACCTTCGGCCGCAGCAGCGCGCCCTGCGGTGTCAGCTCGACCTGACGGCCGTTGCGGCGAAAGAGCGGCACGCGCAGATATTCCTCGAGCGCCTGCACCTGCATGCTGGCGGCGCTCGCGGTGACGCCCAGCGCATCCGCACCGCGCGTGAAACTCTTGTGTTCGGCGACTGCGACGAAGACCCGCAGACTCGCGAGCGGGGCCCGCCGATACGCCGCGCGGCGTGCGGTACCGGCGGTTGAGCGCCGAGGGATCCGATCGGCAGCGGCTGGCGACTGCGGCGGGGTCGCTGCTTTCTTTCGACGATTGGTCTCGCGTGTCGGCACGGGTCGATGCCTGGGCAATCATCCGCAAGTGGCGTTGATCATACGCCCGCAATGCCGCGGGCTGTCGGATCGAGTTGCAGAGCGCGAATCCTCCGGATGACCGCCAGGCGGCCCGCGCTATCCCTTCAGCCGCGCTTAACGACCCTTCAGCTCTTGTGACAGCGCGCATCCCTCACACGCTCACCATTGCACTCGAATCGTCACCACCGGGTTTTCGTCACAGGAGAGCCATCATGAACGCCAGTCGCCTTGTCAGTTTCGCCGCGGCACTCGTCATCACCGCCACCGAATGGGCGGCATTTTCCAGTCTGCCGCTGCACACCCTGCGGGTTGTCGCCGCGCCCGTTTCCAGCGCCGCGCCCGACGAAGCGTTGCCGGTGATCGTCGTCACGGCACACCGTCACCCGTGACGGACCGTCAAGAGCGCATCCGCTTCAGTATCGGTGATGATGATCGGGCAGCCTCAAGGGCCAGAGACTTGCTGGCGCAGACGTTTCTCTGGCGCACCTTCGGCAGGACTGCGGGTGATCAGTAGAACATACAGCTCCGTAACCAGTGCGAGCGACCCGGAAGCCCATGAGAGCTGCGATGCCCCATGTTCCCCATAAGAAGGCCGCCAGAATCGGTGAGAGACTTGCCCCCGCATCCTCCCCCATGCTCATCCAGCCCATGGTGCGCGCGCGATTGCGCTTGTCGAAACTGGAGACCTCGGCCATCAGTGAGCCCCACGCCGGCCGGAAAGCAGCCCTCCCCATGTCATCGGCGGCCTTCGCTACGGCGATTCCAGCGAACGTGGGAAACAACAGGTAGAGGATCGAGGAACCGGTGTTAGCGACCGCCCTCACCGCGAGCACCAGTCTGCGGCTCACGGTGTCAGAGAGCCAACCAAAGATCGGGCCGGAGAAGATAATGGCAAGCGTCGATACCGCATAGATGACTCCGGCCTGGGCTTTGCTCAGGCCGGCGTATTCGGTCGCCAGAACCGGGAAGAGGCCGTTGAGCATGTCGGCGGTACCGGCCATCAGGAATCCGAGACCGACAAACGGCAGGACCCGCGGACGCCCGGGCATTGCGGATCCCGAGGGTCCTGCGTTCTGCCCGCCAGCCGGCAGCGCGGAGGATGATCCGCGGTGTTCGCGCGGAACAGTCGGGTCTCGGTGCTCCTTCACGTAGCGCGCAACGGCGAGCAAGGGCAGCACCGAGAGGCCGAAGGCTGTCAGGAATACCAGCGTGTAATTGGCAGCAGTAATGGTCAAGAGGATCCCCGCAAGAGCCCGGCTCATCGAACCCGCCACCGTCTTGGCCGTCTGGTACCAGGCAAAGGCGGATGCCACCGACTTCTCTCCCCCGCTTCCGCGGTGCAAGTGACGTCATGCTGCGTTACCGACATCTTCAGCCGCGCGAGACCCGGTGTTGCCGGTGCCAGGTGCTCGACTTCCTGGTCGACACCTCACCAGGGGTACTCGCGGCCGTCGTAATTGTAGAACCGCCCGGAGTCGCGCGGGCCGAGCTTCGCGATGACCCGACGCATGGCACTCACGCTCTCCTCCGCTGAAAGTGTCGCATTGGGCCCGCCCATGTCGGTCTTCACCCAGCCGGGATTGATGACGACGCACGTGATCCCGCGAGGCTTGAGGTCGATAGCGGCGCTGCGCATCACCATGTTGACGGCAGCCTTGGACGTCCGGTACGGAATGTAGCCGCCGGAGGTGTTGTCGGCCAGCGATCCCATGCCGCTCGTGATCGTGACGATGAGCCGCCGCTCGCTGCGCGCCACGCGGTCGAGGAACGCCTCGCTCATGCGGGCTGGACCCAGGACGTTCACCTCGAGTACCTGCCTCCAGTCGTCGTAATCGAGCGAGCCGATGGTCTGCCCCGAGGCGCCGATGACGCCCGCGCAATTGACGAGAATATCGACCGCGGGGCTCTTCAGCTGTGCCGCGGATCGTCTCACGCTCTCCGTGTCGGCGACGTCGACCTGGACTAGGCTGAGCGTGCCCTCCGATTGCCGCGCGAGCTGAGCGAGTCCGTGTGCTGCGTCCGGACTTCGGCACGCCGCGATGACGGTGTTGCCGTCCGCCAGATACTGGCGAGTGAATTCCAATCCCAATCCGCGGCTCGCGCCTGTGATCAGTACCGTAGGCATGGCATACCCCCGTCGGCCGACCGTTTCCGTGTCCCGCTACTGTGCCGCGCAGGCGCCGCCGGACCGACGTACTCGTTGCGAACCTCTTTGCCTGCCCGTTGACCTACAAAGTGCAATTGTAGGTCAACCATCAGTCAAGGACATGGGCGGATTCCGGCCTTAGTGCACACGGGGTGGCTCGCGGACAGCGGTCACGCTAGAAGAATCGCTCGAGAAAAGCCGCGGCTTCATCCGAGATGCCGACGATCTTGTTCGTTGCCTGACGATAGAATTTGAAGTTGAGCTCGGTTTCCGGCTGGCCGTTATTCCAGTCGGTGAAGCGTTTAAGCTCGCTCCGCCCCAGGGGCTGCTTCGCGACCGCGGTGCGTTTCACGGCGATGCTCGCGCGGGGCGTTTGCCGCAGGACGCCGCTTTTCTTAGCGATGGCTTGGGTGGAAGTGACCACGCCACGCGCGATGAGGCCTTGGCCGCCCTCGTTCTCGCTTGCGAAGACGAACAGCGTGTCGCCTTTGGCGATGCGCTTGCCGCCGTACATCGTCTTCTGCGCAGTGAACACGAACGTCTCTGCCCGCGGATCACGGACCTCGGCTTTGATCGCGAACGCCACGCCTGTTCTCTCTCGCGTCAGTGATTGGAAGACTCATTCTGGATACCCCAGGAGACTTAAATATCTCGCAACGCCGCAAGGGGACTGTAAATAGCTTGCAAGGAAGATCCTCGGGCCGATAAGCCGCAGGCCATGGCCTGGTACCGCGCGCAGCCGATCGCCGCCTTCGGAGACCGCACGGCCGAGGCGCTGGTCAAGGAGGGCAAGGCCGCCGTGGTGCGCGAGTACCTCGATTTCCTGGCCCAGGGCAACTTCGCGTAAAGCTCCCGTGCGTGCTGTGC
>VBNP01000003.1 GCA_005877965.1 Gammaproteobacteria bacterium | reverse complement strand
GCCGGCCCGTGCCCAGCGTGCCATGTCCGCCGTAGAGAGCGAGCTCATCCGGCGCGATGCCGGTCTGGCCTTGTTGTTTACGCCGCCCTTCGACCGCACGCCGCTCGATCCGGGCTACATCAAGGGCTATCCGCCCGGTGTCCGGGAAAACGGCGGGCAGTACACTCACGCCGCCACCTGGTCGGTGATCGCGTACGCAATCCTCGGGCAGGGCAACAAGGCGGCGGAGCTGTTCTCGCTCCTCAATCCGATCAACCGCACCAGCACGCGCGCAAACGTACACCGCTACAAGGTGGAGCCCTACGTCGTCGCCGCGGATGTCTATTCGGTAGCGCCGCACGTCGGGCGTGGCGGTTGGACGTGGTACACCGGCTCGGCCGGCTGGATGTACCGGGCCGGCCTCGAATGGATTCTCGGATTTCGCGTGCAAGGGGCAACCCTGCTCCTGGCGCCATGCATCCCTGAGAGCTGGCCGCACCTGGAGATCGTGTTCAGGTATCGCACCGCGCGCTACGAAATCCTGATCGACAATCCTCGCGGCGTCAGCCATGGGATCGCCCACGCCGAGTGCGACGGCCAGACGCTAAGCGGTGGGCAAACGCGGATTACGCTGGTTGATGACGGCAAGACCCACAGCGTGAGGCTGGTCCTCGGGCAAGGCTCTGCGTAGGGATGGCCGGCGCAGTGCAGCAAGCCGTTATGTCCGTGCGGAGGGCGTTCGCAAGTGCGACTCGGCGGCGGCGCGTGCCGTCATGAGGGTCAGCCTGCCGTGGGAATGGCAACACCTCTGACGACCGCGGGACGGGCGAGGAATCCATCGAGTGCCCGTGTGACCTGCGGAAAATTCGTGATACCCACGAGATCGCCTGCCTCGTAGAAGCCGATGAGGTTCCGCACCCACGGAAAGATGGCCATGTCGGCGATGGTGTAGGCGTCGCCCATGATCCAGGTTCGACCGGCGAGCCGCGAGTCGAGCACACCGAGCAGGCGTTTCGACTCCGCGGCGTAGCGCTCGCGCGGCCGCTTGTCCTCGTAGTCCCTGCCGGCGAACTTGTGAAAGAAGCCGAGCTGGCCGAACATCGGGCCCACGCCGGCCATCTGGAACATGAGCCACTGAAGGGTCTGGTAGCGGGCGGCCGGATCCCGCGGCAGGAACTGTCCGCTCTTCTCGGCCAGATAGATCAGGATCGCACCGGATTCGAACAACGGCAGCGGCTTCCCGCCCGGACCGTCGGGATCGAGGATGGCCGGGATCTTGCCGTAGGGATTGAGCGAGCGAAACTCCGGCGACAGCTGGTCATGGGTATCGAAGCTGACGCGGTGGGGCTCGTAGGGCAGGCCGGTCTCCTCGAGCATCACCGAGACCTTGACGCCGTTCGGCGTGGGCAGGGAATACAGCTGTATCCGCTCGGGATGCTGCGCGGGCCATTTGCTCGTGACGGGGAAGCTCGCAAGGTCGCTCATGGTGACTCCGGGAGCCACTGCGCAAGCCTGACCGATGGCGTCGCCGCATGCTCTCCGGCGATCGGCGCGCTCCGCGTTCGGTCGCCGGGGCCGAGGATGGATGATTCGTTGCTGCGCTGTGTCGGGTTAACCCGCATTGACTTCGAGGATTGTGGGGGCGTCAACTAAATCAGGGCAAGCGTACATCAGAAAAAGCGGTGCCGGCCTGTTGGCATCACTCCAGGTCTGTCAACGATTCCATCAACACAGGGGGTGCTGCAATGTCCATGCGTTCGCTCGAGAGACGTGCGGTGGCACGACCCGTCCTGGTTGCGGCCCTGGCGATGGGAATGGCATCGGCTTCGCTGGCCCAGAAATCCGGCAGCAGCGCGGTCTTCCGGCCGGCCGTCGCCGAGTGGCGCTTCCTGCAGAGCAGCCCCACCCCGCCGAGCGAGGCAGCGTGCTACGCCGCCGGTGTGCGGTGCTTCGCTCCGGCGGCAATGCAGCAGGCCTACAACGTTTCTCCACTCTATGAGCGGGGGCTCACCGGCAAGGGAAAGACCATCGCCCTGATTGACTCATTCGGAAGCGCGACCATCGCGAACGACCTGAATGTGTTCAGTACCGCCTTTGGCCTGCCGCATCTTTGTGGAGAAGCCGGCGTGACGTGCGTCCCGGGCATGCCGACCTTCGGCATCCTGCAGGTCCAGGGATCGCCGCCGCCCAACCCGCCTCCACCCAACAACGGGACGGGTCAGGAGAGTCACAACCTGTGGGCGCTTGAGGTTTCGCTCGATGTGGAGTGGGCGCACGCGATCGCTCCCGAAGCCAACATCCTGTTGGTCACCACGCCCACGGCTGAAATTCTGGGCGTACAGGGCTTTCCGCAGATGATGAACGCCATACAGTACATCGTGGACAACCACCTGGCCGACGTCATCAGCATGAGCCTGGCAGCCGGAGAGGGGACATTCGCGGGCACCGCCTCGTTGTTGAACCTGCGCCGGGCGCTCGTCGATGCACAGGCCAACCACATCACCGTGCTCGCATCCTCCGGGGACGGCGGCACCAGCAACAACCTCAAGGAGCCCACCAAGAGCCCGCGGCTGATTCCGTATGCGAGTGTCGAGTGGCCGGCCTCGGATCCTCTCGTGACAGCAGTCGGCGGCACCCGTCTGTGCGTGGATGCCACCACGGGCACCACCGTAGATACCACCTCGCCTCCGGCTGTGTGCGACAACCACCCTGGCGTTCGCGAGCGCGCCTGGCCCTTTGCCGGCGGCGGTTACAGCATTCTGTTCCCGCGGCCTGACTTTCAGGCCACTCTGCCGGCGGGCAGCAGCTATGTCGGGAGTTCGGTGGGCGCCCCAGGCCCGAACTCCGAAATGCGGGGCGTTCCGGATGTCGCCTTCCAGGCGAGCTCGGGAACGGGTCCCCTCGTTTATATGACCGAGCCCGCGACTACCGCGTCGGGCACCGGTTGTGGTGGCGCCAATCCCTGCAGCGTGGGCTGGTACGTCGTCGGTGGCACGAGTTGCAGTGCGCCCCAGTGGGCAGGGTTGATCGCCATCGCCGACCAGATGGCTGGGAGCGATCTTGGCTACATCAATCCCGCCCTGTACAAGGTCGCGGCCGATCCGGCGAAGTACGCCGCCGACTTCTTCGACGTGACCATCGGCAACAATCAGACCACATCCATTGCGGGTTATCCGGCCTCGACCGGATGGGACGCGGTCACTGGCCTGGGCACGCCCAACGCCGCCCATCTGCTGCCGGATCTCGTCGAGGCTGCCTCCCAGCCCTGATCGGCGGGAAGCGGACCCACAGCGGTCGCTCAATATGGGGCGGAAGCGGCCTGCGTAACCGTCGAAGTTACTTCTTGCACTCGAAAGCGATGTAGTGGCTAGAACCCACGAATCCACCACCACTGGCAATGCTGCCGTTGGCGCTGTCGATACTGTCAAAAATCATGTAGCCATTGGAGCAAGCTTCTCTTGCCCTTTGGTAGCACCCGACGCCATCAAAGCACTGCATCAAATAGGCCGTTCCGCCATTGGGCCCAACGAAATTCGTTGATTGATCGAGGTGCTTCGGATCCAAGGGGGCTGTGGGAAGTGCCGTCGCACATGCGGACAATAAAACTACAACGAGCGAGCTAGCAACGCGCATGCGAACCCTTCCATTCCGATTACCGTTGTCAAGGCAAGATACTCTCCCCCATCAATGGGCCCTGCACAACAGTGCAGGGTAACGCGCGTGAAAGACCGGTTACCAGTCATGGTTTGGGCCGCGCGTCCGCTTCTGGCCGCCCGCAGCAGCACTGTCGTCAGTCTTTGCGGATTCTCTCGATTAGACGTTCGGTCATCGAGCGCTGGTGGCGCGAGAATTGATCCACACAAGCGCGCAGGTACGGACTCAATTGCCGTCTCGCATAAGCAACATAGCCGACGTCGCGGAGCTCCTTGAGAGTGTGACTGTAGTCCTCGAGGATCGCCGCTGAGAAGACTTTTCCGGTGCGCGCCGCGCCCACGCGTGTCGACGAGGAGAGCCAAAGCGCTCGATCGGGCAGCGCACGTGCGGCAGAGATCGCCATCACGGATGAGGTCTCGAATATCGAGCGTCCCTGTCGCGCCGCCTCGACCTTCAGTTCTTCCCATCGGCTGCTAATGTCTTTGACAGAGGGAAGGTCGACCGGCCTGAGTCCACGCGCCTGCAATCGAATTTCCGTCCACTCCTTGCGAAGGCGGGCGACATCAATGGGCGGCGCATTGATCGTCTGGGCCAGGCGTGATGAGGTTTTCTCCAAGCTATCGAGCAGCTGATCGACGTTCTCGAATTGCGCTTCCTTCTCCAGGAGGCCCTCTTCCTTCAATGCCTCGGCGATCTCCGGGATCAGTCGCCGCCCGAGGCCGCTGAGATCGGCAAGTGCCGCGAATACCCATACTGGAGAGATGCGGAAAGCCGCGATGCCGAGGAGCTCTATGGCATGACCCACGCCGCGCCTCGCAACAAAGTCCTGCGCCTGCGGTACTTCGCTGGGGTAGACACCCTTGGCGCCGCCGACTTGCTCGATCACGTAGCGCAGCGTCGTGTTCACGAGGCTCTCGTACAGTTGGCCGCGGCGCACGGTCCGTGGCAACACGACCTCGCCGATTTCACGCAACAGTCCGGCGCTGAAGCCCAGCGCCGAGCGGATCATGCGTTCCGGAAGCGACAGGAGGTACGCCTGCGAAGGCATTGCAGTACTTTATAGCGGCATCTCTTTGGATGGTGACTCTCCGCCGCCCGCGTCGCAAGCGCCTGTGGCTGAGCCCGACAAGTGACGCCGCCCGGGTAGATCAGAGCGATTCGGGGGCGCCGGGTGCCCGTGAGACATCAATGGACCGCTGCCCTGGTGGTTGCGCTTCGTGTGATAGCCCCTGCCAATACACAATCGCCATATAAGCAAGAAACATAGCCAGAGCGCCCATATCAATCAGAAGGACTTCCATAGGTCACCTGCCGCGGCAATTTGGTGACGGCCAGCATAGGCAAGAGACTCAACATCCACCCGCTACACATGGATTGCTAGCTCGCAAACTGTTCAGGGCATTCACCAGAACAGTTCCCAAGCGGACTTCATCAGAGTGGCACTCTAACGCGCTGGGAATGACATACCTGAGCGCAAGCGTTGCGGCGACGGTTCGATGTGGTGACTCGAAGCCAGGCCGCGCAAGAGGGGCAGGCCATGCGAACATGCGCGTTCCCGCTGAGTTGCTCCGCTTGCAACTACAGATCGTGCGCGCACAATTCGCATCTCTCCGGTGTTGTCGAGCCAGGCAGCGAAAATGACGGCACCTGCACCGGAGCTCCAAACAACGTTTACGGCACGGGGAGGTTCCGCTTATGCGCATTCAGACATGGTCATGCCGAGCTTTATTCGGTGCGGGACTATTGATGCTGAGTGGTTCTCTTGCGCAGGCTTCGCCGCCTCACCCGGAGTCCTTTAACTGCGACGAGCCGAGTGGAATCCTGTGCGCGGAGCAGCGCGAGAATCCTGGCGGCAGCGAGTATTACGTGGGTCACGACGAGCCTTCACTGCTCTTTTACTCGAACGAGCCGGGAGCGGGTTTCAACAATGTCTACAGAATAAGGCTTCCGAAGGATCCGGCGCTGCTTCCCAAGCAGGATGGCAGCGGAGGAACGTGGAACTTCCAGTTGCGCCCGGCCTTCTGGTTCGGGATGGCTATGTGCGACGATCAGGGTAATCCCAATCCCGGAGGATCCCCCGGCCGTCCCAATATCCCGTGCGTTGTGGACAGCGACAGCAACATCTTCGACAGCCCCGCCCCGGCCGCGCCCGACTACATCGGGAACCACCCGGGCACGGCATTCATGGAGATGCAGTTCTACCCGCCAGGCTGGCTCTTCGCCCTCTTCGGCGCAGGCACCGCAACGCAATGGACCGCGGCGCTCAACATTGACAGTTTTCAGAGTAATGACAACACGGGTCAGAACAATAACGCGGCTTGCGCCGCGATCACTCACAACGAATACGTCAACTTTGCTTTTATCCAGACGGATGGCGTTCCATTCCCGGCCGGCTCACCCAGCCCACTCGGGCCGCCGGTGTCCACCAACGCCAACACGCTTCTCATGAATCCGGGTGATGAGTTGATCGTGACACTCGCCGATACCGACCAAGGCCTCAAGGTCACGGTTCAGGATCTCACCACCGGGCAAACGGGCTTCATGGTGGCGAGCGGCGCCAATGGATTTGCCTCGGTGAAGTGGGATCCGACCGGAACTGACTGCAAGTTTGCCACTCACAACCTGGCGCATGATTTCCATCCGGCGTACGCCACCTCGAGTGAGCACACGCGCGTGCCGGGGGCGGCCCATACGTACAACATCGCCTTTTCGGACGAGATCGGGCACTTCGAGTATTGCAGCTCGGTTACTGCGGAGTTCGGTGCGTGCACGTCCCTTACCGGGAACGATAAGAAGCCCGGACTCGATGACGCCCAGTGCGTCGACCCCGGGTTTCTCGCGGCGTTCGGCTTGATTCCGCTCGGCGGCTGCATCGATACCGACGCGGACTTCGACGGCGTTACTTACCAGAAGAACACCTGGCCGGGCTCATTCAAGGACCCCGTCCAGGATGCGCTCCTCCATAGCGAGCCGGTGATGTTCTCCAGTCCGTTGTTCACCGACCCAGAGGGTCACACGGCGAATTTCAGTCGCGTCGCCTTCGAATCCGACATGCCGCGCATCGAGTTCGGCACAATCCCGCCGTGCCAGCGGCACCTGTCGAACCCCGCGGATAAGAATCCGGGACAGGGCTGCGTCAACCCGCCCCAGGGCGCAGCCTTCTATCCGTTCTACAGCACGCGGTTGGATGACAACGGCTGCCGGTGGCAGTTGGGCGGTCCGTTCATTCCCGGAACGCTGGACGATTTCGGCGGAAGCTCAGCGGCGGAGTTCGGGCCCATTCTGGCGAACTTCTATCCGGCCCCGAATGGTCAGCCCCAATACATCTTGGAGAACTTTCACCGGACGCTGCCGTTCAACCCGTGTCCGACGTTTGCAGGGAAAGACGAGTAGGCGTCAGCGGCCTGACCATCGGAAGAACAGAAAGGGCGGTAACCCGCCCTTTCTTGGCGACGGCAGTTAGGTCGCTGCGTCCCTGCCCGCAATTTCATAGTGGGCCCGGTAGGATTCGAACCTACGACCAAGGGATTCACTTGGCCCCGGTGTTTCCGCCGGGAGTGGACTATCTCTTCACCCGTGCACGAACCGTGCGTGTGGGTGCGGGATGCTCACAAGCCTGTTATCAAGGGCGCTCGAGCCCTCAGGTAGTCTCTGCACCTTCCGCCGGTGTACCGGCGGCTCGGCTCAGGGTTGCCATGGGATCACATCCCGAAGGTTTCCCTGAATTCATCCCGTCCACTTCGCGCGTTTCCGCGCGAAGGCACCTTGTCGATGAGTCCCCTGCACTAACCGCTGTGCTACAGGCCCAACCGCGGCGATTGTAGCAGCGCCCGGCTGCTCGATAGCGAAACAGCGCCCGGCGCCCGTGGCAGGTCGTTGGCGAGAACGTCTGTTCGAGAGTCCCCTGAAACCATGAGATCTCATTGGCATAGTGGCTGCGGGCGCCGGCGGTGCGCCGGGTATCGTCATCGCGCTCGCTGGAGGTCGGAGCGCTCAGAGCGGGGGCGGACTGCGGGCCGGGAACGGGCTGCGGGCGCTTGTTCGGGCAGCCGCCGAGCGCGATCGCAGCAGTAACGACCGCGGCCGTGTTCAAAAGCGACCTCATGGCACGACCCTCTTGCCATCGCTGTACGCAACGTTAGCATGACCCTCCCGCGTCGGATACGCTGGTACCCGTCGGCGGACCGTGTTGCCTGGGAAGGAGACTGACATGAAGCTCTACTATTTTCCGGCTGCTTGCTCACAGGCGTCGAACATCGCCCTGCGTGAGGCCGGACTCAAATTCGAGCTGGTCAAGGTGGACCGGCACACCAAGAAGGCCGCCGACGGCCTGGACTTCAACGAGGTGAACCCCAAGGGTTACGTGCCGGCGCTGACGCTCGACAGCGGCGAGGTGTTGACCGAGAACGTTACCGTGTTGCAGTACATCGCCGACCGCAATCCCGCTGCCAAGCTCGCGCCAGCCGCGGGCACGATGGAGCGCTACCGCCTGATGGAATGGCTGAGCTTCATCAATTCGGAAGTGCACAAGGCCTTCAGCCCGTTGTTCCGTGAGGATGCGCCGCAGGACACCAAGCAGTACGCCCGCAACAACCTGACGACCCGTTTTGACTACCTGCAGCGCGCCCTGGGAACGAAGACCTTCCTGATGGGTGAACAGTTCACCATCGCCGACGCTTACCTGTTCACCGTGCTGAGTTGGGGCGAGCATGTCAACCTCGACATCGGCAAGTGGCCACAGCTCAAGCGCTACGTCGAACGCGTGGGTGCGCGGCCGCATGTCATCGCGGCGCGCAAGGCCGAGGGGCTGGTGAAGTAGCGCCGACATTCGTATCGCGAGCCGCCGGTGGACCCCGGCCGTTTGCTGTTACCATCGGCAGCGTGCAGGCTTTGCACGTGAGAGGACGCAATGGCTACCAAACTCAACAAGCAGCTGAAGCGCGAGATCGACGTGGATGGCAAGCCCTTTATGGTCACGCTCTCGCCAGAGGGACTGAAGCTCACCGAGAAGGGCAAGCGCCTGGGACGGGAGCTCACCTGGAAGGACCTCCTCAGCGGAGATGCCGCTCTGTCGGCGGCTCTCAACGCTTCCCTGGGTCAGGGGAGTTAGGGATCCGGCAGCGATGACTCAGGAGAGCCTGCGGGAGCTGCTCGCCCGCGTGCACGAACGCCTGAGCGCGAGCGGCTCGGTCGACCGCGAGGCGCGAGCGCTGCTCGGCACGGTGATGCGCGACATCGAGCGCGCGCTCGCGCCCGGCGCGCGCACAGGCCCGGGCCCGGCGACCCTGGCTGCGGCAACCGCCCATGCCCCGCGGCTGGAATCCCTGGCGGTGCAGTTCCAGGCCGGTCACCCGGGGCTCGCCGAACTGCTGCGGCAGCTCATCGACGCCCTCGGCAAGGCCGGCATCTAGTTAATCGGCTGAAAGCCGCCTGCGGCGCTTTCAGCGGACACACCTCAGCGCACAGCTCGACGGCGGGCGAAAGGCGTGGCTTTCGCCCGCGAGGCAAGTCGTTGGGGGCCGCCGCCTGTTCGGCCGGCTGAAAGCCGCCTGCGGCGCTTCAGTCATCCATCAGGAAGCTGCGCAGCTGTTCGCTGCGGCTCGGGTGGCGGAGCTTGCGCAGCGCCTTGGCCTCGATCTGACGAATGCGCTCGCGTGTGACGTCGAACTGCTTGCCGACTTCCTCGAGAGTGTGGTCGGTGTTCATGTCGATGCCGAAGCGCATGCGCAGCACCTTGGCCTCGCGCGGGGTGAGCTGTGCCAGCACCGAGTGAGTGGTCTCGCGCAGCGACTCCATGGTGGCCTGATCGATGGGGGAGGCCACCGAGGTGTCCTCGATGAAGTCGCCCAGATGCGAGTCCTCGTCGTCGCCGATGGGTGTCTCCATCGAGATCGGCTCCTTGGCGATCTTGAGGACCTTGCGCACCTTGTCCTCGGGCATCTCCATGCGCACCGCCAGCTCCTCCGGCGTGGGCTCGCGGCCCATTTCCTGCAGCATCTGACGCGAAATGCGGTTCAGCTTGTTGATGGTCTCGATCATGTGCACCGGAATGCGGATGGTGCGCGCCTGGTCCGCGATCGAGCGCGTGATCGCCTGGCGGATCCACCAGGTTGCGTAGGTGCTGAACTTGTAGCCGCGGCGGTACTCGAACTTGTCCACCGCCTTCATCAGGCCGATGTTGCCTTCCTGGATGAGGTCCAGGAACTGCAGGCCGCGGTTGGTGTACTTCTTGGCGATGGATATGACCAGGCGCAGATTGGCCTCGACCATTTCCTTCTTGGCGCGGCGCGCCTTGGCCTCGCCGATCGACACGTCGCGGTTGACTTCCTTGACGTCGTTGATCGTGAGGTGATAGCCGCCTTCGAGCTGCTCGAGCTTCCTCTGCCGCCGCTCGATCTCCTCCCTGAACCTGGCGAGCGGCGCGGAGTATTTCTTGCCGCCCTTGATATGGCGCGCGAGCCAGCGCGAGTTGGTCTCGTTCTTCGGGAACGAGGCGATGAAGTCCTTGCGCGGCATGCCGGCGTCGCGCACCGCGATGACCATGATCTCCTTCTCGAGCTGGCGAACCTCCGCCACGTGCGTGCGCAGGTTGAGAATCAGCGCATCGAACATGCGCGGCGAGAGGCGCAACTCCATGAACTCGTCCGCCAGTCGCTTGCGCTGGCGCAGCGTCTTGGGATCGCGCGCGCCGAGCTTGGCGATGGAGCCGAGCACGTGGGCGTGGAGCTTCGCGATCGAGGCGAAGCGCGCCGCGGCCTCCGCGGGATCGGGGCCGGTGTCGACGGCTTCCTCGTCGCTGTCGCCTTCCTCGTCGCCTTCCTCTTCGTCGTCGCCTTTTTCTTCCGGTGCGATCACCTCGACCTTGGTGGGGTTCTGCGGCTGGGCGATGACATCCGGCGCGTTTGGATCGATGAAGCCGACGATCACATCCACCAGGCGCGCCTGGCCCGCCTTCACCGGCTCGTAGGCCCGCAGCAGGAAGTCGTACGTCGGCGGGTACATGGCGAGCGCGCTGCGCACCGCATCCAGACCCTCCTCGATGCGCTTGGCGATGCGGATCTCGCCCTCGCGCGTCAGGAGCTCCACGGTCCCCATCTCGCGCATGTACATGCGCACCGGGTCGGTGGTGCGGCCGAGCTCGGCGTCGAGCGCGGCGAGCGCGGCCGCCGCCTCCTCGATGGCCTCCTCGTCCGCCGGGGCCGAAGGCTCGGTGGCGAGCAGCGACTCGGTGTCCGGTGCCTTCTCGTACACCGGGATGCCCATGTCGTTAATGGTGTTGACGATGTCTTCGATCTGCTCCGGATCGACGATTTCCGAGGGCAGGTGATCGTTGACCTGGGCGTAGGTCAGGTAGCCCTGCTCCTTGCCGCGCGCGATCAGGAGCTTGAGCTGCGACTGCCGGTCTTCCGGCATGACCGGAACGCGCCGCTCGATGCCGAGTGGGCGTTTGTCCGCCGCCGCCTTGCCGCCGGCGACGCGGGCATCGGCGGGGCGCGCGCTGTCGTTGATCTTCGCGTGCGCGAGCGCCGGGTGCGCGCCAGCGGGGACCTTCTTCACGGCCGCGGCGCCTCGGGCGCGGTCCCGCTCGCGGCCCGCCACGGCGGCGACCGCCTTGTCGGAGGCGGGCGATTTCACCGGCTTGCCTGAATGAGCGGAGGAACGCTTCTTGTGCGCTGCGTGGGGCTTGTGCTTGCGTGTCATGTGTCGGGGTGCGCTGGCCGGATTCACCCTATGTGCTGCCCAGGACGGGGCGGCTCAAGGGGTGCCAAGGCAAAGCGCGTAATAATATTTGACAACGAGGAAATCACCAAATTCCGTCTAGCCTCCGCGTGCATCGTGGTGGCCCATTTTTTGTATAAGCTGTTGAAATTCCTCAAGTTCATTCTGCGTCAGACCGCCCGCACGGCTCTTGGTCTCCAGAGCCTCCAGGCGCCGTCCGGCCGCCAGACCCGCGAGCCTTTCAAGCGCGCCACGCAGCTCGCCCGCGGCTGCGGCGGCATCGGTGATGACCTCCTCGCGCTCGAGGAGTTTCTGCAGCGCCTCGCCCCCCGGTCGCCCGCTCCAGCGCTGGATGACCTGGGCGGAGATCTGGGCCGGCCGCTCGCGCAGGTTGTCGAGCAGCTCACGCAGCAGGTCGATGCCCGGTTCCTCGCTCGCGTCCAGTCCGGCGCGCTCCGCGAGGCTCACTTGAGCGGCGATGGCCGGGTAGTGCAGCAGCCTCACGATTGCCTGCCGCACGAGACTGCCGCGTCCGGCTCCCCGGGTCGCGGGTGGCCTGTGCCGGGCGGGCGCCGCCGGCGCCGCGCCCGGGGCGGCGAGGTTGCGCCCGGAGGTCCACAGCTCCTGCAGGCGCTGGGCGGGGAGGCCCACGACTTCGGCGAGCCGCTCGAGCAGCAACTCGCGGTAGACCCCTTCCGGGACCCTCGCGAACAGTGGCCGCGCACTTTCCGCAAAGCGCGCGCGACCGTCGGCGTGCGCGAGCTCGCTCTGCTCCGACAACTCCCGCACCAGGTACTCCGACAGCGGCACGGCGCCCGACAGACGCTGCTCAAACGCCTCGCGGCCTTCCGCGCCTATCAGCGTGTCGGGATCGTGACCCTCCGGCAGGAACAGGAAGCGGATCTCGCGTCCTTCGCGCGCCTCCGGCAGCGCCTGCTGCAGCGCGCGCCACGCCGCCGCACGCCCGGCGCGATCGCCGTCAAAGGCGAACACCACCGCGGGCACCAGGCGAAAGATGCGCCGGAAGTGCTCGGGCGTGGTCGCGGTGCCGAGGGTCGCCAGCGCGTAGTCGACCCCCGACTGATGCAGCCGCACGACGTCCATGTAGCCTTCGACTACAACCAGGCGCGTGAGGTTCGCGCGCGCGCGCCGTGTCTCGTAGATGCCGTAGAGCTCGCGACCCTTGTGAAACAGCACCGTCTCGGGCGAGTTGAGGTATTTCGGCTCGCCCGCATCGATGATGCGCCCGCCGAAGGCGATCACGCGGCCACGCGCATCGCGGATGGGAAACATGATGCGGTCACGGAAGCGGTCGTAGTGACGCTCGCCGTCGCGCATCTGGCCGCCCTCACGCTCGACGATCAGGCCGGCGTCGGTGAGGCGCTGGCGGTCGGGCTCCGCAGCGCCGAAGCGCCGCAACACCTCGTTCCACGAGTTCACCGCATAGCCAAGACCGAAGCGCGCGATGGTTTCGGGCGCAAGTCCGCGTTGCACGAGGTACTGGCGGGCGCGCGCGTCGCGCGCCAGGCCCTCCTCATAGAAGCGGGCGACCCGCGCCATCAGCTCGAACAGCGGCTCATCGGCGCGTCGCGCGCCGCTGTCGACGCCGCCCTCGCGCGGGACTTCCAGGCCGAGGCGCGTGGCGAGCTCCTCGACCGCCTCCGGAAAGGCCATGTGATCGTGATCCATGAGGAAGCCGAGCACCGTGCCGTGCTTGCCACAGCCGAAGCAGTGATAGAACTGCTTGTCGGGGCTCACCCAGAAGGAGGGGGTCTTCTCGTTGTGGAACGGGCAGCAGGCCTTGTACTCGCGACCGGCTTTCTTCAGCTGCACGCGTGCGCCGATCACCTCCACGATGTCGGCGCGGGCGATCAGCTCATCGATGAAGTTCTGGGGGATGCGTCCCAAGTGCCGCGCCCCTTAACTTTGGGAAGTCAGCCGAGTTTCTGTTTGATCCGGGCGCTTACGGCGCCCATGTCGGCGCGTCCCTGCGCCTTGGGTTTCACGAGCGCCATCACCTTGCCCATGTCCTTGAGCGAGGCGGCGCCGGTGGCGGCG
Organism: Gammaproteobacteria bacterium; assembly: GCA_005877965.1. Lineage (GTDB taxonomy): Bacteria > Pseudomonadota > Gammaproteobacteria > Steroidobacterales > Steroidobacteraceae > 13-2-20CM-66-19. The sequence continues at coordinate 325 of VBNP01000003.1, read as the reverse complement.
ATCGCTTCGGCGATCAGCGCTTCGATCTCGGAGTCGCTCATCTGTGCGGGCAGGTAGCCCTGCAGCAGGGCAATCTCGGCGTTTTCCCTGGCGACCAGGTCCGGGCGCTTGCCGGCCTCAAACTGGGTGACCGCCTCGCGCCGCTGCTTGATCATCTTCTCCAGAACGCTGAGCACCTGGGCGTCGTCGAGCGTGATGCGCTCGTCCACTTCGCGCTGCTTGATCGCTGCGAGCGCCAGCCGGATCGTTGCGAGCCGCTCCTTCTCGCCGGCCCGCATCGCATTCTTCATGTCTTCGGTAATGCGATCCCTGAGCGCCATGACGC
>VBNP01000246.1 GCA_005877965.1 Gammaproteobacteria bacterium | reverse complement strand
ATGTACGCAAGCTCGCCTGGGAGCAGATGCGCGCCTGCTACGACCCGGAGATCCCGATCAACATCGTCGACCTGGGTCTGGTGTACGCCTGCGACGTGACGCAGAACGAGGACGGCACCCGCACGCTGGAGGTGCAGATCACCCTCACCGCCCCCGGTTGCGGCATGGGCGAGATCCTGGTCGATGACGTGCGCGACAAGATCCAGCGCATCCCGACGGTGCGCGAGGCGCGCGTGGCGCTGACCTTCGATCCCCCCTGGAACCAGAGCATGATGTCCGAGGCCGCGCGCCTGCAGACCGGGATGTTTTAACGGCCGCATGAGCTCCCGCTGGATCGACATCGGGGGCGCGGACGCCGTCAGCGAGACGGCGCCCCTGTCGGTGGAGGTCGACGGCGTGGCGGTGGTTGTCGTACGCTGCGGCGTCGAGCTGTACGCGGTAGAAGACCGTTGCACGCACGACGGCGAGTCGCTCACCGGAGCGCAAGTGGAAACCTGTCAGATCATCTGCCCGCGGCATGGTGCGCACTTCTGCCTGCGCACCGGTGAGGCGCTGACGCCGCCCGCCTACGAGCCGCTGCGCACCTACCGGGTGCGCGAGGAGGACGGCCGGGTTCTGCTGGAGCGGCCGGCGTGAGGCGCGGCTCGTGAAGCGGCTGACTCTCATGCGCCATGCGGATGCGCGCTGGAACGATCCGGCCATCTCCGACCTGGAGCGCCCGCTGAACCGGCGCGGGACCGCCGCGGCGGAAGTCATGGCGCGCCGGCTGCTCGACCTGGAGCTCATCCCCGACCTGCTGCTGGCGAGCCCGGCGCGCCGTACACAACAGACCGCCGACATCGTGGCACGTGAACTGTCGCTGCCTCCCAGGCGCGTGCGGCGCGAGGAGGCGCTGTATCTGGCGAGCGCACCGGACCTGCTGCAGCTGGTGCACGGCACCGGCCCGCGCGTCACGCACCTGCTGGTGGTCGCTCACAATCCGGGCGTGTCGGAGCTCGTGCAGCTGCTGATCCCGCAGCGCAGCAGCGCGGGGTTGGCCACCGCCGCGCTGTGCTCGATCGCCTTCGATGCCGCGCACTGGACCGCCATCGGCTCCGCCGCGGTCACCGAAGTGCAGCGCGAGAAACCTCCGGCGCGGCTGTTCGGGCTGCTCGGCTGAGGCCTCAGGCCGGCGCGCGTATCTGCGGGGCTCAACACTCCGGCACGTTGACCGCAAGTCCCCCCTGCGAGGTCTCCTTGTAAATGGTGGACATGTCGGCGCCGGTCTGACGCATGGTGGCGATCACCTGGTCGAGCGACACCTTGTGCGTGCCGTCGCCGCGCACGGCCAGGCGCGCGGCGTTGATGGCCTTGACCGCCCCCATGGCGTTGCGCTCGATGCAGGGAATCTGCACCAGGCCCGCGACCGGGTCGCAGGTGAGACCCAGGTTGTGCTCCATGCCGATCTCGGCGGCGTTCTCGATCTGCTCGCTGGTGCCCTGGAGCGCGGCCACGAGGCCCGCCGCGGCCATCGAGCAGGCCACACCCACCTCCCCCTGGCAACCCATCTCCGCTCCCGAGATGGAAGCGTTGCGCTTGTAGAGCATGCCCATGGCCGCCGCCACCAGCAGGAAGCGCACCACTCCGTCATCGTTCGCGCCCGGCTCGAAGCGCCGATAGAAGTGCAGCACGGCGGGCACGATGCCCGCCGCCCCGTTGGTGGGCGCGGTGACCACCCGGCCCCCGGCGGCGTTCTCCTCGTTCACCGCGAGCGCGTAGGCGTTGACCCAATCCATGACGTCGAGCGGCCGGGCGGTGGCGCTCTCGGTGAGCATGCGGTACAGGCGCGGTGCGCGACGGCGCACCTTGAGGACTCCCGGGAGGAGCCCCGACTGACGGAAGCCGCGCTCGACGCACGCCTGCATCACCTGCCAGAGGTGCATGAGCCGCGTGCGCACCTCAGCCTCGGGAGCCCAGGCGCGCTCGTTCGCCAGTACCAGCTCGTACATCTCGAGGCCGTGTTCACGGCACAGGCTGAGCAACTGCGCACCCGAGGCGAACGGGTACGGCGGCGGCGCATGGCTGCTCGCCTCGCGCGCCTCCTGCTCCCCGCCGCGCACGATGAAGCCGCCGCCGATGGAGTAATAGTCCTCCTCGCGCAGCGTGCGCCGATCGGAGCCGAGCGCGGTGAAGCGCATGCCGTTTGAATGCCGCGGCAGGCGCTCGTGCTGCATCATGAGCAGCTGCATCGGCTCGTCGAACGCGATCTCGTGCTCGCCGCCCAAGCGAATGCGCCCGCTGGTGCGGATACGCTGCACGGTGGGCTCGATGCTGTCCGGATCGACGCTTTCGGGCTGCGCGCCCTCGAGCCCGGCAAGGATCGCGCGGTCGCTCCCGTGACCGAGGCCGGTCAGGGCGAGGGACCCGTACAGGCGCACGGCGATCTCCCGGGTCGCGCCGAGCAGGCCATCGCGCTTGAGGCCCAGGGCGAACTCGCGCGCCGCCCGCATCGGGCCCATGGTGTGCGAGCTCGACGGCCCGATGCCTACCTTGAAAATATCGAAAACGCTTAAGGTCATGTATTACCCCGGCAAGCAGTCTGCAGCGTAACGCGCAACCCTACATGCTTTGCGGCGACCTGCGGCGGCTCAAATGCGACCCCGCAGGCGCCGCAGCAGCCGGCGATCGTGTTTGTCGGGCCGCTGCCGGGGACGCGGCGTGAGCCCGGCGGCCAGCTTCATGCGGGTAGCAAACTCGGCGCCGCGCGCGGCGCTTGCGGGCGTCTCCTCGTAGCAGCGCGCCGCCGCCGCCGCCGGTCCCCGGCGCTGTGGCACGCCGGCGACCGCGCACTCAAATTGCACCGTGCCGCGCGCGAAGCTCACCCGGTCCCCGGGACGCACTTCGTGGGCGGGCTTCACGCGCGCGCCGTTCACGTGCACTCGGCCGCCACTCACCGCCTGGGCGGCCAGCGAGCGTGACTTGAACAGTCGCACGGCGAACAGCCAGCGGTCGATGCGGGCGCTCGCGGGATGGCCGCTTGCTGCGGGCTCGGACATTGAGGCTCAAGTATAATTGCACCCCATGAATCAGGCTGTCATCGAGCGCCTGCGCGGCGAGCTCAGCGGTTTGCGCGAGCAGGGCCTCTACAAGAGCGAGCGCGTGCTCGCCGGCCCCCAGGGCGGCGTGGTGCGCGCCGGCGAGCGCGACGTCATCAACCTCTGCGCCAACAACTACCTGGGTCTCGCGAACCACCCGGTGGTGCGTGCGGCGGCGCAGCGGGCGATCGATGAGTACGGCTACGGCATGGCCTCGGTGCGCTTCATCTGCGGCACGCACGCCACTCACAAGGCGCTCGAGCAGCGCCTCGCCCGCTTCCTCGGCACCGAGGACGTGATCCTGTATTCATCCTGCTTCGACGCCAATGGGGGCCTGTTCGAGACGCTTCTTGATGAGCGCGACGCGGTGATCTCGGACGCGCTCAATCACGCCAGCATCATCGACGGCATTCGCCTGTGCAAGGCGCAGCGCCACCGCTACGCCAACAGCGACATGGCGGAACTCGAGCAGTGCCTCCGCCAAGCGCAGGGCGCGCGCACGCGCCTCATCGCCACCGACGGCGTGTTCTCGATGGATGGCTTCATCGCCAGGCTCGGCGAGATCTGCGACCTGGCGGCGCGCTACGACGCCCTGGTGATGGTCGATGATTCGCATGCCACCGGCTTCATGG
>VBNP01000245.1 GCA_005877965.1 Gammaproteobacteria bacterium | reverse complement strand
CCGGTCCTGCGCGCGCGCTCCCGGGACCGCGAACGAGGCAAGGACGAAGATCAGGAGGCTCGTAGCGGTGCGCGACATCCGAAGCTACTTGCCCGCGGGCCCTACGGCCGCGATCAGCCGTTTCGCGAATTCGTCGATCGCCCTGCGCTCGATCCAGCGCACGACCGCCACGATGTCGTGGTCCGGGTCGACGTACACGATGTTGGTGCCGTTCCCGATGTGCGCAAAGGCGCTCACGGGCGCGCTCGGGAAGAGTTTCCCGTCCCTGTTGTTGTACCAGTTCATGAAGCCATAGCCCGGCTCGGCCGGCGTCGGCGTGAGCGCCCACTCGACCCACTGGTTGGAGAGCAGCTGGCGGTCCTTCCACTTGCCGCGGCGCAGGGTGAGATAGCCGAAGCGGGCCATGTCGTAGGCGTTGATGAACATGCCGCCGCCCCAGTGCCCGCCTCCGGTCACCGACTGCGCGGCGCCGCCGTCGAGCACGATCCACGAATTCTCGTAGCCGTACCAGCGCCAGGTGTTGGAGGCGCCGATCGGATCCATGATGGTCTCTTTCAGCACCTGAGGGAGCGGACGCCGCCAGACGTTGAGCGCCGCGAGCGCGAGCACGTTGACGCGCACGTCGTTGTACTTATAGGCCGTGCCCGCCTTGTTGCGCGGCCGCGTGAGCCATTCGCCCGGCTTGTCGCTCGGACGATCCGCCCAATCGGGCTTGCCCCACAACGTGCCCTCCCAGTCGCTCGTCTGCCGCAGCAGGTGGTTCCAGGTGATGGTGCGGTTGTGCGGGGTCTCGAACAGGTAGAGGAAATCGGAGCGCCCGAGATGGTCGGACTTGTTGCGCTCGGGAGCCGGATCGTAGAGCTGGATCGGCGCGACGTAATCCCTCACCGGATCGTCGATACTCCTGATCAGGCCCCGGTCATAGGCGACGCCGACGACGCTCGAAAGGAGACTTTTCGTCACGCTGTGCGTCATGTCCACGCGCAGGGGCTCGCCCCATTCGGCGACGATGAAGCCCTTGCGGACGACCACGCCGGTCGGCTCACCCCGGTCCTTGATCGGGCCGATCGCGTAGCCGAACGGCTCGCGTCCGAAGGTCTGGTAATGGTTCAACGTGAGGTCGCGCGGATTACGCGTTTCGTTCGCGACCGCGTAAGCGATTGCGTCCTTGAGCCGCTGGGCGTCGATGCCCGCTTCCACGGGCGTCCTGCGCTGCCAGATCGCGTCGGGATAGTAGGGGGCCTGGGCCTGAGCCGGAGCGCAAAGCGAAACCAGCAGCAATGCAAATAAGCTGACGCAACGGCGGAGCATGGCGGCCTCTCTTCCGATCAGGTCTTGGACGATCCGGGTTCGGACTCTCTGCTTTGGGCCTCTAACATAGCAACCGGGCCCGCTTCTGGAAAGATGCGTCTATACTGATACGCGGTTTCGCGTTCATGGTCCGGCGACACCGAATCCAATCGTCCCCACGGAGGAGCATCCGATGAACATCCCGTCCCGACAATGGCGGCTCGCGGTTGCGACCGCCGCCGGCCTCTCGATTGCCGCCCACGCCGCCGACCCGATCAAGATCGGCATCAGCATCGCGCAATCGCCGCCCGGCTCGGTGGTGCAGGGCGTGCAGGTGAAGGACGGCCTGGAGATCATCAAGGACCAGGTGAACAAGGCGGGCGGCGCCCTCGGTCGGAGTATCGAGCTCGTCTACGAGGACAACCAGGGCGTCCCCGAGAAGGGCCGCGCGGCCACGGAAAAGCTGATCACCCGCGACAAGGTCGTCGCCGTCACCGGCGGCCACCAGAGCTCGGTGTGCCTCGCCGAGATCGAGGTGGCGAAGCGCTACAACGTCCCGTACGTGAACACCAACTGCTGGTCGGACGACGTGCGCAAGAAGGAGTATCCCCAGGTGTTCAACCCGGGCAACTACAATTCGCGGGTCGGCCAGGCCATGGCGGAAACCATCGCCGCCATGCGCGTGAAGCGCGTGATCGCGCTGGTCGAGAACACCGACTACGGCATCGGGCAGGCCAAGGCGGTCGCCGAGGCGCTGAAGCAGAAGGCGCCGAGCGTCGAGTACAAGTACGAGACGCTCGATCGCGCGGGCAAGGACTTCACCCCCGCGGTGCTGCCGCTGCGCGCCAATCCGCCGGAAATGATCCTCACGATGCTGCTGCCGCCCGCCGCGTACATCGTGATGAACCAGCTCTACGAGCAGGGCGTCGCACCGTCGGCGAAGACCTGGCTCTACGACGGCGCGGGAATCGCCGACTACCCCGATTTCTGGCAGAACGTGAAGGAAGCCGGGAAATACATGCTCGAGTTCGGCCTGTACCACCCGCAGATGAAAACCCCCAAGCTGGGGTTGGAGGTGGCGAAGACCTATCAGCAACGCACCAAGAACGAGCCGAACCGCCTCATCTTCCAGGCGGCGGATTCGCTGCTGCTGATCGTCGATGCGATCAAGCAGGCGAAAGGCACCGATCCGAACGCCATGATCAAGGCGCTCGAAACCATGAAATTCGAGGGCGTGCGCGGAGAGTTCCGGTTCTCGAAGGAATCCGGCTACAAGTTCCACCAGTGGGTGGAAATCCCCTACGTCAACTACCAGCTCACCGAGGTCAACCAGCCGGTAAGCGAGAGCTTGCTGGTCCAGGGACCGGGAATCCCGCTGTCGGTCGACAAACTGAAGAAGCCGGCGAAGTAGCTTCCGCGTAACGCACCCTCCCGGCGCACGCCGGGAGGGTTACTTCCCCTGCGGGTCGCTCCGCCATGCTCAACGTCGACCTGTTCATCAACGGCCTGATCATCGGCCTGTTCTATGCGCTGATGGCGGTCGGGCTCACGCTCATCTTCGGCATCCTGAAGGTGGTCAACTTTGCCCACGGCGAGTTCTACATGGTGGGCGCCTACACCTACACGCTCGCCGCGTTCAAGCTCGGCTTCGACCCGTGGCTCGCGCTGCCGCTCGCGCTCGCCGCGGGCGCGTTCGCGGGCTGGCTCACCGAGCGCACTCTCATGCGCCCGCTCTACGCCGGCTACTCGTCCTGGGGCCTGATGCGCGACGAGTACGCGGTCGTGGTGACCTTCGCGCTGTCGCTCCTGCTCATCAATCTCGTCGACAAGGTGGTCGGGCCGTACCCGCAACGCGGGCCGGGTCTGGTCGACATCCCGCGCATGGCGCTGGGACCCATCATGCTCTCCGGCCAGAAGCTGGTCGCGACCGGCATGTCGATCGCGATGATCGCGGGCCTCGTTCTGTTCCTGCGCTACTCGTTATGGGGCCGGCAGATCCAGGCGGTCGCGCAGAACCGCCTCGGCGCGTCGCTCGCGGGCATCGACACGGCACGCGCGGCTAGCCTCGTGTTCGCGCTCTCGGGCGCGCTCGCCGCGCTTGCAGGCGCCTTGCTCGCGCCCATCATCAACGCCTCGCCCGATGTCGGCGCCTTCCCGGCGATCAAGTCCTACGTAATCGTCGTGCTCGGCGGCATGGGCTCGATGCCCGGGAGTATCGCCGCGAGCCTCGTGCTTGGCGTGTTGGAGAGCTTCGGCGCGGTCTACATCTCCTACGACTATCATGCTGGTGCTGATTTTCCGCCCGCAAGGCCTGTTCGGCGAGCGCGGACGCGAGGTGTGATGGACAGCTCCGCGCGGCGCATGGCGCTCGAGTTCCGGCTCTCCCTCGGCCTGCTCGTGCTGCTCGCGATCGCGCCGCTCGCGATCGACAATCCCTATTGGCTCGGAGTGCTCATCGTCTCGATGTACTTCGCCCTGCTCGCCGCAGGCTGGAACCTGCTTGCCGGCTACACCGGACAGTTCTCCATGGCGCCCGCCTGCTTCGCCATGATCGGCGCCTATACTACGGGGCTGCTCGCCTACCATTGGAAAATCGCGCCCTCGCTCGGCATCCCCGCCTCCATCCTCGCCGCCGGCGCGATCGGCGCGATCCTCGGGCTCATCGTGCTGCGCCTGCGCGGGCCCTATCTCGCGCTCACCACGCTTTCATTCGCCGAAATCATGCGGCTCGCGATCGGCAATTCCTACGACTTCACCCGCGGCGACCTGGGCCTCAACGTGCCCGGCCTGTTCGAGAGCCGGCTCGCTTACTACTACGCGTTCGTGGCGGTGCTGCTCGCCGCGCAGGGAGGCCTGTACCTGCTGCTGCGCTCGCGCGCCGGATTGTTCCTGCAGGCGATCCGCGACGACGAGGTCGCCGCCGCCAGCCGCGGCGTGGACGTGGTGCTTTGGAAAACCGTCGCCTTCACCCTGAGCACCGCCGCAAGCGGCCTCGCGGGGGCGATGTACGCGCACTTCAGCCAGCTGGTGAGCCCTGAACTCGGGCTCCTCTCGCAGACGGGCCTCGTGATCTGCATGGTCGTGATCGGAGGAATCGGGAGCCTCATCGGCCCGCTCGCCGGCGCGCTGCTCGTCTACGTCAGCTCGGAGATGCTGCGCGAGGCGGGCGGGATCCAGCTCATCGTGTTCGCGCTGCTTGTGATTCTGATCGCGCGCTTCTTCCGCGAAGGGTTGTGGGGACTCGCGCGGCGTTCACTCAGAAAGACCACGGCGTGAGTTGCCTCGCCGTCTCCAACGTGTCGCGCGCTTTCGGCGGCCTGCGCGCCGTCGACCGCGTCAGCTTCGACATCGGCCGCGGCGAGCTGGTCGGCCTCATCGGACCGAACGGCTCGGGCAAGACGACCCTGTTGAACATTCTCTCCGGACACCAGCCGGCCGAGGCGGGCGAGGTGCGGCTCGGGGACGAGGCCATCCAGGGACTGAGGCCAGAGCGCATCGCCGCGCGCGGCCTGCAGCGGATGTTCCAGCTCACGCGCGTGTTCCGCCGCATGAGCGCGCTCGACAACCTGATGACGGCCGGCCGCGCCCTCGGTCTTGCGCAGGCCGGGGCGCTCGCCCGCGCCGGGATCCTCCTCGAGGAGCTGACGCTCTCGCGCGTGAGCGACCTGGACGCCGGACAGCTCTCTGGCGGCCAGCAAAAACTCCTCGAGTTCGGCTGCTGCTTCATGTCGCCGCCGAAGATTGCGCTCCTCGACGAGCCTTTCGCCGCCGTGCACCCGGCGATGAAGGAGACGATGGCCCGCTTCATCCGGGCGCACCACGCCGACGGGCAGACGTTCCTCGTCGTCAGCCATGACATGCCCGTGATCGTCGAGCTCTGCCCGCGCACCATCTGCATGAACGCCGGCGCCGTCATCGCCGACGGCCCGACGCGCACGGTGCTGAACGAACGCTCGGTGATCGAGGCGTATCTCGGCGGTGCGGGGGCGGCATGAGCGCGCTGCTCG
>VBNP01000244.1 GCA_005877965.1 Gammaproteobacteria bacterium | reverse complement strand
TCCCATCGTCACCATCGACGGCCCGAGCGGCTCGGGCAAAGGCACCGTCAGCCGCGCGGTCGCTCGGCGGGCCGGCTGGCACCTGCTCGACAGCGGCGCGCTGTATCGCCTGGTGGCGCTCGCCGGCGTGGCCGCGGGTGCGGCGAGCGAGGACCCGCGGCGTCACGCCGAGCTCGCCGCGCGCATGGACGTAGCCTTCGGTTCGGCCCCCGACGGTGGCGAGCGCGTCTGGCTCGACGGGCGGGACGTGACCGGGGAGATCCGCTCCGAAGCGGCGGGCCAGGGGGCCTCGCGGGTGGCCGCCTGGCCGGAGGTGCGCGCTGCGTTGCTCGAGCGCCAAAGGGCCTTCGCGCGGGCCCCCGGACTGGTGGCCGACGGCCGGGATATGGGCACGGTGGTGTTCCCCGAGGCGGACCTGAAGATATTCCTGACCGCCACCCCCGAGGAGAGGGCCCTTCGCCGCCATAAGCAGTTGAAAGACAAGGGTTCCGATGTTAGCCTTCCCGCCCTTTCGCGCGAGATAGCCGAGCGGGACTTGAGGGATCAGACCCGTCAGATCGCCCCGCTTAGGGCCGCGCCCGACGCCTGCGTGATCGACTCGACCGGGCTTGAGGTCGAGGCAGTGGTGGGACGGGTGCTGGAACTCATGGCCGCTCGTCGCTTGTGGCGCTGAAGCCGCTCGTCGCGACACGCACGGCGGGTGATTCGAGGTCGGCACGCGCAGGACGCGCGCGCCCGGTGCTTTTTCCCTGGGCCGCAGGATGAGGGTCCAGTGCAGGCACGCCGGTAGCGCGTGCAAAGTGAAGGTATGACAGAAAGTTTCGCCCAGCTCTTCGAGCAGAGTCTCGCCAATCAGCGCATCCGCCCGGGAATGATCCTGACCGGGCTCGTGATCGACGTCACCGAGGACGTCGTCATCGTCAACGTAGGCCTCAAATCCGAGGCCGTGATCCCTCTCGAGCAGTTCAAGAACGAGCGCGGCGAGGTGGAGGTCAAGGCCGGTGACAACGTGGAGGTCGCTCTCGACTCAGTCGAGGACGGTACCGGGGAAACGCGCCTGTCGCGCGAGAAGGCCAAGCGCGCGCGCACCTGGACGCGACTCGAGGAGGCGTTCAACAAGTCCGAGATCGTGACCGGCGTCATCACGGGGCGCGTCAAGGGCGGCTTCACCGTGGAGATCGAGAACGTGCGGGCGTTCCTGCCGGGGTCGCTGGTGGACGTGCGCCCGGTGCGCGACACCTCCTATCTGGAAGGCAAGCCGCTCGAGTTCAAGGTCATCAAGCTCGATCAGAAGCGCAATAACGTCGTGGTGTCGCGCCGCGCCGTGGTCGAGCAGGAGTTTTCCGCCGAGCGCAGCGCGCTCATGGAGAACCTGCAGGAAGGCGCGGTGGTGCGCGGCACGGTCAAGAACCTCACCGACTACGGCGCGTTCGTCGATCTCGGCGGGATCGACGGCCTGCTGCACATCACCGACATGGCGTGGAAACGCGTCAAGCATCCTTCCGAGGTCGTCAAGGTGGGCGACGAGGTCGAGGTGCGCATTCTCAAGTTCGACCGCGAGCGCTCGCGCGTGAGCCTGGGGCTCAAGCAGCTGGGCGCCGATCCGTGGCAGAACATCGCGCGCCGCTACCCGCCGAGTACCCGCGTGTTCGGCAAGGTCACCAACATCGCCGACTACGGCGCGTTCGTGGAGATCGAGGACGGCGTCGAGGGCCTGGTACACGTCTCGGAGATGGACTGGACCAACAAGAACGTCAATCCCGCCAAGGTGGTGCACACCGGCCAGGAAGTCGAGGTGATGGTGCTCGACGTGGACGAGGAGCGCCGCCGCATATCGCTGGGACTCAAGCAGTGCCAGGCCAACCCGTGGAAGGAGTTCGCCGAGAACTACAACAAGGGCGACAAGGTGGCCGGACAGATCAAGTCGATCACCGACTTCGGCATTTTCATAGGTTTGCAGGGCAACATCGACGGGCTGGTGCACCTGTCGGATATCTCCTGGGACCAGCCGGGCGAGGAGGCGGTGCGCAATTACCAGAAGGGCCAGCAGCTCGAGGCCATGGTGCTGTCGATCGACCCGGAGCGCGAGCGCATTTCACTCGGCATCAAACAGCTGGCGAAGGACCCGTTCTCCGCCTATATCGCCGACAACCCCAAGGGCACGATCGTCAAGGGTGTGGTGAAGGAGGTCGACGCCCGCGGCGCGGTCATCGACCTCGGCAACGGCGTCGAGGGGCAGCTGCGCGCTTCCGAGCTCGGGCGCGATCGCGTGGAGGATGCCCGTGCGGTCCTCAAGGTGGGCGACGCGGTCGAGGCGAAGTTCACCGGTGTCGACCGCAAGTCGCGCACCATCTCGCTCTCGATCAAGGCCAGGGAGGCTCACGAGGAGGCCGAGGCGGTGCAGAGCTACCGCTCGGAAGCGGCGCCTTCGGGCACCAGCCTCGGGGACCTGCTGAAGGAGCACATCGGTTCCGGAGAGCGCTGAGCGCAATGACCAAGTCGGAACTCATCGAGATCATTACCGCCAAGCAGAAGCATCTGCCGGCGAAGGACGTCGAGCTCGCGCTGAAGCAGATTCTGGAGATCATGAGCGATGCGCTCTCGCAGGGGGAGCGCATCGAAATCCGCGGCTTCGGCAGTTTCTCGCTGCACTTCCGCCCGCCGCGCCAGGGGCGCAACCCCAAGACCGGCGAGGCGGTCGCGCTCTCGGGCAAGCACGTCCCGCACTTCAAGCCCGGCAAGGACCTGCGCGAGCGGGTGAACGACGGCGCCGACCGGCCGATCCGCGACTGAGCGCGAGGCGCACGCACGGCGCGGACCTGATATCGTCAGCCAAGTGTTCGAGCTGCCTCCACTGCTGCTGGCGCTGGCCTTCATCCTCGTCGGTCTCGCCGCATATTTTCTCGGCCGCCGTAACGGCGCCGCGCGCACCGTGCGCCTGCCGCGCGACTACTACGTCGGTCTCGACCATCTCATCAACGACCGTTTCGATCACGCCGCGGAAATCTTCGCCCGCATGGCGGCGGCCGATGGCGATGCCGCCGAGATCCAGTTCGCGCTCGGGAGCCTGTTCCGGCGCCGCGGCGAGGTCGATCGGGCGATCGCCATTCATTCCCGCCTGCGCGATCACGGCGGCGCCGGCCTGCGCGACAAGGCGGCGTTCGCACTGGCGCTCGACTATCAGAGCGCGGGACTCATGGATCGTGCCGAGCGCGTCCTCGAGGAGCTTGCGGCCTCGCGTGAATATCGTCACGCCGCGCTCGACACCCTCGTCGGCATCTACGAGACCCAGGGCGACTGGGCCAAGGCACTGAAGGTGTTTCACGAGCTGCCCCCCGCCGTGCAGGTCGAGCGCGCCCGGATTGCGGCCCACTACCTGTGCGAGCTCGCCGAATACGCCCTCGTGCAGGGCGACAGCGAGCGCGCGCGCACGCTGCTGCGCCAGGCCCGCACTCATCAGGCGGCGCTGCCGCGCGCGGATATCCTCAGCGCGCGCATCAGCGAACGGGCGGGCGACGCCGCTGCCGCATTGCTGCTGTACCTGCGGGCGCTGGAGATGTCGCCGGGACTCGCGCTCGAGATCATTCCGGCGGTGCTCGCGATCGCCCGCCAGACCGGGCGCGTCGACATGATGACCGAGCTGAGCACGCGGCTGCGACACAGCGGTCGGGTCACTCCGCGGCAGCTGGCATGGCTGCTCGCCACGGCGATGCCGCCCGCGGGCTGAGGCGAGCTCGCTAGGCGCGCTGCTGACCCGCATCGGCGATGCCGGCGGCCGCTACCAGTGCGATGATTGCGGGCTGAACAGCGTCGGCTGGTACTGGCGCTGCCCCAAATGCCGCTCCTGGGACAGCATGCGACCGGCGGTCTTCAAGTGGGCCGAGCGCACCGAGCAGACGACCCCCGCCAGAGCCTCGTGAGGCCGCGGCGGTGAGGAAGGCGCGCGGAGAATTTCGATGAGGACGAGCTCGAAGTCGGCCATCCGCACCGCCGTGTTTCCGGTGGCCGGCCGCGGCACGCGCTTTCTGCCTGCGACCAAGGCGAGCCCGAAGGAAATGCTGCCGGTGGTCGACAAGCCGCTGATCCAGTACGCGGTCGAGGAAGCGCTCGCCGCGGGCGCGCGGCGCCTGGTGTTCATCACCGGTGCCTCCAAGCGGGCCATCGAGGATCACTTCGATTCCGACCAGGAACTCGAGCTGATGCTCCAGCAGCAGGGCAAGAGTGATCTGCTCAATCAGCTGCGCAGCGTGCTGCCTTCCTACGCGTCCTGCATCTACATCCGCCAGCCGGCGCCGCTGGGCCTGGGTCACGCGGTGTTATGCTCGCAGCCCGCCGTGGGCGCCGAGCCGTTCTTCGTGCATCTGGCGGACGATCTGATTCGCAGCGATGTCGCCTGCCTGGCGCAGATGGCGCAGGTCTACGAGGCCAAGCGCGCCAGCGTCCTCGGGGTGCAGCTGGTGCCGCGCCAGGACACCGAGAAGTACGGCATCGTCGCGGTGGAGGCCGACCGCGCGGTGACCAGCCGGGTGCGCAGCATCGTCGAGAAGCCCAAGCCCGCCGTGGCGCCCTCGAACCTTGCCGTCGTTGGCCGCTATGTGCTCGCTCCGGCAATCTTCGAGCACCTGGAGAAGCTGGGCTCCGGCGCCGGTGGCGAGATTCAGCTCACCGACGGCATTGCCGCGCTGATGCGCGAGGAAGCGGTGTACGCCTATCGCTTCAGCGGCAAGCGCTATGACTGCGGCAGCAAGCTCGGCTACCTGCAGGCGACGGTCGAATACG
>VBNP01000002.1 GCA_005877965.1 Gammaproteobacteria bacterium | reverse complement strand
CTCGCCAGGATGAAGGGGGCGCTGCGCATCAGCGCGAGCGCGGGATTCACGGTGCACGAGATCACGAGCTCCAACGGCACGGTGGTGCGTGAATACCTCTCGCCCGACGGCAAGGTATTCGCCGTGACCTGGCGTGGCCCCGGAATCCCGGACCTGCGCCAGATGCTGGGGGACTACTACGGACAGTACGCGCAGGCCGCGAGCGCACCGCACCTCGGCGGCCACCGGCACCTCGCCATCGAGCAGCCCGGGCTCGTCGTGCAGTCGAGCGGACGCCTGCGCTCGTTCTTCGGCCGCGCGTGGGCGCCGGACCTGCTGCCGCAGAATTTCTCCGTCAGCGCGATCAATTGATCCACGCCGCCTGATACACGCCACCGACAGCGAGGCAAACCCGTGCGCAAGTCCGTTGCTCTTGCTTTGATCCAACTGGGGTTCCTGGCCGCCTGCGGCGGTGGCGGCGGCGGCTTGACTACCCCGCCGCCCACGCCGAACAACGTCGAGACCGTCACAGTCGACGCCGGACCCCCGGCCGCGACCTTCACAGCGGTCAACACCCCCTTCATCAGCGTCAAGGTCTGCGTGCCGGGCACCATGACCTGCCAGACCATCGATCACATCGAGATCGACACCGGCTCAATCGGGCTGCGGATCCTCGCCGATGCGCCGCTCACCGTCGCGCTGCCGGCAGCAATGGATACCGGGGGACACCCGATGGCGGAATGCCTGGAGTTCGCCGACGGCACGAGCTTCGGCTCAGTCGCGGTGGCGGACATCCAGCTCCCGGTGTCCGGGGAGACGGCGACGGGCGTCAACGTCCAGATCATCGGTGATACGACCTACCCGACCATCCCCCCCGATTGCGGCCCCGGCACTACGACGGAGAACACCGTGGCCGCATTCGGCGCCAACGGCATCCTGGGCGTCGGCCCCTTCATCGATGACTGCAACAGCGCCGGCAACTGTCCGATCCCGACCTCGGGTCACCCACAGTTCGCGATTTACTACAGCTGTCCGACACCGAGCACGTGCGCGGATGCGACTGCGAGCGTCATGCAGCAGCTCCCGAACCCGGTGATCCTGTTCGGCACCGACAACAACGGCGTGATCATCGACCTGCCGGCCGTCGGCAGCGCCGGCACCACGACCGTATCCGGATCGCTGGTGTTTGGCATCGGCACGCGGACCAATAACGCACTGGGGACGGCCACGGTGCTGCCCGAAGACCCGACTACCGGATTCATCACCGGGACCTATAAGGGCATTGCCTATGCAGACGGCTACCTGGACAGCGGCTCGAACGGCAATTTCTTCACCGACAGCTCACTGGTGCCATGCACAACCGCCACGGGGTTCTACTGCCCGGCCTCGACCATGAGCGAGACTGCGACGCTTCAGGGCACCACCGCCACCATGCTGGCGGCGGCCTTCAGTGTGGCCAATGCGGAAACGCTGTTCTCAAACACGAGTTACGCTGCGTTCAGCAATCTCGGCGGCACCAACCCCGATGCGATGGGCTTCGACCTGGGTCTGCCGTTTTTCTATGGTCACAAGGTGTTTATCGCCATCGAGGGCAACAGCGTCTCGGGCAACATGGGGCCTTTTTTCGCCTATTGACCCGCGCGGCTGACACGCTCACCGCAAGCCGCACGCGAGGTGTGCGTGGCATCATAGCCGCATGAGCATACTGCAGAAGGCGGCCGCGGCGGTGCTCGTGGCTCTGCTCGCCGCCGTCGCCTATGGGCTGTGGACTAAGAGTCCCACTGCGAGTTCGGTCCGCGCGCAACGGGCCGCAGCCAAGGCGCCCGCTGCCAGTGCGATGCCCGTCATCGATCAGAACACGTTCCTGACGGCCAAACGCCTGGCGCGCCTCGCCACCACCGCCGAGGAGCAGCCGCTGGCGCAGGCGGCGGTGCAACTCACCGATCACGAGCTGGACCTGGCCTTCAGCGCCGCGATCCGCCACATCGAGGCGCATCCGCCGGTCCTCAGCCCCGAGGCCGTTCAGATCGAGGAGCGTCTGCTCAATGCCCAGAAAGAGCAGGAGCATGACGCGCAGGAGGTCAAGCGCCTCACCGCCGCGCTCGCCCAGGCGGCGGATGCCGACAAGGCTGCCATCCAGGACCGGCTCGATCTGGCCCAGTCGCAACTGGAGCTCGCGCAGGACGAAGTACAGGAAGCGGACAACGATCTGTTGCAGGCCGGCGGCAACCTGCATCAGCGCATCCAGATGATGCAGCAGGAGCACGACGCCACGGAACGCAATGCCGCGGCGACCCCCGTGGCGGCTGCGCCGAGCCGGTTCGGCAGTCTGCGGGGCCTGGTGGGCCAGGTGCGCAGCTGGTACGCCGTGCATGAGAAGCGTGAGGCGCTCGCCGAAGCGCAGCAGCACGCCGCCGACAGCGCCGGCCAGCTGGCGGCCGAGCGCCAGCAGATCGCCGCCGAGCTCGCCGCGAGCAAACAGACGGTTCCCGAGCTCGCCAGCCGCACCGCGCGGCGCGCCCCGGGCGCCAGCGCCGCGGTCACTGCGGCCGCGGCGAGTCCGGCATCGGCAGCGCCTGCCGCCAAGGCCGCCGCCGCGGTTCCCGGCGTCACGGCAGGCGGCGCGGGGCTCGCCGGCGGCGCCCCGACACTCCTGAACATCACGCGCCAGATCGCAGCCGAGCAGCACCGTCTGACGCTTCGCGACCAGCGCATCACGGCGCGCCGGCGCCTCGCCGATATCTACGGCCGGTGGGACGCGATCGTGGCCGGACAGGAGCGCGCCATCCTGCACGCCTGCCTGATCAGCGTGACGATCGTGCTGGCGGCAATCCTGCTGCTGCAGTTCGCGGACCGCTGGCTGGAACGCCTCCTCGGGCGGGCGCGTGTCGACCGCCGCCAGCTCGCCACGCTGCGCAACGTGGTCGGCGTCGCGCTGCAGATCGTCGGCGTGGTGGTCATCCTCCTGGTGCTGATCGGAATACCGGGGCAGCTGGGCACCATGCTCGGTCTCGCCGGCGCAGGTCTCACGGTGGCGCTCAAGGACTTCATCGTCGCCTTCATCGGCTGGTTCGTGCTGATGGGCAGGAACGGCATGCGCATCGGCGACTGGGTCGAGATCAACGGCGTGAGCGGTGAGGTGGTCGAGCTCGGTATGTTTCGCACCGTACTGCTCGAAACCGGCAACTGGACCGACGCCGGCCGCCCCACCGGCCGGCGCGTGACCTTCACCAACAGCTTCGCCACCGCGGGTCACTACTTCAACTTCTCGACCTCCGGCCAGTGGCTGTGGGATGAGCTCTCGGTGATGGTGCCGTACGACCGCGACCCGCACGCGGTCGCGGACGCGATCCAGAAGGAAGTGACGGCGGCGACGGCGCCCAGCACCGCCCAGGCGGAGCAGGAATGGCGGCGCGCGGCGCGCGGCCAGGGCGGGGCGGCGTTCTCGGCGCAGCCCGGAATTGCCGTGCGGCCGGCGGCCGGCGGCGTGGAGATCGCGGTGCGTTACGTGACCCGCGCGAGCGAACGCCTGGCGCTGCGGGCGCGCCTCTACCAGGCGGCGGTGCAGCTGCTCTCGCAGCGCGCCTAAGGCATGAGCGCACGTCTGCCGGCGCTGTTCCTCGGACACGGCAACCCGCTGAACGCGCTGCAAGCGAACCCCTGGACGCGCGCCTGGAGCGCGCTCGGCGCCGCTCTGCCACGCCCGCGCGCGGTGCTCTCGATCTCGGCCCACTGGTATGTGCCGGCCACCGCCGTGACCGCCATGGCGACGCCGCGCACCATCCATGATTTCGGCGGCTTCCCGCGCGAGTTGTACGAGGTGCGCTATCCGGCGCCCGGAGAGGCCACCCTGGCGGCGCGCGTGCAGCGCCTCCTCGCGCCGCTCGCCGTTCTCGCCGATCAATCCTGGGGGCTCGACCACGGCAGCTGGTCGGTGCTGCGCCATGTGTTTCCGCAAGCTGACGTTCCGGTCGTGCAGCTGAGTATCGATGAGACACGCCCTGCGGCGTTCCACCATGAGCTCGGCGTGCGTCTGCGCCCGCTGCGCGATGAGGGCATTCTCATCGTGGGCAGCGGCGATGTCGTGCACAACCTGCACGCCTACGCCTGGGGCGGACATCCGCAGGAGCCCTACGACTGGGCGCTGCGCTTCGAGGCGGCGGTGCGCGCGCGGCTCGAGGCCGGCGAGCACGCGCCGCTCATCGACTACGGCGCGTTGGGGAAGGATGCCCTGCTCTCCGTCCCGACACCCGAGCACTACCTGCCGCTGCTGTACGTCCTCGGCGCGAGTTTCGCGGGCGAGGCGGTCACCTTCCCGGTGGAGGGGATGGATGGCGGGTCGGTCTCGATGCTGGCGGTGCGGTTCGGCTGATCGGGGTCTCTATGGTGCCACCAGCGGATTTCGGGTTTTCAAGTCGCTGAAGCGGGTGAAGTCCCGATCGGCGCTCAACAGCTCCCGTACTCCGTGGTGAAGGCAGAGGGCAGCGACCCGCGCATCGTGCACGCGGGGTCCGGTAATCTTCGCCCGTTCCGCCACTCGCGCCAGCACACCCCAGTAGCCGGCGGTCTCAGCGAGAACGACGAGCGTGGGCGATTCCAGCCACGCCGCGACCTGTTCGAGCGCCTTGGGAAGGGCCGTAGGAGGCGAGAAGATCCGCTCGTGTGTGACAATCGCCAGGAACTCGTGCAGGCAGGGCCACGGCAGGGCCCACGAGGAAGTGCCCTCGGCCAGCTCGCGCACACAGGCGGCCGCCTGCTCATGCCATTGGCTGTCGCGTCGATGCGCATAGACAAGGATGTTTGTATCGAGAGCGATCAACCGCCGCGGCCCGCGTAGCTGCGCGCGCGAAGTTCGTCCCACGGACGGCCCGTCGCGTCCGGATGCAGCCCCTTGCCATCCACGGACGCGTCTCGCAGCTTGAAGGCTCGACGCCGGCGACGCTCGGACAATACGAGCTGCAGCCCGCGTTCCACGAGCGCCCGAACCGTTGTTCCCTCCGCCCGCGCGAGGACTTTGGCTTCCTTGAGCAACGGGTCAGCGATTTCCAGCGTGGTCTTCATATGGCGAGCCATGATACATGGTATGGGTGCCCATATCCAGAACACCCCGACGGATCCTGTTCGCTCACAATGGCGATTTCTGCCTGCCAGGGCGCGATGCTCGAGTGCGCGGCGGCTGCCACTCACTGAGTGCCATGACGGATCCCGGCTCCGAAACCTGATTGACATACCGGGTATCGGCCGTCACGAACAGCCCGTTGTGCAGGAGCGCGACCGCGTGATAGGCCGCGTCGTAGAAGGACACGTCGAAGCGGCGGGTCAATTCGACGGTTTTCGCAAGCCAGGGATGAGAGGCCGGTGCCTCCTCGAGCCCAAACTTCATCAGTGCAGACAGCCAGTCCAAAGCGTGCGTCGGGAAACGCCGTGCGATCGTATTGCCGACTTCGTAGAGCCACAGCGCCGGCAAGAGCGCGCGTACCGCGTCATCCACGATCGCAGTGCGTAGAAGTAGCGCCTTGTCCGCGTCCGGCTCGTCATCCGGTGACAGCACCCATTTGAGCAGGACCGACGCGTCAGGCACTACGAGCGGAATCGGCATCTTCAGTGGCCGTGCTGCCGATCCTCCCGAATCCACCTCGTCACTTCGTCCGTGCTGATTTTCGGCAGCCGTGTACGCAGGGCCTCCATCTCACGCACCGCATCGTTGCGCCGGCGCCGAGTGACCCAGGCGCGTAACGCCTCGTTGATGGCGCGGCTACGCTCGCCGGCCGGAACCCGCTCGAGGAACCCCCAAGTATCCTTATCAATCATCACATTGATGCGTTTGCTCATTGCAGCGGGCGCTCCAGGTTTAAACGCGTGTGTATATGATTACACACTGACGCGCCCACGCGCAAATCCCAGGAGTCTGGGCGAGAAGCGCCCCTGGCCTTCCAACATCACAACCAACCGCGGGGCCGGCGCGGTCACCCGCGCCGGCCCGATACCCACCCCGATATCCCGAACACCATGGCCCTACAGGTGGTGCAGCGCCTTCCTGGCCTTCGCACTCGTGGCCTGCTCGGGCGCGGCTGCAGCAGTTGCTCCCGCGACAGCAGCCGCCCCTTGAACAGCGGGGGACGACAACACGGCCGATGCCCCTGACTGCGACTGATCCTCGCCCGCGGCGGCCTGCTGCAGCGGGCCCTGGATATGGTCGAAAGGCGCCGTCGCCGCGAACGTCGGCAGGTTGTGCGCGCGCGCCTGCGTCGCCGCTTCGTACCCAGAGGCGAGCCTGATCAGCGTCGGCTCGCTGAAGGCGGTGCCGAAGAAGCTGATGCCCAGGGGTACACCGAACACCGCGCCCGCAGGCACCTGCACGATGGGATATCCCGGCCCGGCTGCGAGGCCCGAGGTTCCGAAGATGAAGTGATCGCCGTAAACCAGGTCAGTGGACCATGCCGGGTTGTCGGTCGCCGACACCACCGCGTCCAGATGGAACATGCTCAGCGCCTGGTCCAGGCTGACGCCGGCTGCCTGGTCCAGGTCGAGCGCGATGTTGTAGGAGGCCATGCCGGCGCTGTTGCTGCCGAAGAGACCGGGATCCTGCGGCGCGTCAGGGTCGGTGGTGTTCAGCGAGTTCGCCAGGTCGAAGATGTCCTGATTGAAGAACGGCATCTCGACATCCGCGTGGGCGTTGTTGAAGTCGATGGCCGTCTGCAGCGTCCCGCGGGCAACGGGCACGCCGACGCGGGTGGCAAAGTACGCAGCGAGGTCGTTCTTGAAGTCATAGAGCAATATCCCAAACTCGCCAGCCGCGGGCGCGAAAGTGAATCCTGCCGCGTCCAGATCGATGACGGTCGCGCCCGCGTCGCTGAGCGCCTTGAAGGCCGCTTCAATCGCCGCGGTCACCGGCGCGGGAGTCGTAACATTGGTGAATCCCTTCAGCCCCACCCGCGTGATGCCGATCCTCGCTCCTCTCAGTCCGCGGGGGTTCAGGAACTGCGTGTAATCGGTGGGGATGTTGGTCGGGCGGGTAAAGCGACCGCGCCAGCCCAGCGGTACGCTGCCGGTTGCGGGGTCTCGACCGTCATAGGTGCGGCTCTGGATCACGCTCAACACCGCCGCCGCATCGGCCACGGTACGCGTGTGTGGACCGATCGTGTCCTGCGTGTGCGAAATGGGCACGACACCCGCTCGGCTCGTGAGTCCGACCGTCGGTTTGAGGGCCACCACGCCGTTCGCATTGCCCGGACAGACGATGCTGCCGTCGGTTTCCGAGCCGATCGACACGGTGGCGAAGTTGGCCGAAGCCGCCGCGCCCGAACCGGAACTCGAGCCACACGCATTGCGGTCGATGCCGTACGGGTTATGAGTCTCTCCGCCACGACCCGACCAGCCGCTGCTCGATTCGAAGGAGCGGAAGTTCGCCCACTCCGACAGGGTGGTCTTTCCGAGGATCACGGCACCCCCGGCGCGCAGGTTGGCCGCGACCGTGGAATCGCGCACCGCGGGCGTTCCCACCAGTGCGAAGGAGCCCGCGCTGGTCTGCATTCTGTCGCCGGTGTCGATATTGTCCTTCAAAAGTACCGGGATGCCGTGCAAGGGTCCGAGCACCACGCCGTGTCGGCGCTGCTGGTCGGCGTGCCGGGCCGCCGCCAGCGCGTCCGGGTTCAGTTCCATGACGGAGTTGACCCCGGGACCGCTTGCGTCCAGCGCGTGGATACGCCCGATGTATGCACGCGTCAGCTGCTCCGAGGTCAGACGGCCGGAGGCCATCTCAGCCTGCAGCTGCGCCACCGTGGCCTCGAGAAAGGGAAATCCGTCGCCGGGGGCGGCTCGCGCCGCGAGCGGCGCAAGCAGCAATGTTGTGACCAGAATCCGTCCTGCCATGCGGGATGTCATGTCGTTTCCTCCTCCGCGAGCGTGAGCGGAGCAGGAAGCGCAGTCATCCGGAGCCTCCCTGCCCCGAGTCTTTTTGTGGTTGCGGAAGATCTGTTGGTCAACCGTCCGCGTGCGGATCCTACGCGCGCGATATTCCAACCGCAATCAACCGCACGTGGGTGTGATGTTATCTCGGCGATGTTGAGCGTTCCCTGCGCGCTCGAGGTAGGGCTAACCCCACTACAACGCCGATAGCTCGCGTCACCTCGAGACCGTTGCAGCGTCTCTACCAGCAATCGACAAGTTCTCGACCCTGGACAGCGAGCCTTCAGTGCAGGGAGCTCATGAGCTCTGCGGGCGTGAACGCGTGCCCGTTCCTGAACACGAAGCTGGCGTGACTTAGGTTCGCGACATCCACGAGAGGGTCGGCATCCAGCACCACCAGGTCGGCAAGCTTGCCGGCGGTGACGCTGCCGAGGTCGCTGAGCGCCATGGTCGCCGCGCCGTTGACGGTGGCGGATCTGAGCACCTGCAGCGGCGTGAGCCCCGCGCGTTGCATCAGCTCCATCTCGCGAAACACACCCGGCCCGTGCAGCGTGCCGATGTTGCCGGCGTCCGTGCCCATGACCACGGTGATGCCGGCATTCCACACCTTAAGCAGGTTCTGCATGGCTACCGTCGGCGGCGCCACCTCGCGGTGCTCGCTCACGAGCTGCGCGACCCGTTCGGGGAGCTTGTCGCGGGGCACCTCATCGAGCCGCAGGCCGGCCAGGACCTGTGGGTCGGCGAGGCGCCGCTCCGCCTCGCTGGCCTGCCAGGTGCCCGAGAGCGCATAGAAATAGCCCATGCGGACGAAAAGCGTCGGGCAGTAGAGGATGTGGCGCTCGCGGGCCAGCGCAAGGAATTCCTCGTCCACCGGCTCGTCCTCGACGGAGTGTACGAGGTAGTCCGCGCCGGCGTGCAGCGCGGACTTCGCCACCAGCAGCTCGGTGGCGTGTACCGCGAGTCGCAGGCCCGCCGCGTGCGCCGCCTCCGCGGTGGCGCGTACGATCGCTTGCTGCGCGGCGAGATCGTCACCGGCGCGATGAATGAACCACACCTTGATGTAATCGGGCTTGCGTTCCAGTTCGCGTGCCACCAGCTGCCGTGCCTCCTCCGCGGAGTTGATCCGCACGATCGGTGGATCGCCCAGGTCCAACTTCGGATCCTCCACCATCGAGATGAGCGGCCCGGTGACCGCGACGCGGGGCGCCGCGGCGCTGTTGCGGGCGGCATCGCGCACCTGGAAATTCCAGAAGGGTCCGCCGACATCCGCAACGCTGGTGACGCCGCTCGCCAGCCAGACCCGAAAAGTCTGCGGCAGCCGCGCCTGGTTGCGCTGCACCTCGGCTGCATACGGCCGCCACGCGCCGAAGTCGGCGGCGTCCGGCCGCGTGTAGAGATTGCCCGACTGGAAGAAGTGCACGTGGGAATCGATCAGGCCGGGAATGACCCACTTGCCGTGGCCGTCGATCACCCGCGCGCCGCGCGGCACCCTCGTCGTGGCCGCAGGCCCCACGGCCTTGATGCGCTTGCCCGCGATGATCACGGTGCTGTCGGATGAGCTCGCGGCCGCACCCTCGAGCTCCGGATGCACGACCGTCGCGCCGACGATGGCCGTGAGCGTGGCGTCGGCAGGACTCGCAGCGCGCGGCTCGGCCACGGACACCGCCGCCGCGGCACCCCAGAGCGCAGCCGCAAGCACCATCAGGCAAGCGCGGAATCGGGACATGGCAGTTGGAATCTCCACATTACGGTCTGCATCAATCGCATAAGCAGCGCCGACTCCGTGAGTTGCTGCTGCTGAGCCAGGGTCCGGACGAGGCTAACCTAAGGCTGCGTCGGCGACGGCTTACGAATGATACTGGTCGCCATCGTGACGACCGAAGCGAGATCGCTGAGGTGGCCGGGCACGATGAGCGTCGTGCTCTCCTTCGCGAGCTTGCCGAACTGGCGGACGTACTCCTCGCCGATACGCAGCTGCATCGCCTCGATGCCACCGCGTTCGCTCAGGGCGCCACCGACCTTGCGCAGTCCCTCCGCAGTGGCGCTCGCGACTGCGAGGATTGCGGCGGCCTGGCCGTCCGCCTCGTTGATCTGCTGCTGTTTGTTGGCCTCGGACGCTTTGATGACGCGTTGCTTGTCGCCTTCGGCCTGGTTGATCTTAGCGTCCCGCTCACCCTCGGACGCCAGCACCACGGCGCGCTTTTCCCGCTCAGCCCGCATTTGCTTCTCCATCGCGGACAACACATCCTTGGGTGGCGCGATGTTCTTGATTTCGTACCGCATGACCTTGACGCCCCACGCGACCGACGCCTTGTCGAGCTCGGCCACAACGTTTGCGTTGATGGTGCCACGGGCCTCGAACGTCCGATCAAGCTCAATCTTGCCGATCTCGCTGCGGAGTGTCGTCTGGGCGAGCTGGGAGATAGCGAAGTTGTAATTAGTGATGCCGTAAGAGGCGAGATGCGGATCCAAGACCTGCATGTAGAGGACTGCGTCGACACCGACCTGGACGTTGTCCCGCGTTATGCAGATCTGTTCGGCAACGTCAAGCGCCTGTTCCTTTAGACTGTGCCGATAGGCGACGCGCTCGATGAATGGAATCAGAATGTGGAATCCGGCCTGCAGCGTGCGGCTGTACTTGCCAAGGCTTTCGATGACGTACGCGCTCTGCTGCGGCACGACCGTCGCGGTGCGTCCAACCACGATCACGGCGATGATGGCGAGAGCAATAAAGACGTAGGACGTGTACATGAGGGAGTCCATCGCAAGTTGCTTAGAGGTCGGGCCGGACGAGGAGCGTGAGACCGTTCACGCTCGCGATGCGTACCCGGGTGCCGGATGGGATCGGAGTATCGCCGTCATTGCGCACGGTCCAGAAGGTGCCGCCGTGCTCGGCCTGGCAGCTCTCCCCGGCGGCGAGGGAGACTGGCAGTGTGATCAGGCCTCCGGCGGGCCCAGTGTGAACTGGCGGCACTTGGCCGCGCAGCTTGTGGTAGATGCGGCTCCGAAACGTCACCATCGAGACGATCGCCAGAACCGCAAAAATCGCCCACTGCGCCCAGGATGCGAGCGCTGGGGTCACGGACGCGACCAGGCCGACTACGATGGCCGCGCTGCCGATGAAGACGAGGTAGAACTGCGCGTTCACAAAGGCAAGCTCCGCCCCGAGAAGTATCGCGCCGGCGATTATCCAGGCCCACCAGCTCATCTGGGCGCCCCCGTCGTCTCTGGCGCCCGCGCGCCGTCTGCTATTGTTTAATTATATAATACTGAAGCCACCGGCTCCCCGCTCCATCAGTAAACCGATCACGCTTATCCGTCACGTCCAACTCGCTATCGAGCGCCATAGCGTTGCAGCGCTACGACGATTGCAGGGTGACCGCCTGTCATGGCAGCCTGGAGAGGCGTGGCACCGTTGGCATCCGTAGCGTTCGGATCGGCGCCATACACCAACAACGCGGCGACCGCGTCGGTCTGACCATGCAGCGTCGCCAGCATCAGGGCCGTGCGGCCCGCAGCGTCGCGTGAATCAATGTCGGTTTGTTTCACAAGCAGCACCTGCAGTCCCGATAGGTCGCCGATTTCGGCGGCGCGTCGAAACGCCGCAGCCGGGTCCGCCGGAGCTTCTGTCGGAGCAACTGCCGCGCCAACCCGCGGTGCTACCGACGCCGTCTCCGCGGCAGCCGATGGCATCGCACCGCTCGCCGGCGCATTCACCTTCGGCCACGCGCGGCGGCTAGCCAGACGTGACCCAGAGTGAGTGATTTGATTGGTGGGTGCTGACGGGATCGAACCGCCGACATTCGCCTTGTAAGGAGAAGCGACGAAAGTAATATCAACGACATAGGTCGCAGATACCGGCTCCAAGCGGGCCTCAGCGGAGCACACCGGAGCACACCGGAGCACAAAGGGAGCACACTATTCACCCGACACGGCGATGCGTTGCCGAAGTCGTCCGCTTGAAGTACCGAAAGGCGACCGCTCGCATTGAGGCATGCGGGTTTGTGGCTCAGCGGCGAGCGAACAAATCAACTTGGGCATGAAACGATACATTGCCAATCCGGTCGTCACGTGGCGCGCTCGATTGACGGCCCTTTTCATCCTGCTGGTGTTGGCGGGGTGCGGCGCGGGTATCGGCCACGGTTGCATTCTCTGCGGCCCTTTCGCCGACAATCTCCGTGGTTCCGTAAGCGGTCTGGTCGGCTCACGACTGACGCTGCAGGACAATTCGACCCCGCTCGCGCCGCTCAATGGTCCGGCAGCGAACGGGAGCAACGTCCTTTTCGGTATTGTGAATATGAACACGAGCTATAACGTTACAGTTAAGACACAGCCGACTGACCCATCGCAAACTTGCGGCGTCCAAAACGGGATGGGGACCTCTGGTACTTCCGATGTCACGAACATTGTGGTGACTTGCACGACCAATCCACCGCGTTTCGTTTACGTTACCAATGGAGGCTCGAACAATGTGTCGGCCTATGCAGTCGATGCCGCCAGCGGCGCCCTGGCGGCGATCGCAGGCTCACCGTTTGCTGTCGGAAAGCTCCCCGTCGCGGTAGCGGTTGATCCCACCGGCTCCAATGTCTATGTCATCAATCAAACGGATGCGAATATCTCCGCCTTTACGGTCAATCGCACGAGCGGAGCGCTAACGGCGGTCAACGGCTCGCCGTTTCCGACCGGGCCCGCGCCGACTTCCGTGGCCATCGATCCGTCGGGCTCGTTTGTTTATGTGACCAGCGGCAACGCGGCCACGGTCGCGGCCTACTCGATCAGTGCCAGTGGGGCGCTAACGGCCATACCAGGTTCTTCTCAGTTCACGACCGGGGCGTCACCCTCATCGGTGACGGTGGCCCCGCTGGACAACAACGTATATGTCGGGAACCAAGCGGACGGTACCGTTTCGGTCTTCGGCATTGGCGGCAGTGGCGGATTGGTCGTCGTCAGTGGGTCGCCGTTTGCAGCCGGTACTGGCCCCCGTGCTGTGACCGCTGATCCTTCAGGTCAATATGTGTACGTGGCGAACGCCACCTCGAATACCCTTTCTGGTTACAGCACTATTCCAGGGCCGCTGACGCCACTCAGCGGCTCGCCCTATACCACGGGGAGCAGTCCCAATTCGGTCGCGGTCGACCCACTCGCCAAATTTGTCTACGTCGCCAACAAAGGCTCCAACAGCATTTCAGCCTATGTCCTCGGCGTTGGTGGAACCTTGACTGGGGTCGCCGGCTCACCATTTGCTGCCGGGAGCGAGCCCGTGGCGGTCGCCGTCGATCCCACGGACCGGTTCGTCTGCGTGGCGAATGCCAGTGCAGGCAATGTTTCCGTCTTCGCTATCAATACGGCTACCGGTGCGTTGTCGGCGTTGAGTGGCTCCCCCTACGCAGCAGGCAGCCAGCCATCGGCGATCGCTATCAGTGACTGATATGGCCCGCTGGCGTCAACTGGCGCAAGGGTATCGCTCGCGATCTTGCGCCAATCTGTAGAGCGTGTGGTCTGGGTCGCACCCCCGAAGTGCGCCAGCCGTCAGGCAGCCTGCGCGGTGAACTTCAGGCCGAGGGCGCGCATGACCTTAAGCACAGTGCCGAGCCTCGGATTGCCGTCTTTCGACAGCGCCTTATAGAGCCCCTCGCGGGTCAAGCCAGTGTCTTTCGCAAGCTGCACCATGCCGCGGGCGCGCGCGATGTCACCAAGCGCCTTTGCCAGCAGCGCCGCGTCATCAGGCGCTTCCTCGAGACATGCCTCGAGGTAAGCCACCATAGCGGCTTCGGATTTGAGGTAGTCAGCAGCGTCCCAGCGAGAGAAGGTTTCTTTCTTACGCCGTGTTGCAGTTGCCATGTTTTCACCTCTTCCAGTCTTTCGCGATTTGGATCGCTCGCCTGATATCCGCGTCCTGCGTGCTCTTGTCGCCTGCACACAGCAGCAGCGCGATCGCCGGCCCGCGTTGCTGGAAA
>VBNP01000243.1 GCA_005877965.1 Gammaproteobacteria bacterium | reverse complement strand
GGAAGCATCAATAGCGCCGCCGCGGCGGCCGCCACGAGGGGCCCGTGCCTGCGTCCGTGACGCAGCAGATGAGTGATAGCGCAACGCAGCATTGCCGATGATCCCGAGCTGGTGACTTCCATCGCGACCTCCCCGTGTGTTGCCGGCGCGAAACAGGGTCGCGCAGGCGTGCTGGCTGTCTTTGCCGGATCGCCGTCGAATCGTTGTTTCTGGTTAGTAAAACGTTACACTAGCGGCCGGTGAAAAGTTACACCACGCACGCACTCGCTGTAAAGGGATCGGGGCGCGGACCGGATCGGGCGCCCGCGCGCGCCGCGCACGATTTGCCGCGCCGGGCGCTGCGCGTCGCCTGAAAACCGGGGCAAGCGTGACACATGGCGACGGTGAAGGACATTGCCGCAGCCGTTGGCGTGTCGGTCGCCACGGTCTCCAACGTCCTCAACGACCGCCCCAACGTCGGTCGCGTCAACCGGCAGAAGGTGCTGCGCAGCAGCTGGCATATCGCCCAAACCGGGCGGCCCAGGCGATGCGCACCGGACGCACGCGCGCGATCGGTCTGGTGCTGCCGGATCTGACCAACCCGTTCTTCCCCGAGCTCGCGCAGGCGGTGGAGAACACCGCGCGCAGCCTGGGGCTGCTGGTGTGCCTCATCGACAGCCAGGGCAGGGTCGACGGTGAGGCCGACGGCTTCGCGCTGCTCATGCAGCATGCGGTGGACGGAATCATCTGGTGTCCGCTCGGGTCGCGCCTGCCGGCTTACCTCAAGAACCTCGCGCGCCCGGTGGTGCTGATCGATCGCCCGCGGCCGGGATACGCGGTGGTGCATTCGAACTACCTGATGGGCGGGCGGTTGCTCGCCCAGTACGCCCTGCGCATGGGCCACACTCGGGTGGGACTGCTGTCGGGGCCGCAGCACCTCGAGAGTGCCCGCCAGCGACGCGACGGTTTCGTCAATGCGTTTCCGCGCAGCATCGACATCGCCTGGGAAGTGTGCGTCGGCTTCGACGGCGTGCTGACGGCGGAGGCGCGCGAGGCGCTCAAGCGCCGCCGCAAGGCTACCCTCATCGTGGCGGGAAACGACCTGATCGCCATCGGCGCGATCCGCTGGCTGTCGGAAGAGGGTGTGCGTGTGCCCGATGAGGTGTCGGTCACCGGCTTCGATAACATTCGCTGGACGGATGTCGTGACGCCGCGTCTCACGACCATCGCCCAGCCGGTCGGCGCCATTGGCGCCAGGGCGGTTGAATTGATGCAGGAACGAATGTCAGGTGCGAAGATCGCCACCCGGCGCACGATCTTCGATGTCGCGCTCGTCGAGCGCGACTCCGTGAAGCATCTTGGCCACCGAGGATGACTGGAGAAATCAGCATGGCGAGTACACCACGGATAGCCGTCGTCGGCAGCGCCAACACCGATCTCATCACATTCAGCGACGCGTTCCCGCGGGCCGGTGAGACCCTGTTCGGCAAGAGCTTCGATCTCGGCTTCGGCGGCAAGGGCGCCAACCAGGCGATCGCCGCGCGGCTGTGCGGCGCGGAAGTCGTGATGGTCGCCAAGGTCGGTAGCGATCTGTTCGGTGAGGCGACGATTAAGAACTTTGCGTCGTTTGGAATTGATACGACACACGTGCAGGTTGTGCAGGGCGCGTCTACCGGCGTCGCACCGATCTTTGTCGAGCCCAATGGGCAGAACCGCATCATCGTCGTCAAGGGCGCCAATGACCGCCTGCTGCCGGCGGACGTCGACGCGGCCGCCGCGCTGCTGCGCGGGGTGGATACCATCATCCTGCAGTTCGAGATTCCGCTCGCTACGATCTACCACGCCGTGCGCTTCGCCCGCGCTCACGGGATCCGCTGCATCGTCAACCCGGCGCCGGCCCTGCCGGCGAATCTCGCCGAGCTGACCGGTGCGGACTACTTCATACCGAACGAGACGGAAGCCGAGCTCATAACCGGCCACCCGGTGCACACGGTCGAGGAGGCAGGGGCATGTGCCGCGGCACTGCTGCAGAAGGGTTTCCGCCGCGTGGTGCTCACGCTCGGCGCGCGTGGCTCGCTGGTCGCCGACGCGGCCGGCAGCGTCCATGTGCCGCCGTTCGCGGTCGCCACCGTGGATACTACCGGCGCCGGCGACGCCTTTATCGGCAGTCTGGCCGTGTTTCTCGCCGAAGGCGCGCAGGAGAAGGACGCCGTGGCGCGCGCGAATCTCTACGCGGCCCTGTCCACGACCCGCGTCGGAACCCAGAAGTCGTTTCCGAAGCGAGCCGATTTCGAAGCAGAATGGACCCGGCGCGCCCAGCAGGCCAGGTAGAAGAAACTCGCGCGAGTAATGAATTCCCGTTTCGCAGCAACATCACCAGGATTTATCCAATGTTTGTTGTGCATAGCTATCCACTCGCGGTCGTATTTTGTGTACTCACAATGCTTTGCTGGGGTTCGTGGGCCAACACCCGCAAGCTCGCCAGCAAGGACTGGCGGTTCGAACTTTTCTACTGGGATTACACGCTTGGCGTGCTGCTGTTGACGCTGGTCCTGGGGCTTACTCTGGGCAGCACCGGTACCGAAGGACGTTCCTTCGTCACCGACCTGTCACAAGCCTCCGGCGGCAGCATCGGATCCGCGTTGCTGGGGGGTGCGATTTTCAATCTCGCCAATATCCTCCTGGTCGCGGCGATCGAGGTCGCCGGCATGGCGGTGGCTTTCCCTGTCGGCATCGGGCTTGCGCTCGTTATCGGGGTGATCGTGAACTACGTTGCAGCCCCGGTGGGCAACGGCGCGCTGCTCGCGATGGGTGTGGTCCTCGTTACCCTGGCGATCGTCCTTGATGCGCTCGCCTACCGGCGGTTATCCGCAGGGGCGGCCGGGGTCAGCACCAAGGGGCTGCTCCTGTCGGTTGCCTGCGGGGTGTTCATGGGTATGTTCTACCGGTTCGTCGCGGCCGCGATGTACGCGGACCCCGCGCACGCCGATGCCGGCAAGATGGGCTGTTATGCGGCGGTCTTTGTCTTTGCGGTCGGCGTGTTCCTGAGCAGCTTCATATGGAATACGCTGGCCATGAGGAAGCCCTTCGTCGGCACCCCAGTGGGCTTTGCCGACTACTTTCAGGGCAGTTTCAACACCCATCTGACCGGCATCCTGGGCGGGGTGATCTGGGGAGTCGGCATGTCGTTCAACCTTATTGCATCGGGCCGGGCCGGGTTCGCGATTTCGTATGGCCTGGGCCAGGGTGCAACCATGATTGCGGCGTTCTGGGGGGTGTTCATCTGGAAGGAGTTCCGCAATGCGCCAGCGGGTACTTCCAGGCTCCTTGCGGCGATGTTCGCCTCCTTCCTGAGCGGGTTGGCGCTCATTGTGCTCGCGCGCACGCTGTAGCAAACAAGACCGGATGATGAGCGGTACGCACCAGCGCCTCGATGTCACCGACCGCACGCGAGAGTTGCCGGCGGTGGCCGACGTCGGGCGGCGCGTGGTCGCTCGCCGTTCGCAGGGAGGGTCGCTGGTGGCGAACGTCGGAGTGCCGCTCAGCCTGGATTGGGTGGACAGCGTCCGTGTGAACACGAGCGCGGTGGAGCGCCGTGCGACGACGCTCGTTGCCCGGCGAACAGTCAAGAAGGACTGGCAGATCGCCTGGCTGCTGCGGGCGATTACCTGCATGGACCTGACCACCCTCTCCGGCGATGACACCGAGGAGCGGGTACGGCGGCTGTGCGCCAAGGCGATGCATCCGGTTTCTGACAGTGTGAAAGGAGCTCTTGGTATCCAGGACCTGCCGCTGCAGGTGGCCGCAGTGTGCGTCTATCACCTGTTCGTGCAGACCGCCCGGCGTGCCCTGGACGGGACCAACATCCGCGTCGCGGCCGTGTCGACCGGGTTTCCGGCGGGTATGACTGCGCTTGCGGAACGGCTAGCGGAAATCCGCAGCTCGGTCGAGGCGGGTGCGGACGAGATCGACGTGGTGATCACGCGCGCCCATGTGTTCGCGGCGCAGTGGCAACGCCTGTACGACGAAATCGCGGCATTCAAGGAGGCGTGCGGCGACGCCCACTGCAAGGTGATTCTCGGTACCGGAGACCTGGCAACGTTGCGCAACGTGGCGCGAGCGAGCCTGGTGGCCATGATGGCGGGCGCCGATTTCATCAAGACCTCCACCGGCAAGGAAAGCGTGAATGCCACGCTGCCGGTCGGGCTGGTGATGACACGCGCGATTCGCGAGTATTCCGAGCGCACCGGGATGGCCGTTGGGTTCAAGCCGGCCGGAGGGATCCGCACCGCAAGGCAGTCTCTCGAGTGGCTGGCACTCATGAAAGAGGAGTTGGGCCCGAGTTGGCTGGAACCGCACCTGTTCAGGCTCGGCGCGAGCAGCATGCTGGGAGATATCGAGCGACAATTGGCGTTCCACGGCAGCGGGCGCTATTCCGCCTCTTACCATCACCCGCTGGTCTGACGAGCAATCTATGGCGCACACCACCCTGGCTGAAAAGTTTCGCACCATGGACTACGGTGCGGCCCCCGAAGACCCGGCCCAGGCACTCGCGTGGCTGGATCAGTTCAAAGGCCGCTTCGGGCACTTCATCGGCGGCGCCTGGACCGCGCCCGCGGAAGGCCGGTACTTCGAAACCTGCGACCCGTCGACCGGTGAAAAGATCGCCGATATCGCTCAGGGGAGCGGCTCCGATG
>VBNP01000242.1 GCA_005877965.1 Gammaproteobacteria bacterium | reverse complement strand
TTCACCTCATTGGCGGGAGCCTTGGCGGGAGCCGCGGCAGCCGCAGGCGCCGCTTGCTCCTGCTTTTTCCGGAGTGCGCCGATTTGCGCCTGCAATTCCTGAATTTCCTTTTGCAACGCGTCCAACTTTGCCTGCATGTCCGACGCCTGATCTGCGTGTGCATTACCCACACAGCCGAGCGCAAGAGAAACTGCAAGCGCTACCGATGTCTTCTGGAACGTCATACCTGTTCTCCTTCTAGATTTAGCCATCGTCGTTTCTTCAGCCGCGCCGATGATCGCGGCGCGCGCTCCCCTGCTGTTCTCCGGCACGTGGCTGTCGCCGTCTCCCCCTTACCCCTGAGTGCGCCGCGGTTCTAAAGTGGCGGAATGAGCCCGGCGCCGCGCGCCCAGCGGTACTTCGCCCCCAGCACGGCGACCGGGATCTCGGTCGAGTAGGCGTAGGCGGGGATGCCGTGCTGATACAGAAACTCGGCCGCTTCCTCCACCTCGACATCGCCCGCGAGCGAGGCGACCACCGGCTTCACGAAGCCCTTGGCGCGCATTTCCTCCACCACCTGCGCCATGAGCCGCGCGAACACCATGGGTGGAGTGATGATGGTGTGCCAGTAGCCGAGGACGAGCGCGTGGATGCGCGCATCCTCGAGCCCCAAGCGCACGGTGTTCTGGTAGGTGGTCGGCGGCTCACCCCCGGTGATGTCCACCGGATTGCCGGCCGCGCCGAAGGGCGGGATGAACTTGCGGAATGCGGCATCGAGATCCGGCGGCATGGCCATGAGGGGCAGCCCGTTCTCCACGCAGGCATCCGAGAGCAGGACGCCCGAGCCGCCGGCGCCGGTGATGATCACCACGTTGTTGCCCTTGGGTGTCGGCAACACCGGTATGGCGCGCGCGAAATCCAGCAGCTCGCGCAGCGAGCTCGCACGGATGACGCCGGACTGGCGGAAGACGTCGTCGTAGATCTTGTCGTTACCGGCCAGGGCGCCCGTGTGCGAGTTCGCGGCGCGCGCGCCGGCGCTGGTGCGGCCGGCCTTGAGGACCACCACCGGCTTTTTCTTCGAGACCCTTCGGGCGACCTCGGCGAAGGCGCGGCCGTCCTTCAGGTCCTCGAGGTGCATGGCGATGATCTGCGTGTTGTCATCCTGCTCGAAAAACGTCAGCAAATCGTCCTCGTCGATGTCGGACTTGTTGCCGAGGCCCACGATGGCCGACACCCCCATCTTCGCCGAGCGCGAGAAGCCGATGATCGCCATGCCGATGCCGCCCGACTGGGAGGAAAGCGCCGTCACGCCCTTGAAGTCATAGGCCGTGCAGAAGGTCGCGCAGAGATTCTTCGGCGTGTAGTAGAAGCCGTAGATGTTGGGGCCCATGAGGCGGATGTCGTACTTGCGCGCCACCGCCACGACCTCCTCCTGGCCGGCGACGTTACCGGTCTCGGCGAATCCTGAAGGGATCAGCACCGCGCCCGGGATCTTCTTCTCGCCCACCTCGATGAGTGCCTGGGCGACGAACTTCGCCGGTATGGCGAACACCGCCACGTCGATGACCCCCGGGACATCCTTGACGCTCTTGTAGGCCTTCTTGCCCATGATCGAGTCGGCGCTCGGGTGGATCGGATAGATCGCGCCCTGATAGCCGCCGTTGATGAGATTCTTCATGATCGAATTGCCGATCTTGCCGCTCTCGGCCGAGGCGCCGATCACCGCCACCGCGTCCGGCTTCATGATCCGGTTCATCTGCCGGACGATCACTTCCTGGCTCGGCCGGTAGCGCACCA
This sequence comes from Gammaproteobacteria bacterium, assembly GCA_005877965.1. Classification (GTDB taxonomy): domain Bacteria; phylum Pseudomonadota; class Gammaproteobacteria; order Steroidobacterales; family Steroidobacteraceae; genus 13-2-20CM-66-19. Next base: position 2,410 of record VBNP01000242.1, on the reverse strand, counting down.
CCGGCGGCTTGAAGTCCAGCACCACGCGTACGTCGGCCGCGGTGGCGCCCTGGGGGGTCGCGAACACCGGATTGAGGTCGAGCTCCGAGATTTCGGGGAAGTCCGCCACCAGTTGCGAGACATTGCCGATCATGTTGGCCAGGGACTCGCGGTCCACCGGGCGTGCGCCGCGAGTTCCGCGCAGTATTTCCGCCGCCGCAATGCCGTCGAGCATCGATAACGCATCGTCGCGCGTCGCCGGCGCCAGGCGGAACGTGATGTCCTTCAGGACCTCCACCAGGATGCCGCCCAGACCAAAGGCCACGAGCTTGCCGAAGGCCGGATCGGTCACCGCGCCGATGATCACTTCCTGACCGCCCGACAGCATCTGTTGTATCTGCACGCCGTCGATGCTCGCCCTGGCATCGTAGCGACGCGCGTTGTCGACGATCGTGGCGAAGGCCTCCAGCGCAGTTTCCGCGCTCCTGACGCCGACCACCACGCCGCCGGCTTCCGTCTTGTGCAGGATCTGCGGTGAGACGATCTTCATGACCACCGGGTAGCCGATCCGGGTGGCGAGTTTTGCCGCCTCGGTCGCGGTGCCCGCCACGCCTTCCTTCGGCACCGCGATGCCGTAGGCCTCACAGAGGCCTTTCGCTTCCGGCGCAGTCAGTGCGCTGCGGCCTGCGGCCTTGGCCTGATCGAGGATCTCGCGGACCGCGCTCTTGTCGTATCCCATGCTCTCTCCCGCCCTGCATCGGCCTCGCCGCAAGCCGCGGCGGCGTGCCGGCTCAAATGACCTTTTCGGTTCGCAGCGCCCGGATTTCGGACTCGCTCAGGCCGAGCTCCGTCAGCACCTCCTGCGTGTGCTCACCGAGGAGCGGGGAGCGCCTGACCTCCGTGATGCTGTCGGACATCTTGATTGGATTGCCCACCGTCAGGTACTTGCCGCGTGTGGGATGATCGACCTCGACGATGGTGCCGGTGGCGCGCAGTGAAGGCTCAGCGGCCAGCTCTTCCATCGACAGAATCGGGCCGCACGGAATATCGTGCTGATTGAGTTCCTCCATGGCCTCGAACTTGGTCTTGGTCATCGTCCAGGCCTCAACCGTGGCAAACACCTGCATCAGGCGCGGCAGGCGCGCATCGGGGGTGGCGTAGTCCGGATCGGTGATCCAGTCTTGCTTGCCGATCGCCTTGCAGATTTCCTTCCACACAGGCGCCTGGGCGATGAAGTACAGATAGGCGTTGGGATCGTTCTCCCAGCCCTTGCACTTGAGGATCCAACCCGGCTGTCCGCCGCCGGAGGCGTTGCCCGCGCGCGGTACGGCCGAGCCGAAGTGGCCGTGCGGGTACTGCGGGTATTCCTTCATGACGCCGGTGCGGGCGAGGCGCTGCTGGTCGCGCAACTTGACGCGACAGAGGTTCAACACCCCGTCCTGCATCGCGGCGAGCACCTTCTGCCCGCGCCCCGTGCTCATGCGCTGATACAGGGCGGCCACGATGCCGAGGGCGAGATGCAGCCCGGTACCGCTGTCGCCGATCTGCGCGGCGGTGACGAGCGGCGGGCCGTCGTCGAAACCGGTGGTCGAAGCCGAGCCGCCGGCACACTGCGCGACGTTCTCATAGACCTTGCAGTCCTGGTACGGGCCCGGACCGAAACCCTTGACGGAGGCGACGATCATGCGCGGGTTGAGCTGCTGGATGCGCTCCCAGGTGAACCCCATGCGATCGAGCGCGCCCGGAGCGAAGTTCTCCACCAGCACGTCGCAGCGCTTCACCAGGCGCTCCAGGACCTGCTTGCCCTTGGCGTGCTTGGCGTCGAGGGTGATGGAGCGCTTGTTGTGGTTCAGCATGGTGAAGTAGAGACTGTCCACGTCGGGGATGTCGCGCAGCTGCTCGCGGGTGATGTCCCCGGCCCCCGCCTTCTCCACCTTGATGACGTCCGCCCCCAGCCAGGCGAGCAGCTGGGTGCAGGTGGGGCCCGATTGGACGTGCGTGAAGTCGAGAATACGCACGCCGTCCAGTGCCTTTGCCATTCGCGTATTCCCTGTCTAGCGTTACTTGTACATGGTCTGGTTCTTGGTCCCCGGGGCGTACTCGCGCGGGTCCACCCAGATATTGATGACCGCCGAGCGATGTGTTTTCTGCACCGACTCACGCGCCCGCTTGAGCGCCGGCGCGATTTGTGCCGGGTCGCGGACCTCCTCGCCGTAACCGCCCAGCATCTGGGCGAATGTGCCGAATGGAACGTCGCCCAGCAGGTTGCCGACGTTGCCGCGCTCCTCGCCATATTTCGCGAGCTGACCGTAACGGATCTGATTCATGGCGGAGTTGTTGCCGATGACCGCGATGTAGGGCACGCCGAAACGGTTGGCGGTCTCCATATCGAAGGCGGTCATGCCGAAGGAGCCGTCACCGTAGTAGCACA
>VBNP01000001.1 GCA_005877965.1 Gammaproteobacteria bacterium | reverse complement strand
ACGAGGGCGCGCTGTCGACGCTGTGCGCGGGCTGCGGGCATGACTCGATCACCGCGGCGATCGTCGAGGCGAGCTGGGGCCTGGCGCTCGAGCCGCAGAACGTGGTGAAGCTGTCAGGGATAGGCTGCTCCTCCAAGACCACCGCCTACTTCGTGAGCGGCGGCCACGGCTTCAATTCCGTGCACGGCCGCATGCCCTCGATCGCCATGGGCGCGAACGCCGCCAACCGCAGCCTGCACTACATCGGGGTTTCCGGCGACGGCGATACCCTCTCCATAGGTCTCGGGCAGTTCTGCCACGCGATCCGCCGCAACCTCAACATGCTGTACATCATCGAGAACAACGGCGTCTATGGGCTCACCAAGGGGCAGTTTTCCGCATCCGCCGACGTCGGCAGCCGGGCCAAGAAGGGCGAGACCAACTTCCAGCCGCCGATCGACCCGGTGCTGCTGGCGATGACGCTCGGCGCCTCCTTCGTGGCGCGCAGCTTCTCGGGCGACAAGCAGCAGCTGGTGCCGCTCATCCAGGCGGGCCTCAAGCACCAGGGCTTCGCCCTCATCGACGTGCTCTCGCCGTGCGTGACTTTCAATGACCACGAGGGCTCCACCAAGAGCTACGCTTACACGCGCGAGCACTACGAGCCCGCGGTGCACGCGGATTTCGTGCCGCTGGAGCGCGAGATCACCGCCGACTACAAGGAAGGCGAGACGCTGCCGCTCATCATGCACGACGGCAGCCGCATCGTGCTGCGCAAGCTCGATGCTGCCTACGACCCGACCAACCGCACCCTGGCGGCCGCGCAGATCCAGGAGCGCATCAAGGCCGGCGAGTACCTGACCGGACTCCTGTACCTTGAGCCTTCGCAGAACGAGTTCCACCAGCTGAATGCCACGCCCGACGCGCCGCTCAACAGCCTGGCCTTCGAGGCGCTGTCGCCCGGGTCGAAGGCGCTGGAGAAGGTGCTGGCGCGCTACCGCTAGCGAGGCCCGAACGCGTAGCGCACGCCGAGCTGCAGCTGCGTCTCGGTCGCCCGGGGTGAATCGCCGGATTCTGTGCGGTAGTAGGAGTAGCTCCGCACCCGCAGCCACTCGAGCGCCACTCGCCAGTGCGCGTCGGCATCGAACAGCCAGGCCGCGGTGAAGGCGTGGCCCCTCTGCGAGCCATCGCCATCGGGGACGTTGGTTTCGACCTCGAACCGGTCATAGCGCGCGCTCAGCGTCTGGCGGCCGAAGCGCTTTGACAGCAGGGCGAACTGCGCCCGGAACGGCCACACCAGTTGCAGCCCGGGCGGGGCGATGGACGTGCGGCCATCGAGCCATTGCAGGATCGCGGTCCAGCCGGTGCCGCTCTCGACCCGCAGCCCCGCGCTGTTGAAGCGCGTGTTCCAGGCGATGGCGCCGGAGACGCTGTCCATGCTGGTCGGGTCGGCGCGGTTGTCGTAGCGCAGCACGCGCAGCACCACCCGATCGAGATAGCGACCTTCCACGCCCGCGTACCCGCCGGCACGCCCGTCGAATTGCTGGAACGGCAATACGCCGGTGCCCGGGGGTCCCACACGTCCGAACACCGGCGTCTGCCGGTCGTGCAGCATGAAGCCATCGCTGGCCAGCACGACGCCCGCCCCCTCGTTCCAGCCGAATGCGCCGGCGGTCAAGCCGAGGTCGAAGTCGTGGCCGGTGCGCGTGCCGAGCCAGTCGAGCTGCCCCTCGAGACCGAGGGTGCGCACCTCGACTGCGAGCCAGGTGTTGATGGCCGAGTAAGACAGGGTATAGGGCGACTCCCAGCCGGCCGCGCGGTTCTCGAGCGAGATCGGCGGGTAGAAGGCGCCGGCCTTGAGGCGCAATCGATAACCCGCGCGCGGGTAAGGACGGAACTGCAGGTACGCCTCCGTCACTCCCAGGGGGCTGCGGTCCTTGTCGTCCCAGGCGGAGGCGTCGAGGTGCGCGCTCCACAACTCACCGAGCGATGCCGTGAGTGCGAACCGCGCCCGCCCGAGCTGAATTCCGGAGTCGTTGCGGTCGTAGCGGGTGGCGCCGAGACCTCCGTCCATAAAGGAGCGTGCGGCATCCGAGGTCAGCAGCCGCGTGTCGAGGCTCACCTGCCAGTCGGCGGCCCGGCCGGTCGTGGCGAGCGCCAGCACGGTGAGCATCGCCGTGCCGAGGCACAGGGTGCGCAGCAGGCGTTGCATGGACGGCAGGTTCGGCATCACGCGCCTCAGTAATCCCACGAATGCGGGCGGTCCGTGATCGGCGCGGGCTGCAGCGATTTCAGCAGGTGCAGCGTCAGGTCGGCGCGGTCGGCCTCCCCGACGGCGAGTTCGCGCTCCAGGTCCGTCTGGCTCTCGCGCAGTCGCGGGTGCCACACGGTGACCTGGTAGCGGCCGCGCGGAACGTCCGCCGACCAGGCCCCCCGTGCATCCGTGCGGCCGAAGTACGGCGCGTCGGTGATGAGCAGATACGCGAGCATGTCGTCGTGGATGTTGCAGCCGAGAGTGATCACTCCGGTCTGATCGAACAGCACCGGCGGGTACGGCTTGCCGTGGTACAGGGGCAGCTGGAAGCGCTTGGCCGCGGAGAACGAGTAGATCTGGTGACTCACGGAATCGCTGTTCGGGAACGCCACCGTGGAGCCGACCGGGATGACCAGCAGATCCGGAGCGAAGGCGCGATTCACCTGGTCCATGACGGCGTGCACCGGCGCCGACCGCCGCGCCGGCGTATCGAGGGGTCGCGCGGTGACCACGGCGCCAGAGAGCGCACGGCCGTCGGGCGTTTGCACGGTGATGCCCAGTGTCGCGGCCAGCAGCGGCGCGGCCGGGCCGAGCGTGGCCAGCAGCGCCAGGGCGCCGCCAACCCCCGGGGTGGCGCACCGGATGCGACGCGGTCGTGTCGGAGGTCTCATTCCCGCACTCGAATCCTCGCGCTAAGCACCGCGCAGCTCTTACGATGCACGACATATTCGAGCCGAATTAATGGGTAGTTTCCGCAAACGGCTTCTCGTGCTGATCATCGGCTTGGGTGTCGTCACCCAAACTGTGACGCTCGCCGCAGTGCTGGCGAGCACCCGCCGGACCGTGGAGGCGCGCGCCGCCGAGCAGCTGCGTTCCGGGGGCTCGCTGGCCGAGCAACTGATGCGCTTTCGCGCCGGCCAGCTGGCCAACGGCGTGGCCGTGCTGGCGGCGGACTTCGGCTTTCGGGAGGCCGTCGCGAGCGGCGATGCGGCCACCATCCGCTCAGCCGCCCACAACAACGCCCAGCGCATCGGCGCCGATATGGTGCTGCTGCTCGATACCCACGGCCGGGTGCTCACCTCGACGGCGCCGGCCGCCGCCGAGGCCGCCGGATCGCTCGCGAGTCTGCTCGAGGATGTCTCCAGCGTGCGCGACCAGCCCAGCTTCCGGGTGTTTGGCGCGCATTCCTATCAGTTCTTCCTCGCGCCGGTGCGAACCCCGGAGACGATTGCCTGGGTCGCGATGGGGTTCGTGGCCGATGAGGCGCTGGCGCAGAAGATCCGCGATCTGGTCGGCTCGCAGGTCGCGATCGTCACCCACGGGTCCGATGGGGTGCGGGTCGCCGCGACGCTGCCGAGCGGCGGGCGAGCCGCAGCCGGCAGCCCCGCGGGCGCGTTCCCGGCGCCGAGCGACCTCCCGCACATCACGCGCCTGCGGGACACGGACTACCTGAGCTTCGCGCGGCGTCTCGACACGCGCGGAGACGCGGTCGACCTCATCCTGCTGAAGCCGTTGCAGGACGTGTTCGCTCCTTATCGCGACCTGCGCGACGCCATGCTGCTGATCGACGGCATCGCGCTCATCCTGGCGGCGCTGGTCGGGGCGGTGCTCGGGCGCAGCGCCACCCGTCCGATCGGCGAGCTGATGCGCGCCGCGCGACGTATCGAGCAGGGGCAATACGAGACCGCGGTCAATGTCTCCGGGGGAGACGAATTTCGCCGGCTCGCGGCCACCTTCAATGCCATGCAGAGCAACATCGCGGCGCGCGAAGCGGACATCACCCACCACGCCTACCACGACCCGCTGACGCGCGGCACCGAGTCGCGCGCGGCGCTGGTGCTCATCGAGCTGCGCAACCTGCGCGACATCAACGCCTCTCTCGGACACCAGGTCGGAGACGAGGTGCTGCGCGAAGCGTCCCGGCGGCTGAAGCACAACGCCGCCGCCGCCGACACGGTCGCACGTCTCGGTGAGACTCAGCTGCTGGTGATCGCGCCGGGCTGCTCCGCCGAGCGCTCGCTGCTGTACGCCGAGCAGCTGGTCGCGGTGATGCGCACCGGCTTTCATCTGGCGGGTGTCGCCCTCGATCTGCGCCTGGCGTGCGGCGTATGCCTGTTCCCCGCTCACGGCCGCAGTGCGGATGAGCTGCTGCAGCGCGTGCAGGTGGCCCTGGAGGATGCGGACGAGGCGCGCGCGCGGGTGGCCATGTACCGTCCGGGACAGGACGAGCAGCATCGTCGCCGGCTGACGCTGATCACCGATCTGACCAGCGCCATCGATCAGGACCGTCTCACTCTGGTGTATCAGCCGAAGGTCGCGATGGCGACCCGCTCGGTCCAGAGTCTCGAGGCCCTGGTGCGCTGGACTCACCCGCAGCTCGGGCCGGTGCCGCCGGCGGAATTCGTGCCGCTGGCGGAGAGCACCGGCGGCTCGCGCCGGCTCACCAACTGGGTGCTCGCCGCGGCGGTGCGGCAGATGGGCGAGTGGCGCCGCATGGGGCTCGAGCTGGACCTGGCCGTGAACCTCTCGGCCCCCGACATCCTCGACCCGGACCTGTGCGATGCGGTCCTCGCGCTGCTGCGCCAGCATCGGGTGGCTTCCACGTCCCTGTTGCTGGAGATCACCGAAAGCGCGGTGATGCGCGATCCACAGGTTGCGGTGCGTAACATGCAACTGCTGCGCATCGCCGGCGTGCGCTTCTCGATCGATGATTTCGGCACCGGGCACTCCTCGCTGTCGCAGCTGAGCGTGCTGCCGGTGGATGAGCTGAAAATCGATCGCTCGTTCATTTCCCAGGCGACCAGCGGCGCGGCCACCATCGTCACCTCGACCATCGAGCTCGGTCACAGCATGGGACTGAAGGTCGTCGCCGAGGGCGTGGAGGAGCCGGCCGCCTGGAACCTGCTGCGCCGGCTGGGCTGCGACTTCGCCCAGGGGTACCTGATCAGCCCGCCGCTGCCCGCGGCGCAGGTCCCGGCGTTCATCGGCACGGCCAACCAGCTGCTGCCGGCCTCCGACTCGACGGTGCTGCAGCTGCGGGCACTCGAGCAGCTGGCGGAGCGCTCCGGGCGCTGAGGCTGCGGGGTGCCCCCGGCCATGCCCCGGGACAGGGGGCGTGTGGAAAATACGACACGGTCCACGACAGCGTCGCTTGTGCCCCGCCCGGCGCATGGGGTATCGTCCGCGCCGGTTCGTGACCGTTCCCTTTCCTGCCGCCTGCCGCCCGCCTCGTTTGCGAGTTGGCTTCCGAGTCTGAAAAGCCGAATCGTTCTCGACCAGGTGGCAGTGCGCGCGCCGACGAGTCAAGTAGGTCAGCGCTCCTGCTAGTACTTTTCTTTCAGGAGTTTGATTGCATGACGAAGATCTATGTTGGCAACCTGCCATTTTCCGCTACTGACGCCGAGATCCGCGAGCTGTTCGCGGCGCACGGCACCGTCGAGTCGGTGAGCATCATCACCGATCGCGACACCGGCCGGCCGCGCGGCTTCGGGTTCGTCGAGATGTCGCGCGCCGATGCCTCGCGCGCGATCCAGAATCTCAACGGCAAGGAGCTCGGCGGGCGTCCGCTGCGGGTGAATGAGGCCCAGGAGCGCACCGGCGGCGGCGGCGGCAACCGCGGCGGCGCACCGAAGCGCTGGTAAGCAAGGCTGCCAGGGGCCGGTCGTACGTGCCTGCAAGGGCGTCGGCGACCGGCCTTTCTCATTATGTGAAGAGCGAATCGGAGTAGTCATGGGAAAAGGCGATCCAAGAACCCGCCGCGGCAAGATCTACCAGGGCTCTTTCGGCAAGTCGCGCACGAAGGATCCGGCGAAGAGAAAGAAGAAGGCGGCCCAGGCCGCGAAACGCTGAGCGCGCAGGCGGGTGCGCGCTAGGCGAACGGCGTGGCGGGAGCCGCCGCCGACGGCCGTGTCTTGCGCTCCAGGCACTCGCGGATGATCTGCAGCGCCGGACGCTCGTTCGGCGGCAACTCCACCGTGCTTGACTTCAAGGGCGTCGTGCGGCTGCCCCAGCGCACGAGGTGCGCGCAGTAGCTCAGGCCCCCGCCGAACCCGGGCATCAGCAGCAGTGCCCCCGCGCGCACCCGCCGCTCCTCCAGCGCCTCGCACAGGGCCACAGGTACCGTGGCCGCCGACATGTTGCCGTAGCGCTGGATGTTCACGTACACCCGTTCGAGTGGCAGGTGCGCGCGCTTGGCGACCGCTTCGATGATGCGCAGGTTCGCCTGGTGCGGCACCACCAGGTCCACGTCCCGGGGCTTGAGGTTCAGCCGCGTGAGCGTGTCCTCACAGGCGCTGCTCATGCCCTGCACGGCGCGCTTGAAGATCTCCTGGCCCTCGAACTGCCAGCGGGTGATGCCGTAGAGCACGCCGCGGTTCGCATAGCGCCCGCCCATGCCCTGCACCCGCAGGGTCTCGCGCGCTTCGCCGTAGCAGCCGAGCTTTTCGGCGAGCAGGCCTTCCTCGCGCTCGCTGGCCTCGAGCACCACCGCCGCCGCGCCGTCGCCGAACAGCACGGCGACATCGCGGTCGCTCCAGTCCATGAACGGCGAGATGAGCTCCGCGCCGATCACCAGGGCGTTGCGCACCACCTGCGTGCGGATCAGCGCGGTGGCGGCCGACAGGCCGTAGAGAAAACTGGTGCAGGCGGTGTTGATGTCGAAGGCCGCCGCGGGCTGCGCGCCGATGCGCACCTGGATGCCTGAGGCCATGTTCGGAACCTGGTCCTCGTGGCTGCAGGTGCCGAACACGATGAGCTCGATGCTGCCGCCGGGGATCCCGGCGGCGGCGAGCGCGCGCGCCGCCGCCACGTACGCGAGCTCCTCGAGTCCCACGTGGGAAATTCGCCGCTCGCGAATCCCGGTGCGGCTGACGATCCATTCATCGCTCGTGTCGAGCAGGCTGGAAAGATCGTGGTTGCTGAGCACCGCCGGCGGCAGGCACTTGCCCCAGCCGGTGATGGCCGCGTGGATCACAGTCACGCCCCCCTGTTGCTTCGTTAAGGATAGCGCGCCCAGGGCTCAGCGCACATGATGCAGGTGTGGCAGCGCCGTTAGACCGGCGCCCCGGGACACGTGCGCCTCAGGACGCCGTCGGCGTCGGCCTGGCATCCGGCGCGTAGTCGAACGAGTCGAAGTACAGGCGCTCCGCGGACAATCCGTGCCGCGGGAAGTGCGTGCGCATCGCTTCGATCATCGCGGGCGGGCCGGCGGCGTACACCTCGAAGCGCGCCAGCTGCGGGTAGTCCGCGAGCACGGCCTCATGCACCCAGCCGGCGCGATGATGCGCGGCTTCGGCCGCGGACGCTTCCGACAACACGGCGGTAAACTTGAGCTGCGGATGGCGGCGCGCCCACTCGAGCGCCAGCGCTTCCTCGTACAGGTCCTGCGTGTGGCGCGCGCCCCAGTAGAAATGGAGGTCGCGCCGGATGCCCGTTTCCAGCACATGCCGCAGCATCGACTTCAGGGGTGCAAAGCCGGTGCCACCGGCGACCATGAGCACCGGGTCCGAGCCCTGCCGGTAGCTGAATTGCCCGATCGGCCCCTCGATCCTGAGCAATGACCCCGCCTCGAGCGGCGCGCCGCCGCCCACACCCGCGGCGGCCCCGAACAGCCGCTCGCTGAATCCTCCACCGTTGACCCGCCGCACGTGCAGCTCGATCAGCTCGCTGTCGTGTGGCGGACTGGCGATGGAGAAGCTGCGGCGCCGGCCGTTCTCGAGCAGCACGTCCAGGTATTGCCCGGGATGGAAGCGCAGGCGCTCCACCGCCGGCAGTCGCAACCACAACTGCATCACGTCGGGCGCGAGTGGCCGCAGTCGCGCAATCCGGCACGGCAGCGTCTTGATCTCGACATCCGCGACGCTCGCGATGAGGCGCGCCTGCACGGTGAGGTCCGAGTCCGCGCGCGCCTGGCACAGGAGAATCTGGCCGCGCTGCGCTTCCTCCGCGGTGATGCCGAGCGGTGGGCCGTTGGGGTAGTGGAACGCGCCGGCGAGCAGGCGTGCGCGGCACGAGCCGCAGTGGCCGGACTTGCAGCTGTGCGGCAGGTTGAGTCCGGCGCTCAGCGCGGCTTCCAGGATCGGCTGTCCCGGCATGAGGCGCAGCGTGCGCCCGTGCGGTTCGATGCGTACGCTGTGTTCGTCCGGGGGCGGTGTCATAAAGAGGGGTTAGACTAGACGCTCCAGGACGCGAAGGCCAAGGAAATGCCGTGTTCGTGAACCCCTCGCCAGATGAGATCGCAGCGCTGCTGCGCGCCGCGCACACCATCGCGGTGGTGGGACTGTCGGCCGATCGCACCCGCCCGAGCCACGGCGTCGCGCGTGCCCTGCAGCGCTTCGGCTACCGGATCATTCCCGTGACGCCCTCAGCCGAGATCATCCTGGGCGAGCCGGCGGTGCCCTCGCTGGATCGACTGCCGCAAGTGCTCGGTCGCGGCGAGCGGGTCGACATCGTCGATGTGTTCCGCCGCCCCGAGCACGTGGCCGGGATCGTCACCGACTGCATTCGCCTCAAGCTCCCGGCGCTGTGGCTGCAGGAAGGTGTGGTCGACCAGGCTGCCGCCGAGCGGGCGGTGCAGGCCGGGATCTTCACGGTCATGGACCGCTGCCTGTTCAAGGTGCGCGCGGCGCTGCGTGAGAGTTAAGCGGCGCGTGCGGCGCCGTTTCCGCGCCCGGTCCCCGATCAGCGCGGTCCGCGCGCGCGGTGTTTTGCGTTATGCTCCGCCGCAATGCGCATCGATTTCACGAAGATGCACGGGGTCGGCAACGATTTCGTCGTGTTCGATGCGCCCGCCGACGAGTCACTGCTGCGGCCCGAGCTGCTGCGCAGTCTCGCGGATCGCCGCACCGGCATAGGCTTTGACCAGGCGCTGGTGCTGGAGCGGCCCAGGCGAGCCGCGGCGGCCGTGTTCTACCGGATTTTCAACTCCGACGGCGACGAGGTCGAGCAGTGCGGCAACGGCGCGCGTTGCATCGCCGCGCTCCTGCACCACCGCGGCGTCAGCCGCAACGGCTCGCTCACACTCGAGAGTCCCGCCGGGCTGGTGCAGGCGCGCATCGGGGGCGCGCATGAGGTGTCGGTTGACATGGGCGTACCGGACTTCGACCCCCGCTCGCTGCCCTTCGAGGCACCGCACGAAGCGGACAGCTACCCCCTGGAGGTCGGCGGGCGCACGCTCGACATCGCTGCGGTCTCGATGGGCAACCCGCACGTCGTCATCACCGTGGCCTCGGTCGAGACGGCGCCGGTGGCAACGCTCGGGCCTCAGATCGAGCGCCATCCGCGCTTTCCGCAACGCGTGAACGCGGGCTTTGTCGAGATCGTGGCGCGCGGTGAGGTGCGCCTGCGCGTGTACGAGCGCGGCGCCGGCGAGACGCCCGGCTGCGGCACCGGCGCCTGCGCGGCGGTCGCGGTGGGACGCCGGCGCGGGTTGCTCGACACCGAAGTGCGCGTGAGCGTGCGCGGCGGCGAGTTACGCGTAAACTGGGCGGGTCCGGGGGAACACATCTGGCTGACCGGTCCCGCAGGAATATCCTTCGCAGGTCACGTCGAGGTCTAGAACGCCATGACTACACGAGAGGCTCGCGGACTCACCGCGGCAGAGATCGAAGAGGAGTCCATCGCGGCCTATCTGCAGCGCACTCCGGATTTCTTCGAGCGCCATCAGGCGCTGCTGGCACGGCTGAGGTTGCCGCACGCGCGCGGCGGCACGACCATTTCGCTGGTCGAGCGCCAGATCGAGGTGTTGCGCGAGAAGCAGGCGGCTCTGGAGAACAAGCTCGCGGAACTGGTGCGGGTGGCTCGCGCGAACGACGCCGTCTCGGAGCGACTGCACCGCTTCACGCGCCGGCTGCTGCTGAGCGCCGTGCCGCGTCAGCAGGCCGTGGCGCGCATCGAAGCGGGTTTGCGCGAGGACTTCGACGCCTTCCATGCGGCTCTGGTACTGATCGGGGAACCCTCGGCCCCCGCGGCTTCACCGCGCTTCGTGCGCACCGTGCCGGCCACCGACCCGAATCTCAAGTCCTTCGAGACGCTCTTCAGCAGCGGCAAGCCGCGCTGCGGCCAGGCGCGCGACTCGCAGCGCGAGTTCCTGTTCGGGCCCGAGGGTCTGGAGATGGCCTCGGTGGCGCTGGTGCCGCTCGGGGAGAAGGGCTCGGTGGGCCTGCTCGCGCTCGGCAGCGCCGACCGCGACCGCTTTCACCCCGCCATGAGCACCGAATTTCTCGCGCGCATGGCGGAGTTGATCGCCGCTTCGCTCACCAGCACGCCGCGCTGAGGGCGCCGGATGCACGGACCATGACTCCTGCGGCGCTCGAGTGGCTCGCCCGATTCCGGCGTTACATGAGCTGCGAGCGCCGACTGTCCGCGCACACCGATACCAGCTACGCGCGCGATCTGGCGGCGCTGGTGAAGTTCTGTGATCGCGCGGGTCTTGGCGACTGGAGCGCGCTCGACACCCAGCACGTGCGCACCTTCGCCGCGCATTCTCACGCGGCGGGACTCGCGCCGCGCAGCATCCAGCGCCGCCTGTCCGCGGTGCGCAGCTTCTACGAATTCCTGCTGCGCGAGGGCCGCAGTGACGGCGCGGGCGCGAGCTCGGCGCCGGCCGCCGGCCGGCGGCGGCGCAGCGAGCGGGTCACGCGCAATCCCGCCCGTGACGTAGCCGCTCCCAAGGCAGCGCGGCGCCTGCCGCAAACTCTCGACGCGGACCAGATGGCGCGGCTTCTGGAAATCCCCGCCGGCGAGGGGCTGAGCGCGCGTGACCGGGCGATCATGGAGCTGTTGTATTCCTCGGGCCTGCGCCTGGCGGAGCTCGTGGGACTCGATGTCATGAGCCTGGATCTCAAGGATCGGACGGTGCAGGTGCTCGGCAAGGGCAGGAAGGCGCGCATCGTGCCGGTCGGGCGCGCCGCGGCGCAGGCGCTCAGAGTGTGGTTCAAGGCGCGGGCGGGTGTGTCGAGAGAGCAGGAGACGGCGCTGTTCGTCGGCCGCTCGGGCGCCCGTCTGGGTCCGCGCGCGGTGCAGGCCCGCGTGGCCTACTGGGCGAGGCGCCAGGGGCTGGGGATGCCCGTGCACCCGCACCTGTTCCGGCATTCGTTCGCTTCGCACCTGCTGGAATCCAGTGGCGAGTTGCGCGGTGTGCAGGAGCTGCTGGGTCATGCCGACATCTCGACCACCCAGATCTATACTCATCTTGATTTCCAGCATCTGGCCCGCATCTACGACGCTACCCATCCGCGGGCGCGCCGGAAGGCCTGAGGCGGACGGAGGCCTGAAATCGCGCACCCGGGACGGCGCGTCGATCTCACCGCCGGCGCGCTGACTTACGGAAACCCATGAGCGACAAGTCAGGCTTCAATCCTCACGGCACGACTATCCTCGGCGTGCGCCGCAACGGTGCGCTGGCCCTGGGGGGCGACGGCCAGGTCACCCTCGGCAACACCGTCATGAAGGGCAACGCGCGCAAGGTGCGCCGGCTCGCCAACGACCGGGTGCTCGCCGGTTTTGCCGGCGGCACGGCCGATGCCTTCACGCTGTTCGAGCGCTTCGAAGGCAAGCTCGAGAAATACGGCAACCTCACGCGCGCCGCGATCGAGCTTGCCAAGGACTGGCGCTCGGACCGCTACCTGCGGCGTCTGGAGGCGCTGCTGCTGGTGGGGGATCCGGACAAGCTGCTGGTGATCTCCGGCAACGGCGACGTGATCGAGCCCGACTACGACGTGGCCGCCATCGGCTCCGGCGGGCAGTTCGCGCTGGCCGCCGCGCGCGCGCTGCTGGAAGGCTCCACTCTCGATGCGCGCAGCATCGTGGAGCGCTCGCTCAATATCGCCGCCGACATCTGCATCTACACCAACCGCAACGTGGTCATCGAGGAATTGAAACGCACCCAGGGGGGCGGGGTCTGAGCATCATGTCATCCCTGACGCCGCGCCAGATCGTCCAGGAGCTCGACAAACATATCGTCGGCCAGGACGCGGCCAAGCGCGCCGTGGCCATCGCGCTGCGCAACCGCTGGCGTCGCATGCAGGTCGGCGAGCCGCTGCGCCAGGAGATCACGCCCAAGAACATTCTCATGATCGGCCCGACCGGCGTCGGCAAGACCGAGATCGCGCGGCGCCTGGCGAAGCTCGCCAACGCGCCGTTCGTGAAGGTGGAGGCCACCAAGTTCACCGAGGTCGGCTACGTCGGCCGCGATGTCGACTCGATCGTCAAGGATCTGGCGGACGTCGCCGTGAAAATCACCCGCGAGCAGGAGATGGCCAAGGTGCGCGAGCGGGCGCTGGACGCCGCCGAGGAGCGCGTGCTGGACACGCTCCTGCCCAAGCCGCGCATGATGGGGTTCTCCACCGACGAGCCCGCGCCCGCGCGCGACGGGGAGACGCGCCAGAAATTCCGCAAGATGTTGCGTGAGCACGAGCTCGACGACCGGGAAATCGAGATCGAGCTGCGCATCCTGCCGATGGGCGTGGAGATCATGGCGCCTCCGGGCATGGAGGAGATGCAGCAGCAGCTGCAGTCGATGTTCCAGAACCTGGGGGGCAACCGCACCCGCACCCGCAAGCTGAAGGTGCGCGAGGCCCTCAAGCTCCTCACCGACGAGGAGGCCGGCAAGCTCATCAACGAGGACGAGCTCAAGATCCAGGCGCTCGCCAATGCCGAACAGAACGGCATCGTGTTCATCGACGAGATCGACAAGGTGACGCGCCGCCAGGAGACCCTCGGCGCGGACGTCTCGCGCGAGGGCGTGCAGCGCGACCTGCTGCCGCTGGTCGAAGGCTCGACGGTGGCGACCAAGTACGGCCCGGTGAAGACCGACCACGTGCTGTTCATCGCCTCCGGCGCGTTCAGCCTCTCCAAGCCCTCGGACCTGATCCCGGAACTGCAGGGCCGGTTGCCGATCCGCGTGGAGCTCGACTCCCTGAACGTGGGCGACTTCGTGCGCATTCTCACCGAGCCCGATGCCTCGCTCACGACGCAGTACACGGCGCTGATGGCGACCGAAGGCGTGCGGGTCGAGTTCGCCCCCGATGGCGTGCGGCGCATCGCCGAGATCGCCTTTCAGGTGAACGAACGCACCGAGAACATCGGGGCGCGGCGCCTGCACACGGTCATGGAACGCCTGCTCGAGACCGTCTCCTACGAGGCGGCGGAGCAGAACGGCAAGCCCGACGGCCAGGGCTCCGTGACCATCGACGCGAAGTACGTCGACGATCACCTGGGGAAACTGGTCCAGGACGAGGACCTGAGCCGCTACATCCTGTAGAGCCACTCACGCGGCTGCGGCGTATACTCTGTAGTACAAAGTACTTGACAGCACATTGCCGCTGCGACTAGCTTCGACCCGTGACCGACCGGCAGAAGCACACCGTGCAGTCCGCCCATCCAGTCCCGATTGATTCCCAGGTCGCCGCGACGCTGCGCTACATACGCGCCACCATGGAGGCGGCCTCCTCGATCGCGGTCCCCGGATCCGCCGGCAGCGCCATGGGTATCGTGGGTCTGCTCGCCGCCGGGCTGTCCTCGACCGCCGCGCTGCGCGCGCATTGGCTTCTCATCTGGTTGCTCGCCGCGGTCGTCGCCGCCGGCTTAGGGCTGGCGCTGATGGCGCGACCCGCGTCCCTGCGGGGGCTGACCCTTTCCGGTACGCCCATTCGCAAGCTTGCCCTGTGCCTCGTCCCCTCGATGTTCGCCGGCCTGGTCATGACCGCGGTGCATTGGAGCTCGGGCAATCTGCACGCCATTCCGGGCACCTGGTTGCTGCTGTACGGGTGCGGCCTGGTCGCCGCCAGCGTGCCCACCAGCGGCGCCATCGCCGTGATGGGCGGATTGTTCATCGCACTGGGGCTGCTCGCGCTCGTGCTGCCCGATGGTCTGCAGACGCTCATGCTCGGCACCGGATTCGGGGGTCTGCACCTGCTGTTTGGCTTTCTGATCGGACGAGCGGGCCATGGCCGCTAAGGTGAAGGCGCGCGCGACGGCGGCAGCGGCGACGCCGAAACGTCCGAAGCTGGCGAGCGTGCCCGGGTCGGGGCGTGAAAATGCGCGTGCCGGAGCCGATCGGCTGGTGTACGAGCGCGTGCGCCTCGGAATCATGAGTGCCCTGGCGGTGCGCGAGCAGCTGACCTTCAATCAGCTCAAGGAGCTGTTTGACGTGAGCGACGGCAACCTCAGCGCGCACGCCCGCAAGCTCGAGGAGGCCGGATACCTGACCTGTACCAAGTCCTTCGAGGATCGTCGTCCGCAGTCGGTCTATCGACTCACGTCGCCGGGGCGGACGGCGTTGCATCGCTATCTCGACCACGTCGAAGCCGTGATCAAGGCTACCCGCGGGCGCTGATATTTTCTTGGTTGGCAACTCTACAAGACAAAGTACTTCATCATGCACATAGCGGTCATCATGGACGGCAACGGACGGTGGGCGTCGCGCCGTCACCTGCCACGCAGCGCCGGGCATCGCGCCGGCGCCAGGGCCGTCGACGCGGTGGTGGAAGCTGCGGTGCGGCACGGCATCACGACTCTGACGCTGTACGCATTCTCGGCCGCCAACTGGAGCCGGCCGGCTGCCGAAGTCAGTGCCTTGTTCACGCTGCTGCGCCGGCATCTGCTGACTCAGACACAGCGCTGCGTGGATCGGTCCGTCCGCATCAATGTCATCGGTCGGCGGGATCGACTCCCTCCCGGCCTGTGCCGGGAGATCGAGCGCAGCGAGCAGGCGACCGCGCATTGCAACAGGATGCATCTGCGCATCGCCGTGGACTACTCCTCGCAACATAGCCTCCTCGAAGCCTGCCGGCGCCTGCAATCCGAGCCCGGCATCGACCGGGCGCGCTTCGCCGAGCGGCTCGCGGACGTCGATCATGCCTTGGCGCCGGCGCCCGAAGTGGATCTGCTGATTCGCACCGGCGGCGAGCAGCGCTTGAGCGACTTCCTGCTGTGGGAGTGCGCGTACGCGGAGCTGTATTTCGCGGAAGCCCTGTGGCCGGATTTCGACCAGCAGGCCTTCCGACACGCGCTCGCGGCGTATCGCCACCGCGAGCGGCGCTTTGGCCGCATTGTCGCCGACACCCTCGCAACGGCGAACCATGGATAGCCTCGGTCGGGGGCGGCGCGGCACGGTCAGATCCTGAACCGCTCCTTCAGCTCCCCCGCCATGCGCCGGCTCACCTGCAGCGGCGCCTCGCAACCGCGCAGCCGCACGAAGCACTGACCGTCGGCATTGCGCTCGATGCGCTCGAGGTATTTCACGCCCACCAGCGCGTTGCGGTGGATGCGCACGAACGCCGCGCCGAACTCGCTCTCCAGCAGCCGCAGCGAATCCTCGATCAGATCCTCGCCGTTGACGTGTCGGACGGTGGTGTATTTCTGATCGGCGAGGAAGTACTGCACCTTCTCGATGGGGATGAGCCTCACCCCCTCGCGGTGGCGCGCGGCGATGTGGCTGCGCCGCTCCTCGCCGGCGGCCGCGAGTCTCTGCAGCTGCGCGCGCGTCAGGCGGCCGGCGCGGGCGAGGGAAGCGGCCAGCTGCTCCTTGCGCACCGGTTTCAGCAGGTATCCCACGGCATGCGCATCGAAAGCCTCGACCGCGTACTGATCGTAGGCGGTGGTGAAGATCACCGCCGGCGGCTCTTCCAGCACGTTCAGGTGCCGCGCCGCCTCGATCCCGTCCATCCCCGGCATGCGCACGTCCAGCAGCACCACGTCGGGGGCGAGGTCGTGGCTTTCCTTGAGGGCCTCGTGGCCGTTCACGGCCTCGCCGATCACCTCGACGTCGGCGATCTCGGCGAGCAGGCTCCGCAGCCGCTCGCGCGCCGGCGGCTCGTCGTCGACGATGAGGACTCTCAGCTTGGTCGCGACGCCCATGGGCTCAGGCGGGCCGCGCGGCGGCGGCGCCCGCGGGCTGTTCGATGAGCGGGAACCTCAGCGTCACGATGTACTCCGCGTCGAAGCGCCCCGACTTCATGAGCGCCCGCTCGCCGTACATGAGGCTGAGGCGCTCGCGGATGTTGGCGAGCGCCAGACGGTTGCCGTCGCGCTCTCCCGGACTCGGATCGAGCGGGTTGCGCACCACGATGGTCACGAGCCCGCCGCCGACCTCGCCGGTAATGGTCACCGTGCCGCCCTCGGCGCGCGGCTCGATGCCATGATAGATCGCGTTCTCGAGCAGCGGCTGGATCATCAGATGCGGCACCAGCGCATTGGCGGGCAGCGGGTCGGTCTTCCAGTCCACCTGCAGCCGCCCTCCCAGGCGCAGCTGCTCCATGCGCTGATAGGTGCGCGCGACCTCGAGCTCCTCCGCCAGCGTGATGGTGTCGCGCTTGTCGCTCAGCGTGGCGCGGAACAGGTCCGCCAGGTCCTGCACCGCCGCTTCCGCACGCGAGGGATTGCTGCGCGTGAGAGCGGCGATGGTGTTCATGCTGTTGAAGAGAAAGTGCGGCCGGATGCGCGCCTGCAGCGCGTGCACGCGCGCCGCGGCGCGCAGCTCCACGCTGCAGCGCCACTCGTGCGCCACGTAGAAATAGCGCAGCGCGAGCCCGGTCACCACCAGCCCGATCCAGACGTTGCGGAGTGCGAAGTTGCCCGCGGACTGGGGGAACAGGGCCGCGCCCCCGGCGTCGATCACCATCTGCGTGCGCCCGATCAGGTACGCGCACACCGACACCGTCGCGACCACCGCGGTGATGAGCGCCAGCACCGCCGCCGAACCCACCGCCACCGTCGAACGCGCCAGCGGCTCGCGCACGGCGCACAGCAGCGCCGCGCCCGCGAGTCCGATCCACAGCAGGAACATCGAGGTGCGCACCAGGTCGGTCCAGAAGTCGACCGCCAGGCTCTGGCGCGCGAGCGTGAGCACGAACGCGGTGAGCTCGACGATGAGCACGATGGCGAGCGTGGCGCGCGAGGTGCAGAAGTCCGGCAGGTAGAACGCGTGCTCGCGGCCGGAGTCGGTCTTCATGTGCCGCGGGCCGGCGCGCCCATGATGTTGGTGCGCTCGAACAGCTCGGCCTTGAGCCGGTAGGTGGCCGAGATGTCCTCATCGCCGTAGCCGCGCGCCACGAGCTCGGCGTACTCGGCGAGCATGCGCTCCACGACCGGCAGTGCGACGCCGAAGCGCGCCGCCATCTCGCGGCAGATGCCGAGATCCTTGGCATGCAGACGCACCCGGAAGCCCGCCGGGTAGGCGCCACGCACCATGTTGGGCGCGCGATGCACGAAGTACCAGCTCGAGCCCGCGCCCTTGCCGAGGGTGTCGATGAGCTTCTCGAGCGGCAACCCCTGCGCGCGCGCGAACGCCATCGCTTCCGCGACCGCCTCGATGATGCCCGCGCACATGATCTGGTTGGTGGCCTTGGCGGCCTGACCGCTGCCGCTCGGGCCGAAGTGCGTGATGGTGCGGCCGAGCGCCGCGAGGATCGGCAGCGCCCGCTCGAAGCCCGCGGGCGTGCCGCCGGCCATGATGGCAAGCTGGGCGTCGCGCGCGCCCTCCACCCCGCCGCTCACCGGACAATCGAGGAACTCGACGCCGCGGGGAGCGAAGAGTGCGGCCGCCTGGCGGGCGGTCTCGGCGCCGATGGTGGAGCAGTCGAGCATGAGCGCGCCGGACTTAAGTCCCGGTGCCAGGGCGCGCGCCACCTCGAGCACGTCCGCGTCGGCCGAGACGCACGACACCACCACCTCGCTGCCGGCGGCGAGCTGCTCGAGCGTCGCGGGAGCCGTAACGTCGAGTTCGGAGGCCAGCGTGCGCGCCTTCTCGGCGCTGCGGTTCCAGACCGCGGCCAGCATTCCCGCACGGTGCAGATTGCGCGCCATGTGCGTGCCCATGGCGCCGAGCCCGACAAAACCTACGCGCATTGGCTCCCCGCACCCGTGCGGCCGGAGCGGCCGCGGGCGTCACTATAGAGCGTAGGTGGCGCGCGAATCGACTCCTCCCGGATCCCCCGGGAGGCGGGCGCGTCAGGGCGACGTCGCCTCGGCGGGATTGACCTTCGGCTCGGGTATGGGCTGCGGCTCGGGTATCGGCTCAGGAGTGAAAGCGGGCACGCTGCCGCAGTGGTCCTGCACGTCCTTGCGCGCCTGCTCGCGAAAGGCGTCGGCCGCTTCGTCGGACAGGACCTCGCGCTCGCCGTCCTTGTTTTGCTTGACGATGCGGCGCGACTGGATGGCCTTCATGTAGCGGTCCTTCGCCGCCTTGCACTGTACTTCGCGTGTCTTGGCCATGTCCTGCTGCACCGCCCGGGCGTTGGCCTGATCGGTGAATTCCGTGGAGAGGCCGTTGTTCGGGAGGCTGCGGTGCTCGGTGGCGCGCGCCGTGGAGGTGAAGGTTGACGGGTGCGGCTTGATCGTCTTGATGACCACCGATCCCGGCACCCACTGATCGCTGTAATGCGGCACGCCGTGCTCATCGATCCAGCGATAGACGTCGGCCCGGGCGCTGGTGAGCACCCCGGCCAGAAGCAGGGCGGTGATGGGTAGCAGTCGCGACATAAAAGGCCTCCCGCCGATCAGTATGGCGCTGGCGGCCGGCGCGACCCTTGAACTCCGTCACACCCGCCGCAGGCTTAAGCCCGCCAGGGGTCACACCATAGCGACAACCCGGCCCCGACCGCCAGAGGCGCACTCACAGATCATAGGCCCGCTCGCCAGGGGAGGTGACGTCGACCCCCTCGCGCTCCTCGAGGCCGTATCAGGTCGATCGCGTGACAAACACCCGCTGCGCCCGCGACCGGCAGCGCGTAAGCTTGACCCATGGATTCGTTCCGCATCGATGAGATCGCCCGCCGTCTGCTCGAGCGCGTGCCACCGGCGCTGCGCAGCATGCAGCAGGACCTCGAGAGCAACTTCCGCGCGGTGCTGCGCGAGCGCCTGAGCAAGCTCGACCTGGTGACCCGGGACGAGTTCGACGCCCAGGCGCGCGTGCTCGAGCGCACGCGCACGCGCCTCGAAGCGCTCGAGGCGCGGCTCGCGACCCTGGAGGGCAGCGGCTCCGCCGCCGCCGGCGAGGCGCCGGGCGCCAGTCCGCCGCCGGCTTAGCGCGCCGCGAGCTTCGCCGCAGGGCGCACCGGGCACCGGCAGGGCAGGTCATGGCTGTGGCTCGGGTGGCCTGCCGCGCGCAGGTGGGACTGCACGCGCCGCTGGTGCACGTCGAAGTGAGCCTCGCGAGCGGCCTGCCGGTCTTCTGCATCGTCGGCCTGCCCGCCATGGTGGTGAAGGAGAGCAAGGAGCGGGTGCGCGCGGCGCTGCTCAACTCGCGCTTCGAATTCCCCGCCGGCCGCATCACCGTGAGTCTCGCGCCCGCCGATCTGCCCAAGGAGGGCGGACGGTTCGATCTGCCGATCGCGCTCGGAATTCTGCTGGCGTCCGGTCAGATCCGCACGCCGCCTGAAGCCCGCGGCACGTGCGTGGCCCGCGAGTTCTACGGCGAGCTCGGTCTGACCGGAGAGCTCAAGCCCGTGCGCGGCCTGTTGCTCGCGGCGGCGCACGCCGCGCGGCACGGCCACGAGCTGGTGGTGCCGCGCGCCAATGCCGCGGAGGCCTGCGCCGTGGCGCCGGCGCAGGTGCGCGCCGCGGGTCACCTGCTCGAGGTGTGTGCGCACCTCAGCGGCGCCGCGCCCCTCCCGCCCTGTCCGCCGCCCGAGCGACGTGCGCGGTGCACGGATGGAGGGCCCGGGCGCGCTGTGCCGCCGGATCTGGCCGATGTGCGCGGACAGCTGCAGGCCAAGCGTGCGCTCCTCATCGCGGCGGCCGGAGGGCACAGCCTGCTCATGATCGGACCACCCGGCTCGGGCAAGAGCATGCTGGCGCAGCGGTTGCCGGGACTGCTGCCGCCGCTGACGCCTGCCGAGGCGCTGGAGGTGGCCGCAGTCGCCGCCGTGAGCGCCGCGGGCTACACACCGGAGTGCCTCGGGCAGCGCCCGTTCCGCGCCCCGCACCACACCGCCTCGGCGGCGGCGCTGGTGGGGGGCGGCGCCCGCGCCCGTCCCGGGGAGATCAGCCTCGCGCACCACGGCGTGCTGTTTCTCGACGAGTTGCCGGAGTTCGATCGCGGGGTGCTGGAGGCGCTGCGCGAGCCGCTCGAGACCGGTGTCGTGGCCGTGTCGCGGGCCGCACTGCAGACCCATTACCCGGCGGCGTTTCAACTCATCGCCGCGATGAACCCCTGTCCGTGCGGGCGCCTCGGGGATCCGTCGGGCGGGTGCCGCTGCACACCGGCGCAGGTGCAGCGCTATCGCGGCCGCATCTCCGCTCCCTTGCTCGACCGGCTGGACATGCACGTGGAGGTGCCGCGGATGGCGGCGTCCGAATTCGACGCCGCCGGTGGTGGGGAAACCTCGCCCGCCGCCGCCGCCCGCATCGCCGGCGCGCGCACACTGCAGCTCGAGCGCCAGCAGCGCTGCAATGCGCGCCTCACGGATGCCGGCGTGCAGCGCTGGTGCAGGGTGGATGAGGCCGGGAAGCGGCTGCTCGAGACGGCGATGCAGCGGCGGGGACTCTCGGGACGGGCGCGCCAGCGGGTGCTGAGGCTCGCGCGCACCATAGCCGATCTCGAGGGCGCCGCGACCCTCAGCGCCGCGCATCTGGGCGAGGCGGTGATGTTGCGCTGTCTGGATCGCGACGGCGGCGCTACTGCGCCATCTGCACCATGTGATCGACGGCCTGCTTGACGAGGTCGTCGGGCGCGTCGGTGCGGCCGCCCTTGGGCGGCATCAGGCCCGCGCTGCCCTGAAACCCCTTGAGAGCGTGCTCGTAGAGCATCGCCTTGCCCTGGGCGATGCGCGCACGCCAGGCGGCCTTGTCGCCGGCCCTGGGCGCGCCGCCGATGCCCTGTCCGTGGCAGGCGCTGCAGGCCTGATCGAAGAGCTCGGTGCCGCTCTTCGGCATCGCGGCGGCGGCCGCGCTGCCTGCCGCCGCGGCCTCCGCCGGCTTGATGGCGAGCGCCGAATTGTCCCGGCCGGCGATCGCCTCCTGCACCAGCGGGTGGATGCGGGCATCGACGTTCTTGCTGTAGTCGGCTTCGGTGAGCACCTGCAGGTTCTGCGTGTGGCTGGCGACGATGCGCGCGAGCGCGAACAGGCCGACCGTGACCGCCACCAGCAGGCTGATCACCAGGCTGAAGACATTGAAGAAATGGGTATCCTGCTTGCTCATACATCCGCTTCAGGACGCGCCGTTTGACCCGCGAAGTATAGCCGTTCGACTGCCCGCCTCGAACATGGACGCTCCCGGCCCCGGCGCGTATGATCGCCCGCCCCAACGCGCCCGTAGCTCAGTTGGATAGAGTGGCAGCCTCCGAAGCTGCAGGTCGCTGGTTCGAATCCAGTCGGGCGCGCTACTGATCTCAGCTACGCGCTGGTCCTCACGCCGGCTTGATGTTGGCGCCTCGTGGTTCGGCTCGCGGTGCCAGTACGCGGTGGCCGCGCGCTTGACGCGGCTGATGGCGCCGCCGTTCGATTTCAGCGGCGGTGCTCGGCGGCGGCCAGGTCGCTGACCAGCTCGATCAGCTTGGCGTCGCCGCCCGCCTTGGAAAGATCGGTGCTGTACTTGCCGTTCACCACGAGCAACGGTACGCCTTCGACGTGATAGCGCTGCGTGAGCTGCTCGGCGCGCTGCAGGTTGGAGTTGACCGTGAAGGAGTTGTAGGCCTTGGCGAAGTCATCGGCGCTGAGGCCGTTGCGGGTGGCGAACGCCTGCTGCTGCTTGAGCGATTCCTCCTCGCTGTTCGCCGCCAGCGGCGTGTGCTGCTGCGAAATGGCTTCCATGGCCTTGGCGACGAGATCCTGCCGGCCCAGCGCGTCGAGCGTGTAGTACAGGCGCGCGTGCGCGCGGTGCATCGGGCCCCACATCACCGGCACGCGCACGAACTCGACATAGGAGGGCTTGGTCTTCAGCCAGTTCTTGAGGAAGGGCTCGAGCGCGTAGCAGTGCGGACAGGCGAGCCAGAACACCTCCATCACTTCCACCTTGCCGGGCGCGACGCTGGTGGGTTGCGCGGGAACGAGCGGCTGGTAGTTCACACCCGGCTGCCATTTGCCGTCCGGAAGCTGCGCGCCGGCCGGTAGCTCCGCAATCTGCTCGAGAGAGGTGTCGCTGCGCGCCGGTCGTTCGCCTTCGCTGTCGACCGACTCCTGGGAGGCGGTGGCCTGCTGGGTCTCGTTCTGAGCGGAGGGGGCGGGCGCGGGGAGCGCGCCGCTCTGGGGCGATGTCGCGGATGGCGTGTTGGCCGCCGCGGCGGGTGCGGGTGCGGCGGGCGGTGGCGTGGGCTCCTGCCGTGCGCAGGCGCACAACGCCAGCAGGGCCGCCAGGGCAGGCGTTCGGATCATGTGCATCCTCGAAATCAACGCATACCCTGCACGTAGGAGGCCACGTCGCGGATCTGCTCGGGGGTGAGGCGTTTGGCGAGTGTGAACATCATCGTGCCGTTGCGGCTCGCCCGCAGCGGGTTGGGCCCGGCGTAGCGCGCGCCGCTCGCGTAGTCGGTCAGCTGCTTCGCCACGTAGACAGCCTGCTGTGCGCGCAGGGCGGGGTATCCGGCGGCGAGATTGCCGCGCCCCACCGGCCCATGGCACGCGATGCACGCCGGGACGCTGCGACCGCGGTCGCCGCGCACATAAAGGGCCTGACCACCCCGCCAGTACGAAGGGTCGGCCTCCAGCCCCGCGGGTGTCTGGGCCTCGTAGTAGACCGCGAGATCGCTGATGTCCTGATCGCTCAGCGTGGTGGCGAGCGGCTGCATCACGGGGTTGAACTGCTCGGCGATGTAGACCGCACTCTGGCCGGCGAGTCGCGGCCACTCGGGATTCACGCTGTTGCCGTTCGGGCCGTGACAGGCGGAGCACACCGCGGACTTGGTGGCGCCGTCGGCGACCTTGCCATGGGTAAAGGGCAGGTCGGGTGTTGCCGCGGCCCCGGGCGCGGCGGCGCTCTGCGCTGCGCCGGGCGACGGCGCCCAACACACCAGCGTCCCCGCCATGGCGGTGAGCCCCATCCAACCGACTCTCAGGCTCTGCGGCATTGTTTTCTTTCCGGCTCAGCTCCGCGATGCGAGGGCGGCGAATTGTACACTACAGGCGTGCCAGCGCTTTGTTACCCCTTGAAAGCATGAGCCGGTTTCACGAGGCGCGGTTTCTGATCAGCGCGGCCGCGCCGGCGCAGTTTCCACCGGATGCCGGCGCCGAGGTCGCCTTCGTGGGGCGCTCCAATGTCGGCAAGTCGAGCGCCATCAATGCCATTGTTCAGCGGCGCGCTCTGGCGCGCACCAGCAAGACGCCGGGCCGCACGCG
This sequence comes from Gammaproteobacteria bacterium, assembly GCA_005877965.1. Classification (GTDB taxonomy): domain Bacteria; phylum Pseudomonadota; class Gammaproteobacteria; order Steroidobacterales; family Steroidobacteraceae; genus 13-2-20CM-66-19. The sequence continues at coordinate 1,988 of VBNP01000001.1, read as the reverse complement.
CCTGCTCAATTTCTTCGAGCTGGCGCCGCTCAAGCGCCTGGTCGACCTGCCGGGCTACGGCTACGCAAACGTCCCGCAGGTTGCGCGGCGCGCGTGGCCGCCGCTCATCGATGCCTGCGCACGCGCACATCGCTCAGGGGCCTGTTCGTGATCGTCGACTCACGGCGCGGCCTCACCCCGGCGGACGAGGGCCTGCTCGCGTGGGCCTTGCCTGCGCACCGCGTGCACGTGCTGCTCTCCAAGGCCGACAAGCTCAATCGCGGCGAGGCGGCGGCCGTGCTGCGCGCGGCGGCGGCCACGCTGTGCGAGCGGGGCACGGCGCAATTGTTTTCGGCGCTCAAGGGAACCGGTGTGGCGCAGGCCCAGGACACGCTCGCGGCGTGGCTCGCCGGATCATAAAAAAGCCCCGGCGGTTTCGGTGTGAAACCGCCGGGGCAGACTAACCCGGCACAGGTCTCTTGAACCGGGCTTGACCCGCTCAGGGAGGGAAGCGGGGAGTGCGATGCACTCGTTAGGTTGGACGCGCGACCTGCGTCTGAGTTCCGCACCGGTTTAGAAAAAATATCTTTTCAAATCATAAGTTTGCTTAAGAGTTTGTATCATCCTCGCCACAGTCGCGGCGCAGCTAGAGCAGGCTCAGAACCACCGAGAGCGAGAAAACGCGGGCGTCATCGGTGTTCGGGATGCGGAAGCGCTCGTACTCCAGGCGCCCGCCGATGTTGCCGATATGCGCCTGGGCCCCCGCGCCCCAGGCAAATTCGGTGCCCTGGTCCGAGAACGCGAAGAAACTGCTCGGCGGCAGTGTTCCGGCGCTGCTCCCGTTCAGCTTCCAGCGCGACACGCCGGCCTTGCCGAACACGTCGAGGAAGGGCACCGGAAGGGGCAGGAACCCGACGGCGTAGCCCGCGTAAGCCTTCGCGTCCGATTGCGTGCTGGCACCGCTGATGTACGTGTTGGTCCGGTTGCCCAGATCCAGGTAGTCCGCCTCCACGGCAAACAGCTTGATCGGCCGAAAGCCGGCCAGCACTTTCCACGAGGTCTTGTCGATATCGGCAAAGGGCACCCCGGTATGGGTGATGCCGGCGACTTTGTCCTTCGAGACGCCGGCGCCCACGTACAGCAGTCCGCTGTCGTCGGCCCGGGCGGCGCCCGCTGCGAGCGCCAGAACCGTTGTGAGCAGAATCCCTCGCATGGCTGCACCTCCGTCGTCCATAACATCATCCATAACAGGTGCCGGCGGGTGTTGCGCGCTGTTGCCGGACGGCGACAGGCGGCTTGCGCCGCCGGAGTTGAAAGGACCGGTGGGTCGGCGAGAAGTTCGCGCCCGCGGCTTGGAGACGACCGTGCCGCGGCTAGCCGGGCGCAGCCCATACGCGCAGTGCGCAATGCCGCGCGGCGTGCACAAAGTCGTTGTCGGTGCTGAGCAATACCAGCCGATGGCGCACGCCAAGCTGCGCGAGGAGCGCGTCGATGGTTCCAAGCTGTATGCCCGCGCGTCGGCACCGATTGCGGATACCTGCTGCGTCGATGTAGTCCTGCCGGTCGGGCACCAGCAGCGGAAGGGCGGCAAAGCGCCCCACGATCTCGCGTTGAGCCCGGGCACCCGCAAAGCCCTGCAGCAGCTCCTGCAGTATCAGGCCGGTCGTCACCACGCTCTGCGCGCCGCCGAGCGCCTGCCGCAACGCCTCAACCTGTGGCTCGTCGCGGGCGCGGTCGCGGCGCAGGGCGAGCGACCAGACGCTGGTATCGACCAGCAGCGTCACCGTCGTGAGCGCTCACTCTTGTAGTCGAACGAGTTGTCCCACTCGAGCTTGCCCATGAGCTCGAGCAGGCGCTTCTGACTGCGACGCGCAATGAATTCCTGAAGCGCCCGGGTGACGGCGGCCTTCTTGGTGCGTTCGCCGCTCACCTTCAGGGCCTGCTCGAGCAGTTCCGGATCGAGCGAAAGATTTGTGGCCAATGTGTGACTCCTCACACATTAGTTTACA